>NZ_JBICYT010000115.1:0-1040 GCF_043201215.1 Streptomyces sp. NPDC048331 | reverse complement strand
GACGACGTGTTCGCGGCCGCCGTCCTGGCCCGTGAGGCCGGGCTCATCGATCTCCACACCGGCTGGGCGAAGATCGGTATCGTCCCGCTCCTGGAGACCACCGACGAGCTGCGCGCCGCCGACGTCATCCTCGACGAGATGCTCGCCGACCCCTCCTACCGACGCCTGGTCTCCCTGCGCGGCGACGTCCAGGAGGTCATGCTCGGCTACTCCGACTCCTCCAAGTTCGGCGGCATCACCACCAGCCAGTGGGAGATCCACCGCGCCCAGCGCCGACTGCGCGACGTCGCCCACCGCTACGGCGTCCGCCTGCGCCTCTTCCACGGCCGCGGCGGCACCGTCGGCCGCGGCGGCGGCCCCTCCCACGACGCGATCCTCGCCCAACCCTGGGGCACCCTCGAAGGCGAGATCAAGGTCACCGAACAGGGCGAGGTCATCTCCGACAAGTACCTCGTCCCCTCCCTCGCCCGGGAGAACCTCGAACTGACCGTCGCGGCCACCCTGCAGGCCTCCGCCCTGCACACCGCACCCCGCCAGTCCGACGAGGCCCTCACCCGCTGGGACGCCGCCATGGACGTCGTCTCCGACGCCGCCCACGCCGCCTACCGGGCGCTCGTCGAGGACCCCGACCTGCCCTCGTACTTCTTCGCCGCGACCCCCGTCGACCAACTCGCCGACCTCCACCTCGGCTCCCGACCCTCCCGCCGCCCCGACTCCGGCGCCGGCCTCGACGGCCTGCGCGCCATCCCCTGGGTCTTCGGCTGGACCCAGTCCCGCCAGATCGTCCCCGGCTGGTACGGCGTCGGCTCCGGCCTCAAGGCCCTGCGCGAGGCCGGCCAGGAGGACGTCCTCGCCGAGATGGGCGGACGCTGGCACTTCTTCCGCAACTTCCTGTCCAACGTCGAGATGACCCTGGCCAAGACCGACCTACGGATCGCCCGCCACTACGTCGACACCCTCGTCCCCGACCACCTCAAGCACGTCTTCGCACGCATCGAGGCCGAGCACGAACTCACCGTCCGCGAGGTCCTGCGCATCAC
>NZ_JBICYT010000114.1:0-1092 GCF_043201215.1 Streptomyces sp. NPDC048331 | reverse complement strand
GGAGCCGTTCGGGTGACGTCCGAGGTTCACGCCCATCCCTGATCTGCTCCGGTACCGAATCGGATGAGGACAGCAACGCCGGACGCCACCTGTTCTGCAGCGGGACGGCACCGGACGGTGATCAACTAAGGGGTGCGTCTTCGTGCGGAGCTTCACTCGGACAGGTCCGCTCGTCGTGCTCCTGCTCTGGCTGGTCCTCGCCTTGGTCACCGGCCCCTACACCGTGCGGCTCAGCGAGGTCACGCAAGCCGGGCAGGACATGCAGCTGCCGCCGGGGGCGGAGTCCACGAAGCTGGTCCGGCTGCTCGACCCGACCGGTGCGGGGCAGCCGCTGCCCCTCGCCGTGATCTGGACACCCTCTACCCGGGGAGACCAGATCACCGAGCGCCAGCTCGAGGCGGCACGTCAGGTCACCGCCCGTCTTACCGGCCCCGGCCCGGCCGTGGTGCCGGTCCTCGCCGGGAACGGCCGCGCCCTGACTTCGGTGATCGCGGCCGGGCCCGCCGATCTGCCCGCCCAGCTCACCGCCATCGGCCAGGCGGCGGCAGCGGTCGAGGGTACGACCGTGCACCTGGCGGGGCCCGCGGCCGCGCAGCGTGACCTCGACGACGCCTTCGCGAGGACCGACGGCACCCTGCTTGCCGTCGCCCTCGGCGGCGTCCTGCTGATTCTGCTGCTGGTATACCGCAGCCTGCTCATGCCGCTGCTGGTGATGGCGGGAGCGGTACTGGCCCTGGCCGTGGCGTGCATGGCACTGTACGTACTTGCAAGGTCGGGCAGGCTGCCGATTGACGGCCAGGCCCAGGGCATTGTGTTCGTCCTGGTCGTCGGCGCCTGCACCGACTATGCCCTGCTCCTGGCGGCCCGCTACCGCGAGGAACTCGCCGAACAGGAAGACGCCGTGCAGGCGATGGCTGCGGCGTGGCGGGCAACGGCCCCGCCCGTGGTGGCCAGTGCGGCGACCATCGCCTTCGCGATGATGACGCTCTCCTTCAGCGCCCTGCCCTCCGAGCGCGCGCTGGGACCGGCGGTGGCGATCGCCATGATCTGCTGTGCTGCCGTTTCGCTGACCTTCCTGCCGGCCGTCCTGAC
>NZ_JBICYT010000113.1:0-1094 GCF_043201215.1 Streptomyces sp. NPDC048331 | reverse complement strand
GGAGCACCGGGCCCGGACGAACCGACGGGCACCGGAACCGAGAGCGTTGTCCGCACGCGGAACGTCACCACTGTCCGCCCCAAGCTGCCGCCCGCGATCACCAGCGCCGCGAAGATCGCCCGGTTCCTGCAGATGCACGGTTTCGACCCCAAGATCGTGAAGAAGTTTCAAGTCCGGCCACACAGCCACCCCCAGGTCCCCTGGGGCGAGTTCTGCTATGGCCCCGACAACGACTCCATGGCTGCCCTCTACGTCCGGCAGCTCAGTGCGACGCCTGCCTCCTACCCCGTCGCGGTCCACGGCACCGTCCAAGCGGTCCGTACCGACAACGGAGGCCGCCGGTACGTCACCCTCGCCACCGACGTCCCCACCCAGCAGGGCCGCTTCCACGTCGTCCTGCGCTCCATGTACGAGAACCTCATCACCCCGCTCACCCCTGGCACCCACGTGCTGGCCCTCGGCGACTGGTCCGTCCTCACCCGCAGCCACATCCCGCAGCTCCGGCTCTTCGCGGACGCGCACTGGCAGATCGCCTACTGGAGCGACGACGAAGCAACCGGCCGCCCCACCACGCCGACGTGCCCGCCGCCCGTCACAGCCCGCCAGCGAGCAGCGGCCACGAACCAGAAGCCCGCAGCGAGGCAACCGGAACCGGTGCAGCCACCGGCCGCACTCTCCCCACCGAAACGGCCAGCCACGCCCTACCTGGACAACACCGAACGTGTCATCAAGGCCGTCCTTGCACCGCGCCCTCCCCTCACTCCGCCACCCACCCAAGCGCCGCCGCCCGTGCCGCCCCAGGTCCAGCACCCGACCCCACCACCGGCACCGGTCGAACCCGCAGAGGTGTTCATCCCTCCGAAGCCTGCCGGGCCTCCGCCGCCCGTTCCTCCTCAGCGGCGCAAGGGACTGCTCCGCTGGCTGGGCAAACGCGGGTGACTTCGGCAAAGCAGGCGGCTGCAGTTTCCAATGGAAACGGTGGCCAATGACCGTGCTCGGCACCAGCGAGGCCGCAGCCCGCAGCCTCCAACCCAGACCCTGTTGCGATGGCCGGATCAACCGGACCGGCATGATCGTTTCGCCGGTGAATTAAG
>NZ_JBICYT010000112.1:0-1227 GCF_043201215.1 Streptomyces sp. NPDC048331 | reverse complement strand
CCCGAGGGCGGCCTGCTGGAGGCGGCCGCCGCCATCGGCACGGGCCTGGTCGCCTATTCGCCGCTCGCGCAGGGCCTGCTGACGGGCCGCTACCTGGCCGGGCAGGTGCCCGCCGGATCGCGGATGTCCGTCGGCCACTTCCTCAAGGAGGAGGCCCTGGCCCACGCCAAGCTGGAGCGCCTGCGTGCCCTGGGCGATCTGGCGGCCCGGCGCGGGCAGAGCCTGTCGCAACTGGCCCTCACCTGGGTGCTCCGCGATCCCCGGGTCTCCTCGGTGATCATCGGCGCCAGCGGCGTCCACCAGCTGGACCAGAACCTCGGCGCGCTGGAGGGAGGGCCGCTGTCGGAGGAGGAACTGAAGGAGATCGACACGCTGAGCCTGTGAGTATCCCCCAACGCCTTCAGGAGGCAGCTCATGAACAGCAACGCAACGCCCCGCCGGAACAGCGTCGCCGTCGCGGCGGCGGCACTCGGCCTCACACTGGCCCTCGCCGCGCCGGCGGCGGCGACAACCCCCGTCGGGCAGCGGCCCGGCAACGCCTCGGCGGGCACGCTGGTGAGGATGTCGGGCACCTTCGTCACGGTCACCGCGGCGGAGGGAGTGGGCAACACGATCATCCTGTGGCGCACCGGTGACACGATCCACGTCCGGGACACGGCCGACCGTGTGGTGGCCACCGGTGGCTGTGTCCGCATCGCCGCCGACGAGGTCGTGTGCCCCGGCGCCGACCGCCTCACCGAGCTCGTCGTCGAGGCGGGCGACGAAGCGGACGAGGTGACCTCCTACCTCACGACCACGGCCGTCACCCTGGGGGGCGGGTTGGGCGACGACACCCTCTACGGCGGCGGCGCGAACGACACCTTGGAAGGCGGCGAGGGCGCAGACTTCCTCTCGGGCGGGGCCGGCAGCGACGTACTGATCGGTTCCAGCGGCCGGGACCGCATCCTGGGCGGCGCCGGTGACGACCGGATCGAGGGCCGCAACGGCTCGGACGCCATCGACGCGGGCGCAGGCGACGACGTGGTCGACGGGGGCGACGGCAACGACGAGCTGATCGCCGGCCCCGGCAACGACTTCATGGACGGGGGCACGGGCCGGGACACCATCGACACGGTCGACGGAGTAGCCGGCAACGACTACGCCCGTGGCGGCCCCCAGACGGACACCTGCCGGGCCGACCACGCGGACCACATCACAGAATGCCCCTGACCCCCACCCGCTGCCCCC
>NZ_JBICYT010000111.1:0-1262 GCF_043201215.1 Streptomyces sp. NPDC048331 | reverse complement strand
GGTGTCTCTTCGTCCCTGGTCCTGTCCTGCCCGGTCGGTGGTCGGCGGTCGGGGTGTTCTCTGCCGCCGGCCGTTGTCGGGGTTGCTGTCGGTGGTGTCTCCGCGGGCCGTTGTCGGGGCCTGGTCCTGGCGGTGGCGTGTGGCGGGTGGTGGGTGGGGTGGTGGGGTGGGGCTGTGACGGGGGTGGTCGCGGCAGGTTCTGTCGGGGTGGTCGGTTTCTGTTCGTCGTGGGTGTCGGGTCGGGTCGGGAGGGCCGTGGTCCTGCGGGGGTGTGGGGTGTGGGGAGGGGGTGTGTCGGTTGTTCTGCCCGGTCGGGTGGGGTGGGGTCGGGTGGGGTCGGGGTCGGGTGGGGTCGGGCTCGGCCCCGGGCTCGGCCGGGTGGGGTCGGCCTGGGTCGGGCCCGGTCGGGTTCGGTCGGGTGGGGTCGGGGTCGGGGGGTGTGTGTGTCTCGGGGTGGGTGGGGGGCCGCGGGTGGTGGTGGTCCTGCGGTCTGTGACGGTCCGGGTCGGTTCGGCTGTCGGTTTTCCGGTTCGGGGGTGGTTTGCGGGGTTGGTTTGCGGTGTCCGGCGGGTTGTTCCGGTGGTGGGGGGTGCGGGTGGTGACGTTCGGTGAGTTCGGGGTGTTTCGGGGGTGAGCCGGCCCATAGGGCCCATGTCACATACGAACGGGGGTAGTGGTCGTCGCAGGGCTTGTTCGGTGTTCGTGTGGTGGTTGCCACCTGCGTGGATGCCGCGGGGTCGGGGTGGGGGTGGTGGGTGGGTGGGTGTTGTTCTGCGAGGGTCGTTGGTAACAGGGGTCGTTGCGGGTGTGTCGGGTCGTCTGTAGAACTGGACGGGTCGCCGGGCGGCACGGGTGTCTCACCCGCCGCCGACGAACCCCTCTCCACCGTGTGAGTGGCTCACGCATGTCCTCGACGTGTTCGCGACCGCCCCTGTTCCCTGTGGAAGGTTTTCTCCGTGTCCCACTCCGTCATCCGTCGCATCGCCGCTTCCAGGAAGGCCCTCGCGGGTACCGTCGTCGCCCTGGGTGTCGCCGGTTCCATGCTTGCCACGGTTCCCGCCCAGGCGGCCCCGACGAGCGCCAAGGCGATCGCACACCGGATGATCAAGGACCCGGCCCAGTTCGCCGCCTTCGACAAGATCATTTCGCATGAGAGCGGTTGGGACCACACCGCCACCAACGCCTCCTCCGGCGCGTACGGCCTGGCCCAGGCCCTGCCGGCGTCGAAGATGGCCTCCGCGGGCGCGGACTGGAAGACCAAC
>NZ_JBICYT010000110.1:0-1274 GCF_043201215.1 Streptomyces sp. NPDC048331 | reverse complement strand
CACCAGCGAGGCCGCAGCCCGCAGCCTCCAACCCAGACCCTGTTGCGATGGCCGGATCAACCGGACCGGCATGATCGTTTCGCCGGTGAATTAAGACACCCGCCCGAGTGAGTTGACTCCCGGCACCCTGTTCCGGCCTGATTAGCCGCGCTACACCCAGGGCGTGATCAAGAACCTCCTGCAGCGTGGTCTTCTCGCGCTCGCGCTCGCCGCCCTGCCCCTGCTCACCACCGCTCCCGCCGCACACGCGGCCGCGGCCCAGCCGGCCGCCGTCGCCGCAGCCAGCGGACTCCGCGCGCCACTGCCGTTGTTCGAGGCGATCGACCAGATTCCGGTCGCTGACGAGCATCGTGAGGGCTACAAGCGGGACCTCTACAAGCACTGGAACCGCGGGCTGAACACGACGGACGGTTGTGATACCCGCAAGGAGGTCATCCTCTCCGAGGCGGTCCAGGAGCCGCAGGTCGCGGCCGGGTGCCGGCTGACGGGCGGTTCCTGGCTCAGCCCGTACGACAACCTCGTCATCGTCGACGCCGCCCGCCTCGACGTCGACCACTTCGTCCCGTTGGCCGAAGTTTTCGACTCCGAGCTGAAGAGCCCGGAGGGTGCCCGGTGGAGTGCGGCGCGTCGTGAGGCGTACGCGAACGACCAGAACAGCCCGGACACGCTGGTCGCGGTCTCCGCGGCCTCGAACCGGAGCAAGGCGGACCGGGATCCGGCGGAGTGGCTGCCCCCGGCCGCCGACTACCACTGCGAGTACGTGGCCAAGTGGGTGGGCACCAAGCTGCGGTGGGACCTGGCCGCGGATGAGGCCGAGCGCCAGGCCCTGCTCGGCGTCGCGGAGGACTGCCCGAACACCACCGTCGTCTACGAGCCGGCCCCCTGATCGCCCCGGCTGGCGGACCGGGCACGCACCTCGCCCATGCCCCGCTCCCGGCGGCCAGCCGACAAGATGGCTACAGGTGGGCCAGGTGCTCGCGGACCGGCCCGGCAAGCTCGGCGTAGAAGTCGACGCGGTCTTGGGCCTGGAGGACCTGGGCGCACACGGTTAGCAGGCCGGTGCGGGCCTCGGGCCGGTCCAGGACGGGGGGCAGCTCGGTCCGGATGCGGGCGGCCGTGGCGGGGGCCAGCAGGGCGTACACGTACAGGGTGGCCGCGTCGTAGCCGTACGGGGCGCGGCCGCCGGGTAACCCCGGCGCATTGCTGCGCCGGGGTCCCCTCAGAACCGTGCGTGCACCTCGTCGATGCACACGGCTCAAGCAAGCCGCGAGGGC
>NZ_JBICYT010000109.1:0-1296 GCF_043201215.1 Streptomyces sp. NPDC048331 | reverse complement strand
CAGCCAGTAGTGCTGGTGTTGGAAGGGGTAGGTGGGGAGGTTGGTGTGGTGGGTGGGGGTGGGGGTGGTCCAGGTGGGGGTGGTGCCGAGGGTGTGGAGGGTGGTGAGGGTGGTGGTGAGGGAGTGGGTTTCGGGGGTGTTCTTGCGGAGGGTGGGGGTGGTGTGGAGGGGGGTGGGGTGGTTGTCGGGGAGGTTGTTGCGGGTCATTGCGGTGGCGGTGGTGTCGGGGCCGAGTTCGAGGTAGTGGGTGGTGCCGAGGTTGTGGAGGGTGGTGATGCCGTCGGCGTAGCGGACGGTGTCGCGGACGTGGCGGGTCCAGTACTGGGGGGTGCGGATGGTGTGGTCGGCGAGTTGGCCGGTGAGGTTGGAGATGAGGGGGGTGTGGGGGGTGTGGTAGGTGAGGGTTGAGGCGATTTGTTCGAATTCTTGGAGCATGCCGTCCATGTGGGGGGAGTGGAAGGCGTGGGAGACGTTGAGCCACTTGGTTTTGCGGCCTTGGTCTTCGAAGTGGTGGGCGATGGTTTCGATGTGGTGGTCGTCGCCGGCGATGACGAGGGAGTGGGGGCCGTTGACGGCGGCGATGGAGATGTGTTGTTCGTGGTGGGTGAGGTGGGGGTGGAGTTCGGTTTCGGTGGCTTGGAGGGCGAGCATGGCGCCGCCGGTGGGTTGGGCTTGCATGAGGCGGCCGCGGGCGGCGACGAGGGTGCAGGCGTCTTCGAGGGTGAGGATGCCGGCGAGGTGGGCGGCGGTGACTTCGCCGATGGAGTGGCCGATGAGGTAGTCGGGGGTGATGCCGTGGGTTTTGTAGAGGTGGTGGAGGGCGGTTTGGAAGGCGAAGAGTGCGGCTTGGGTGTTCTGGGTCTGGTTGAGGGTGTGGTGGTGGTCGGGGTTGAAGACGATGTCGGTGAGGGGGTGGGTGAGGTGGGGGTCGAGGTGGGTGGCGATGGTGTCGAAGGTGTCGGCGAAGGCGGGGTAGGTGGTGTGGAGGTGGTGGCCCATGCCGGTGTGTTGGGCGCCTTGTCCGGGGAGGACGAAGGCGAGTTTGCCGGTGGTGGGGGTGTTGGTGGTGAGGTTGGGGTGGCGGGTGGCGTTGGTGAGTGCGGTGAGGGCTTGGTGGCGTTGTTCGGTGGTGGTGGCGGTGATGCCGGCGCGGTGGTCGAAGTGGGTGCGTCGGGTGAGGGCGTGTGCGGTGTGGGTGGGGTCGTGGTCGGGGTGGTTGCGGGACCAGGTCAGGAGGCGGTCGGCCTGGGCGCGGAGGGCTTCGGGGGTCCGGGCCGACAACACCCAAGCCACCGG
>NZ_JBICYT010000108.1:0-1453 GCF_043201215.1 Streptomyces sp. NPDC048331 | reverse complement strand
CTAGTAGGGCTTTGTTAGGTACCCCGGATGATCAAGCAGGAGTAGGGTTGTGATCTTCTTTCAGGTGTGACACCTGAGGAGATGGAAGAGGTCCGTCCGCGACTGGAGGCGTTCGCGGAGGAGATGCTCGGTTCTCTGGCCCGTCGGGACCAGCGGGCCAAGGGCGAGATGTATCTGCGTGGGCTGATGCTGGACGGCAAGCGCAAGTCCATGCAGCCGATGGCCGAGCGCCTGGGCGTGGACCACCAGCAGCTCCAGCAGTTCGTCTCCTCCTCTACCTGGGATTACTCCAAGGTCCGTGAACGGGTGGCCTGTTGGGCTGCGGCACATATCTCTCCCGAGGCGTACGCCATCGACGATGTCGGCTTCCCCAAGGACGGCTACGACTCGCCGGGGGTGGCACGGATGTACTGCGGCGCGCTGGGCAAGCGCGGCAACTGCCAGATCGGGGTCAGTGTGAACCTGGTCAGCGACCGCGCCTCCTCCGCCGTCGACTGGCGCCTGTTCCTTCCCGAGAGCTGGGACGACACCAAGCACGGCGACGACGCTTTGCTGGCCGAGGCGATCCGACGCCGCCGCGCCAAGGCCGGCATCCCCGGGACTGCTCGCCACCGGGAGAAGTGGCGCCTGGCCCTGGACATGCTCGACGAGGTCCGCGAGGACTGGGAGTTGCCGGACCTTCCGGTCGTCGCCGACGCCGGGTACGGCGACGCCACGGGCTTTCGCGAGGGCCTGACCGAGCGCGGCCTGACCTACGCGGTCGCGGTCAAAGCCACCACCACCGCCCACCCCGGCGACGCCACGCCCGAACGCCCGCTGTACTCCGGGCAGGGCCGCCCTCCCGTGTCCGCCTACCCCCAACCGCACACCACCCTGCGCGCCCTGGCCCTGGCCGCCGGACAAACGGCCACCCGCACCGTCACCTGGCGTCAGGGCAGCAAGGCCACCAAGCGCAACCCGAACGCCGAGATGCGCTCGCAGTTCCTGGCCCTGCGGGTCCGACCGGCCAACCGCACCATCCGCCGTGCCGCCGACGGCTCCCTACCCGACTGCTGGCTGCTCGTCCAGTGGCCACCCGACTCCGCCGAGCCGACCGACTACTGGCTATCGACGCTTCCCGCCGACACCCCACTGCGCGAGCTGGTGCGAATCGCCAAGATCCGATGGCGAGTCGAGCACGACTACCGTGAGCTCAAGGATGCTCTGGGCCTGGACCACTTCGAGGGCCGCAACTACCTCGGCTGGCACCGCCACGTCACCCTCGCCTCCCTCGCCCAGGCCTTCTGCACCCTGCTCAGGCTCGACCCAAAAGCCCCTGCGCCGGCCTGACCCTCTACGCGGTCCTCCGCGAACTCCAGGCCCTCCTGGCCACCTGGACCGGCGCCTGCTCGATATGCGGCCAACCCGCAGCAACCTCCGAACCCCACCACAGGACCTAACAAAGCCCTACTAG
>NZ_JBICYT010000107.1:0-1577 GCF_043201215.1 Streptomyces sp. NPDC048331 | reverse complement strand
CCCAGCTTGGAGGACTTCCAGCAGCTGGAGGGCTGCAACGAGGTTCTGAACGTCACCCGGCCGGACATCGTGCGTTCCGTCCACGAGGCGTACTTCTCGGTGGGTGTGGACTGTGTGGAGACGAACACCTTCGGCACGAACTATGCGGCGCTGGCGGAGTACGACATCGCCGACCGTAATTTCGAGCTGTCGGAGGCCGGTGCGCGTATCGCGCGGGAGGTCGCGGACGAGTTCACGGCCTCGACCGGGCAGCAGCGCTGGGTCCTCGGCTCGATGGGTCCGGGTACGAAGCTGCCGACGTTGGGTCACATCGGCTATGCGCAGATCCGTGACGCGTACCAGGTCAATGCCGAGGGTCTGCTGTCCGGTGGCGCGGACGCGCTGCTCGTGGAGACGACGCAGGACCTGTTGCAGACGAAGTCCTCGATCATCGGTGCCCGCCGGGCCATGGAGGCCCTCGGTGTCACCGTTCCGCTGATCTGCTCGGTGACGGTCGAGACGACGGGCACGATGCTCCTCGGATCGGAGATCGGTGCGGCGTTGACCGCGTTGGAGCCGCTGGGCATCGACATGATCGGCCTGAACTGCGCGACCGGGCCCGCCGAGATGAGCGAGCACCTGCGTTACCTGGCGCGCAACGCCCGGATTCCGCTGTCGTGCATGCCCAACGCCGGTCTGCCCGTCCTGACCAAGCAGGGCGCGCACTATCCGCTGACGGCTCCGGAGCTGGCCGACGCGCAGGAGACGTTCGTCCGCGAGTACGGGCTGTCCCTGGTGGGTGGTTGCTGCGGCACGACCCCCGAGCACCTGCGGCAGGTCGTCGAGCGGGTCCGCGGCACGGCGATCACCGAGCGCGAGCCCCGGCCCGAGCCGGGTGCCGCCTCCCTCTACCAGACCGTGCCGTTCCGCCAGGACACCTCCTACATGGCGATCGGGGAGCGGACCAACGCCAACGGTTCGAAGAAGTTCCGTGAGGCGATGCTGGAGGCCCGTTGGGACGACTGCGTGGAGATGGCCCGGGACCAGATCCGTGAGGGCGCGCACATGCTCGACCTGTGTGTGGACTACGTGGGTCGTGACGGTGTCGCGGACATGGAGGAGCTGGCGGGGCGTTTCGCGACCGCTTCCACCCTGCCGATCGTTCTGGACTCCACCGAGGTCCCGGTCATCCGGGCGGGCCTGGAGAAGCTCGGCGGGCGTGCGGTGATCAACTCGGTGAACTACGAGGACGGTGACGGTCCCGAGTCCCGCTTCGCCAAGGTCACCCGGCTGGCGCAGGAGCACGGCGCCGCGTTGATCGCGTTGACGATCGACGAGGAGGGTCAGGCCCGCACGGTCGAGCACAAGGTCGCGATCGCCGAACGGCTGATCGTGGACCTGACGGGGAACTGGGGGATCCGCGAGTCGGACATCCTGATCGACACGCTGACCTTCACGATCTGCACCGGTCAGGAGGAGTCCCGCAGGGACGGTATCGCCACCATCGAGGCGATCCGCGAGCTGAAGCGGCTGCACCCGGACGTCCAGACGACCCTCGGTCTGTCGAACATCTCCTTCGGTCTCAACCCGGCCGCCCG
>NZ_JBICYT010000106.1:0-1628 GCF_043201215.1 Streptomyces sp. NPDC048331 | reverse complement strand
GGTGATCAGCACCGTCCCCTCCGAGGACCAGGCGGTACCCGCGGCCTCCGGCGCCGCTTGCGCAGGCGTCAGGCGGGGAACCAGCACTGCGCCGTCACGTAGCGCCAACTGGTGTTCCCCGGCCGCGAAGGCGGAGCCGGCCGCATCGAGGGGAAGATCCGTACCGCTCAGGTCCAGCAGGGCCACCCGGCCCGGGAACTCTGTCTGCGCCGAGCGGGCCAGACCCCAGACCGCGGCGCCCGCCGGGTCCGGGACCGGCTCGCCCGGAGCGGTGGCCATGGCCCCACGGGTCACCAGCACCAGCTGGGACGTCTCGAACGCGGGCTCGGAGGTCCACTCCTGGAGCAGTGCCAGCGCGGCGGCCGTCCGTGCCGCCGTCAGGGCCGGCACCGCCTGCCCGTTCGGCTCCGCCTCCGCGAAGAAGGGGACGTACACCAGCCCGGGCATCGCGCGACCGGAGGCGAACGCCTCGCGCAGCGCGGCCAGATCGGCGTGGTCCTCGAGGCCCTCGGTACCGGCGGGCCGCTCCCCGGCGCCGAGCCAGACGGCCTCCGGAGCCGCGTCCGTGCCGCTCGCCACGGCCTCCCAGCTCACCCGGTAGAGCCACTGGTCCTGCGGGGCCCGCCCCGCCGGAATCTGCTCGGCCGACACGGGACGCAGTACCAGGGACTCGATGGTCGCGACCGGACGGTCACCGTGATCGGTGATGTGCACCGACACCCCGCCGCCGTTCTCCGTCGGTACCATCCGCAACCGCAGCGCGGACGCGCCCGTCGCGTGGAGCTGCACGCCGTTCCACGCGAAGGGGAGGACCGCCGCGTCACCGGTGACCCCGGTCAGGGCGACCGAGTGCAGGGCGGAGTCGAGCAGCGCGGGGTGCAGTCCGAACGTGGCCGCGGCGTCGAGCTCCTCCTCGGGAAGTACGACCTCGGCGAACACCTCTTCGCCTCGGCGCCACACCGCCCGCAGGCCCTGGAAGCACGGCCCGTAGTCGAAACCCTGCTGCAGAGAGGTGGCGTAGAACCCGTCGATCCCCACGGCTTCGGCATCGCGCGGAGGCCACACATCCCAGGGTGAGTCCGACGCGACGGGCGCCTCCGGAGCCAGCACCGCGCTCGCGTGCTGGGTCCAGGCGGCCTGGGCCGTCGTGGACGCACCCTCGGCCGCGGGGCGCGAGTGCACGCTCAGCGTGCGGTGCCCGGAGTCGTCGGGCGCGCCCACCAGGAGCTGTACCTGCACCGCGCCGTCGTCGGGCAGGACGAGCGGGGCCTGCAGGGTCAGCTCGTCGAGGCGGCCGCAGCCCACGTGGTCACCGGCCCGGATCGCGAGGTCCACGAAGGCCGTGCCCGGCAGCAGCACCGTGCCCATCACCCGGTGTCCGCCCAGCCAGGGGTGCGTACGCAGCGACAGCCGGCCGGTGAACAGCGTCCCGCCGGAACCGGGCAGCTCCGCCACGGCGCCCAGCAGCGGATGGTCCGCCGCATGCAGACCCGCGGTGGTGACGTCCGCGGCACCTGTCTTGCCCGTGTCCTTCAGCCAGTAGTGCTGGTGTTGGAAGGGGTAGGTGGGGAGGTTGGTGTGGTGGGTGGGGGTGGGGGTGGTCCAGGTGGGGGTGGTGCCGAGGGTGT
>NZ_JBICYT010000104.1:0-1860 GCF_043201215.1 Streptomyces sp. NPDC048331 | reverse complement strand
TTCAGAACTAACACAGTGGACGCGAGCAACTGAGGACAAGCCCTCGGCCTATTAGTACCAGTCAGCTTCACCCGTTACCGGGCTTCCACATCTGGCCTATCAACCCAGTCGTCTACTGGGAGCCTTACCCTCTCAAGGAGGTGGGAATACTCATCTTGAAGCAGGCTTCCCGCTTAGATGCTTTCAGCGGTTATCCCTCCCGAACGTAGCCAACCAGCCATGCCCTTGGCAGGACAACTGGCACACCAGAGGTTCGTCCGTCCCGGTCCTCTCGTACTAGGGACAGCCCTTCTCAATATTCCTACGCGCACAGCGGATAGGGACCGAACTGTCTCACGACGTTCTAAACCCAGCTCGCGTACCGCTTTAATGGGCGAACAGCCCAACCCTTGGGACCGACTCCAGCCCCAGGATGCGACGAGCCGACATCGAGGTGCCAAACCATCCCGTCGATATGGACTCTTGGGGAAGATCAGCCTGTTATCCCCGGGGTACCTTTTATCCGTTGAGCGACGGCGCTTCCACAAGCCACCGCCGGATCACTAGTCCCGACTTTCGTCCCTGCTCGACCCGTCGGTCTCACAGTCAAGCTCCCTTGTGCACTTACACTCAACACCTGATTGCCAACCAGGCTGAGGGAACCTTTGGGCGCCTCCGTTACCCTTTGGGAGGCAACCGCCCCAGTTAAACTACCCATCAGACACTGTCCCTGATCCGGATCACGGACCGAGGTTAGACATCCAGCACGACCAGAGTGGTATTTCAACGGCGACTCCACAACCACTGGCGTGGCTGCTTCAAAGTCTCCCACCTATCCTACACAAGCCGAACCGAACACCAATATCAAACTGTAGTAAAGGTCCCGGGGTCTTTCCGTCCTGCTGCGCGAAACGAGCATCTTTACTCGTAGTGCAATTTCACCGGGCCTATGGTTGAGACAGTCGAGAAGTCGTTACGCCATTCGTGCAGGTCGGAACTTACCCGACAAGGAATTTCGCTACCTTAGGATGGTTATAGTTACCACCGCCGTTTACTGGCGCTTAAGTTCTCAGCTTCGCAACCCCGAAAGGTCACTAACCGGTCCCCTTAACGTTCCAGCACCGGGCAGGCGTCAGTCCGTATACATCGCCTTACGGCTTCGCACGGACCTGTGTTTTTAGTAAACAGTCGCTTCTCGCTGGTCTCTGCGGCCACCCCCAGCTCACGGAGCAAGTCCGATCACCAGTGATGGCCCCCCTTCTCCCGAAGTTACGGGGGCATTTTGCCGAGTTCCTTAACCATAGTTCACCCGAACGCCTCGGTATTCTCTACCTGACCACCTGAGTCGGTTTAGGGTACGGGCCGCCATGAAACTCGCTAGAGGCTTTTCTCGACAGCATAGGATCATCCACTTCACCACAATCGGCTCGGCATCAGGTCTCAGCCTTGTATGAGGGACGGATTTGCCTACCCCTCGGCCTACACCCTTACCCCGGGACTACCACCGCCCGGGCTGGACTACCTTCCTGCGTCACCCCATCGCTTACCTACTACAAGTCTGGTTCGTCGGCTCCACCACTTTCCTTTCCCCGAAGGGTCCGGAACGGCTTCACGGACTTAGCATCGCCTGATTCGATATTGGGCGTTTCAAAGCGGGTACCGGAATATCAACCGGTTGTCCATCGACTACGCCTGTCGGCCTCGCCTTAGGTCCCGACTTACCCTGGGCAGATCAGCTTGACCCAGGAACCCTTAGTCAATCGGCGCACACGTTTCTCACGTGTGTATCGCTACTCATGCCTGCATTCTCACTCGTGAACCGTCCACAACTAGCTTCCGCTGCTGCTTCACCCGGCACACGACGCTCCCCTACCCATCACA
>NZ_JBICYT010000103.1:0-1987 GCF_043201215.1 Streptomyces sp. NPDC048331 | reverse complement strand
TCCTGCGTTCCGCGTAATTCAGCGGCCTGGAGTCACGAATCTGGGGTCTGACCTTGGCAGACATGGGTGAGGGCGCCTGAGAGGCGTTTCTCTAGGCGCTGGTGTTCGTGCTGGTCAGCGAGGTGTGGGTTCGAGGGCGATGATCTGCTTCGGTGCGGGGATGTTGAGCTTGGTCAGGAGGTCGGTCTGGGGCTTGGTGAGGGTGGTGACCTGCCGGAACAGGCCGGTGGGGCCGGTGAACGTACCGAGGTGGAGCCGGTCGAGTTCGCGGCGGACGGTCGTCCAGGTCGCGCCGGTGGTGGTCTCGATGATGCGGATCAGCAGCAGGGAGAGCCAGCAGAGGACGACGTGTGCGCGTATGCGTTCCTCGAGCCGGTGGTAGACGGGCCGCAGGTCGATGATCTGCTTCATGTCCCGCCAGCCTCGCTCGACTTCGAGGAGCTGCTTGTAGCCGAGGGCGATGTCCTCCGCGGTCAGGTGCGGGTCGGAGCATCGCAGCAGGTACTTGCCGTCGAGGTTCTCCTCGGCCTTGACCTTCGCGGTGTCGATGCGGAGCTTGCCGGCCGGGGTCGTGCGGAGGTAGCGGTTGAGGCCGGGCTTGTCGGCGATCTTCCCACGGAGCTCGCCGCGCTTGAAGTCGCTGAGCTTGTCGGTGTCCTCGATCAGGGTCGTGAGCTGGGCGACGAGCTGTTCGCGTATGCGCTGGTCACGGGTTGCGGCTTCGGGGTTGTGGCAGATCACGAACCGTTCCGTGTCGGAGATCCGCACCTCCTTGACCCGCATGTTCCCGGCGATCTCGCCGTAGCGGCCCTGCCGGGACAGGGCCGCCTTCACTTCCGGACTCCCTGAGCGGAGTTTCTCGCCGACGATGTAGGCGTTCTCGCCCTGGCGGAGGTAGCGGCGGTTGCGTTCGCTGGAGAATCCCCGGTCGGTGACCCACACGATCTTGCTCAGGGTCCAGTCGCGCATGTCGTCCTTGACCTGCCGGATCAGCTTCTGGTCACCGGTGTTGCCGGGCCAGGACCAGACGCGGACCGGGATCCCGTCCCGGGTGACGGCCATCCCGATCACGATCTGCGGGAGATCGTCGCGGGAGTCCTTCGACTTGCCGAAGGCGCGGAACCCGGCCTGGTCCGGTGTGTCACCGCTGTCGTCTGCGGCCGGCAGGAGGCGGCCCTTGTCGTCGCGGGCGACGGGCTCGTCGGCCTCCTCCAGCTCGAAGTAGGTGCTGGTGGTGTCGAAGAACAGCAGATCGACCTCGAGGTTGAGGAGGTTCGCGACTTCGTCGAACACCCGCTTCTCGAGGTCGTCGGTCACCTCGTGGAGCCAGTCCATCGCCCGGTAGCAGGCGTCGTCGTCGGTCGCGGCCAGGCCGTCGACATGCACGTCGTGCGTGACCCAGTCCGCGGCGGCCAGCTTCGACGACGGAGCCAGGGCCCGGTTCGCGACCAGGGAGAACAGCACCCGCTCGGTCACCGACATATCCCGGCGCCGACCCCGCTTGGGCTGTCCCACCTGCCCGACGATCTGGTCGATCTTCAGCCGCCGCCACAGATGATCGAGGACGTAGATGCCCCCGAACGGGACCGACGAGACGAACTCCAGGTCACCCGCCGCGGTCGAGGCCAGCGCCTCTCCCGGCTCCAGCAGCCGCGATAGAGACGCGACCAGGCGTTTCACCGCGTCCCGGTCGAGGTCGTCCTCACGGCCGAACGTGAACAGGACCTTCGGGACCGCCCGGCCCTTCACCGGATCCCACTCGTTGTGGGCCAGGTGCAGGTACCGGACTGTGCCGGACTTGTTCTCCCGCTTCGTCGTCTTCACGTACACGACTCCAGACCCTACGGAGCAACTCCAGGTCAGCGCAGGCGAATCCGCAAAGTCGCGTCTCTAGGCGAATCCGGCCGCGTCACCAGCCCTCACCCCGCTGACCTGCACCTTCAACCCGGCAGGTACTCCAGAACCCCTGAATTACGCGGAACGCAGG
>NZ_JBICYT010000102.1:0-2121 GCF_043201215.1 Streptomyces sp. NPDC048331 | reverse complement strand
GCCGTGGCCCTCCGCCCGGGGGCCCCTCCCAGCGGTAGCTGGGGGAGATGCACCGCACCGGACAACACGACCCGGCAAACCTTTCCGGTCACGGCTCCAGGGAGTGTCGGAGACGGTCTACGCCTGCTGCTGCGCGGCCCGCTCCGCCAGGATGCGCTCGATGACGAGCGCGACCCCGTCCTCGTTGTTGGCGACCGTGCGGCCGGACGCGGCAGCGATCACATCGGGGTGGGCGTTGCCCATGGCGTACGAGGTGCCCGCCCAGCTGAGCATCTCCACATCGTTGGGCATGTCCCCGAAGGCGACGACCTCGGCGGGAGAGATGCCGCGCTCGGCGCAGCACAGCGCCAGGGTGCTCGCCTTGGACACGCCCGGTCCGCTGACCTCCAGCAGTGCGGTGGGGCTGGACCGCGTGATCGACGCGTACTCACCGGCGGCGGACCGCGCCAGCGCCAGGAACTCGTCCGGGGCCAGCTCCGCGTGGTGTGCCAGCAGCTTGAGCACAGGTGCGGCGCTTTCGTCCGTGTCCTCGTGCAGCAGCTTCTCGGCAGTGGCCACCCGGGCACCCGGGTCCTTGAAGAAGGGCGGGTAGGCCGGCTCGTAGTTGATGCCGGTGGTCAGCTCGACCGCGAAGGAGGTGCCGGGGGCCGCGGCCCGCAGGGCATCGACGACAGTGAGCGCAGCCGCCCGCGGAAGGGACCTGACCTGCACGAACTCTCGTCCGGCATGCAAGTCGACCACGGCCGCGCCATTGGCGCAGATCGCCAGGCCGTGGCCGTGGACATGGTCGCTGACCACATCCATCCAGCGGGCAGGGCGACCGGTGACGAAGAAGACCTCGATCCCGGCCTCCTCGGCGGCGGCGAGCGCGGCGACCGTGCGTGGCGAGACGGACTTGTCGTCGCGCAGCAGGGTGCCGTCGAGGTCGGTGGCGATCAGCCGGGGCGTGGAGGTTGGCCCGTCCGGGCACTGGGGAGCCGAGGTCACGGCTCCATCTTCGCGCATGGCCGAGGAGCTCCTGACCAGGGGAGGGGGGCCGTCACCGGGGGCGATGTTTCACGTGAAACGGCGCCGTTTCACGTGAAACATCGGCTCGCCGTAGGCTCGAACCATGAGTCTGCGTCTGAGCACGGTGATCCTTCCGGTACGTCGATGGCACGAGGGAGGACGCGATCAGTGGGTCCGGGCCGAGCAGCTCGGGTTCCACACCGCCTACACCTACGATCACCTGTCCTGGCGGACGTTCCGCGACGGCCCGTGGTTCGGCGCGGTCCCCACCCTGACCGCGGCGGCCACCGCCACCGAACGGCTGCGCCTGGGCACGCTCGTCACCTCGCCGAACTTCCGGCACCCGGTCACGCTCGCCAAGGATCTCCTGAGCCTGGACGACATCTCCGCCGGGCGTCTCACCCTGGGTATCGGTGCGGGCGGGAACGGCTTCGACGCCACCGCGCTGGGCCAGGAGGCCTGGTCCCCGCGTGAGCGTGCCGACCGCTTCGCCGAGTTCGTGCCGCTGCTGGACCGGTTGCTGACCGAAGGCTCGGTGAGCCACGAGGGGACCTTCTACTCCGCCGAGGAGGCCCGCAACATCCCCGGCTGTGTGCAGCGGCCCCGGCTGCCGTTCGCGGTCGCCGCGAACGGACCGCGCGGCATGCGGCTCGCCGCCCGGCACGGCCAGGCCTGGGTGACCACGGGCGACCCGAAGCTCTTCGAGGAGGGCACGCCCGAGCAGTCGCGGGAGGCCCTGCGCGGGCAGCTCGAACGGCTCGGCGCGGCCTTCCTGGAGATCGGCCGGGACTTGGAGCCCGTGGAGAAGATCCTCCTGACCGGCTTCACGCCGGAGGCCAACACCGTGCTGCAGTCGGTGGACGCGTTCGTCGACTTCGCCGGCCGGCACCGCGAGCTGGGGTTCACCGAGATCGTGATCCACGCGCCCATCCCGGATTCCGATTTCGCCTCCGACGAGGGCGTCTTCGAGAAGATCGCCACCGAGGCCCTGGCCCAGCTCGACAGCTGACCCGGTGGTGGGGGGGGGGGGGGGGGGGGGGGGGGGGGGCGGGCGCGCGGCGGGGGGGGGGGGGGCCGGGGGCGGGGGGGGGGGGGGGGGCGCGCGCGCGCCCG
>NZ_JBICYT010000101.1:0-2203 GCF_043201215.1 Streptomyces sp. NPDC048331 | reverse complement strand
TTGGTGCTGGTCATGAGGGGGTGGTTCTCCTGTCGTGCCCTCTCAGGCTAACCCGACGAAGCGGGACGTCTCACCCAAGGCTGACAGAGAGGGGGTGGCTGGTACCACCTGGTGGGCAGCTCTGCGTCGGCCGCCTGCACAGACTGCTGCTTCAAGTCGCAAGCCAACGAACAGGAGAATGTCTCTCCCCATCGCCCGGAAGGTCCGCCACAGGCGAGGGCTGACCCGGCCCGGGAACCGGGCGGCGAGTGCGGACTTCGTCCGCCGGGACTTCACCGCCGAGGAACCGGACCTGGTGTGGTGCGGGGATATGACGGAGATCGTCACCGGTGAGGGGAAGCTCTACCTGATCTTCCACAGCGACCGCGGCAGCGAGTCCACTTCACGGAAGTTCCGGAGTGCCTGCCGCAAGCTCGGCGTCACCCAGTCGATGGGCCGTGTTGGGTCGTGCTTCGACAACGCCGTCAGCGAGGCGTTCAACAGCGTCCTGAAGGTCGAGTACGTCCACCGGCACGCCTTCGCCACCCGCACCGAGGCCCGGATCAGGATCGCGACCTGGATCACCGACTTCTACAACGCAAGACGGCTACACAGCGTGTGCGGCTGGAAGAGCCCGATCGACTACGAACACGACTACAGGGCCGGCCTCACCGAGGAACTGGCTGCATAGGAAGGTCTCCACGAAACGAGGGGATTGACAGGCTTCGGCACCCCATGGCGTGGGATGAGCCAGGCCACGCGCTGATACGCAATAATCGCGCGAGTGTGGGGGCACGTATGGCACGACCGCTCCGGCCTCGTCATCGGCCAGCCTGCCGCCAGCGTGCGGCGGGTGTGATCACGTTGGTGCTCAGGTTGAAGCATCGGGTCTGAGACGCTGTTGTCTTTCCGAGTCTGACGACTGTGTTTTCGCTGGTCAGGGGTAGGGGTGGCATCGGTGTGGGAGTGATGGGGTGTCGTTTCGTCGCTCTCGTGGAGGTCGCGGATGCCGTCGGTTGTCGGACTGCTGGAACAGCACGAGCGTGCCGCTCGTCGTCGTGTGGACGGGCTGCGTGAGGAAGCGGACCGCATCCAGGCCGAGCTCGCGGTGGCCGAGCAGGAGTGGTCGGAGTGGATGATCGCCCGCGAGCGTGTCGGTGCGGTGCTGTCCGCGCCGGGCGGTGACTCAGCCGGTGTTGTTGCCACCGACGTGCCGGAGGGTGTTGTGACGGGAGCCGAGATGGAGGCATCTCCGCCTCTGGCGGTGAAGGCGAGGTCACAGGTTCCGATGTGGCGCGAGGGGCTGGCCGCGACGGCACTGTCGGTGGACTACCAGCGCATCCTGGCCTCGGTCGAGGATCGGGTCCGTCTCGGTCAAGGGCCGCTGACCTGTCAGGAGATGGCCACCGCGTTCGGCCTGGACGTGGTGCCTGCCAAGGTGGAGGGGCTCCGGTCGAAGGCGAAACGCCTGGTCTCGCGGGGCTGGCTGGTCGAGCCGGCACCGGGCCGGTTCACCCTCGCGCGGAGCGTGAGCGGGCCAGGCGGCGGGTCATGATCATGGTCATCGACCAGTAGATCATCGCCTCGGCGCTGCTGGTGGATCGTTCGAAGTCACGGACCAGGCGGCGGCTTCGCATCAGGTGGGCGAAGAGCCGCTCGACGATCCACCGCTTGGGCAGCACCACGAAGCCGCGCATGTCGTCGCTCCGCTTGACGATCGCCAGGACCAGCGCGAGGGCGGACAGGCAGTGCTTGACGAGGCTGCCGGTGTAGCCGCCGTCGGCCCAGACGAGTTCCAGCCGGTGGTGAGCGTCGGTCACCCGCTCGAGCAGCACCTTCGCTGCGGCGCGGTCGCCGATGTCCGCCGCGGTGACCATTACGCCCAGCAGCAGGCCGAGGGTGTCGACCACCACGTGCCGTTTGCGGCCGTTGACCAGCTTCCCGCCGTCGAAACCGCGGCTGTCGGCGCCGACGACGGCGTCCGCCTTGACGGACTGCGAGTCGATCACGCCGGCCGTCGGTTCCGTATCTCGCCCCGACTCCTCGCGGACCCGGCCGCGCAGTCGGTCGTGGAACTCTCTGACCAGCGCGTGGTCGCGCCAGCGGCGGAAGAACGCATAGACCCGGTCCCTACAAGTTACGTGGAATCTGGTGTCGCAGGATGCGTCTCGTATCCTGCGGCGTTCCCACGTACTGAGGAGATCCTTTGGGCAGCGCGGTGGTG
>NZ_JBICYT010000100.1:0-2275 GCF_043201215.1 Streptomyces sp. NPDC048331 | reverse complement strand
GGACAAGCCAACTACGCCGCCGCCAACTCCTTCCTCGACGCCCTCGCCCAACACCGCCACACCCACGACCTCCCCGCCCAATCACTCGCCTGGGGCTTCTGGGAACAGAACAGCGGCATGACCGCCACCCTCGGCGAAGCCGACCGCTCACGCATCTCCCGCCAGGGTGTTCTGCCCCTGGGATCGGAGGACGGCATGGCTCTGTTCGATCTCGCGGGCCGGGTGGGCGAGGCGGTCATGCTGCCGATGCGCCTGAACTTCGCGGTGCGTCCGGCGGTGGTCCCGCCGGTTCTTCGCAAGCTGGTGTCCACCGGACGGCGCAGCGCCGTCGGTGCGGCGGGAGCCGCGGCCGGCGGCGGCCTGGTCCGACAGCTCGAGGCGATGCCCGAGGAAGACCGGTTCGACGCGGTGCTGGCCGTCGTCCTCGGTGAAGTGGCGGCCGGGCTGGGCCATGCGTCGGCGGAGTCGGTGGGCGCGGACCGGTCCTTCCAGGAGCTGGGCTTCGACTCTCTCATCGCGGTGGAGCTCCGCAACCGGCTGAGTGAGATCGCCGGGGTGAAACTGCCCAGCACCCTGGTGTTCGACTACCCGACCCCCCGGGAGCTGGCCGGATACCTGACGCGGACGCTCGGTCCGCGGCAGGCGTCCGCGAGCGAGCTGCTGTTCCGGCAGATCGCGGGTATCGAGTCCATCCTGGCCGGCATCAGCCCCGGCGAGGTCGATCTCGTCCAGGCGAGGGAGCGGTTGCGCGACCTCTTCTCCCAGCACAGCGAGGCGGAAGCCGCGGACGGCGGAGCCGCCCAGTCGGGGTCGCTGCTCGGGTCGACGGACGACGAGCTCTTCAAGTTCCTCGACGAGGAACTCGACCTCTAGACACGTGCTGTTCGGCGTTGCCCGCGGAGCGTTCCGCGGGCGACGCCCCCCGATGCTTTCAGGCGATGCGACGTAGGAATGAGCGAGGCGCAGATGTCCAACGAGGAAAAGTTCCGGCAGTACCTGGCCCGGACGGCCGAGGAACTCAAGCAGGTGCGTTCAAGGCTGCGGCAGGCCGAGGACCGGTTCCACGAGCCGGTGGCGATCGTGGGTATCGCCTGCCGTTACCCGGGTGGTGTCACCGACCCCGAGGGCCTGTGGAACCTGGTCGCCGAGGGCCGTGACGGCATCGGCGGCTTCCCCGAGGACCGCGGATGGGACCTGGAGAACCTCTACCACCCCGACCCGGACCACCCCGGAACCTCGTACACCGACCAGGGCGGATTCCTCTACGAAGCGGCCGAGTTCGACCCCGCGTTCTTCGGGATCAGCCCCCGCGAGGCCCTCGCCATGGACCCCCAGCAACGACTCCTGCTGGAAGCCTCCTGGGAGGCCGTCGAGCACGCCGGCATCGACCCCACCACCCTGCGCGGATCCCGCACCGGCGTCTTCACCGGCCTGATGTACTACGACCACCTCCAGCGCCTGCGCGATGTGCCGGACGACCTCGAAGGTTTCATAGGCAACGGCAACGCGGGCAGCATCGCGTCGGGTCGGGTGTCGTACACGTTGGGGCTGGAGGGTCCGGCGGTGACGGTGGACACCGCCTGCTCGTCCTCGCTCGTCGCCCTGCACTGGGCCGTCCAGGCACTGCGCTCCGGCGAGTGCGACTACGCCCTCGCCGGCGGTGTCACGGTGATGGCGACCCCCGCCACCTTCGTCGGCTTCTCCCGCCAGCGCGGGCTGGCCATGAACGGCCGGTGCAAGTCGTTCGCCGAGTCGGCGGACGGCACCGGCTGGGGCGAGGGTGTCGGCATGCTGCTGGTCGAGCGGCTTTCCGACGCCCGTCGCAACGGACACCACGTACTGGCCGTCGTACGAGGAACCGCCATCAACCAGGACGGCGCCAGCAACGGACTCACCGCACCCAACGGCCCCTCCCAGCAGCGCGTCATCCAACAGGCCCTCGCCAACGCCAGGCTCACCCCCGCCGACGTCGACGCCGTCGAAGCCCACGGCACCGGCACCACACTCGGCGACCCCATCGAAGCCCAGGCACTCCTCGCCACCTACGGCCAGGACCGCCCCGAGAACAGCCCCCTGTGGCTCGGCTCACTGAAGTCGAACATCGGCCACACCCAGGCCGCCGCCGGCGTCGGCGGCATCATCAAAATGGTCCAGGCCATGCGCCACGGCATCCTGCCGAAGACCCTGCACGTCGACGAGCCGACCTCCCACGTCGACTGGACCGCCGGCGCCGTCGAACTCCTCACCGAGAACCGGCCGTGGGAGACCACCGAGG
>NZ_JBICYT010000099.1:0-2510 GCF_043201215.1 Streptomyces sp. NPDC048331 | reverse complement strand
TGGTTGCGACACGAGGTCGCACAACATGAGCGGATCACGGGAAAGGAGGGTGGGCGTATGCCTGCGCCGTGATCTCGGGCTAGTACTCGATGCCCGTCCCCGCCCTGACGTGCGCTGGGAGTAATCCCGGGGTTCGAAGCTCAGGGAACATGCGAACCGCGCCCCGATCCATCCGGGGAGCGGAGGAGGGGAAGACCGGGTGGGTGAACAACAGTGAACCCTCGATGATGCCTCGTTACCCAGAGACCTCGGATGGATGGAAGTAATTCCGGGGTGCAGGGTCTACGCCGTGGAGGAGCGGCAGGCGGCGACCAGGGACCAACTACTGGTCGTGTGAGTACCGCTGACCTCGGGGTACAGAGGGCGCCCGACCCCGGTCGCATCTCATGTGTGCGAAACGTGGAAACCCCGTCCGGGTCCGTCGCTGAAGGTTGGCGGCGGTAGGCCGACCGCAAGGGGAGTTGAACTCCCGGGCGGGAACAGGATGTCCAAGAAGCGAATGCCGACAGCCGAAAGGAGACGGGAAACTGCGGCAATGCGGTCGGCTCCTCCGCCGACTGCCGTAGATAACCGGTCGGATACCGGGCCTGGTGCCCGGACGCGAAAGCGGGCTGACGTGGACAGGTGAGCCTTTGATGATTTTGTGTCATGGCACTGGAACCGAGGGACAAGTTAGGCACCTACGGTGAACGGACCCGAGGGCAATGAGATCGACTGGGACGCCGTAAATTGGCGTGCCTGCGAGATGGAAGTACAGCGACTGCGGCAGAGGATTTTCAAGGCGACTCAGGAGCAGGACTGGGCGCAAGTCCGGAACCTGCAAAAGTTGATGCTGCGCAGTCGGTCGAACACGTTGTTGAGTGTGCGGCAGGCGACGCAGCGCAATGCTGGCCGCGTCACGGCCGGGGTGGACGGGGTGGTCGCTTTGACCTCCGAGGATCGGGCCAAGGTCGCGGTGCAGGTGCACCGGGGCCGGGGTACCTGGAAACCCTTGCCGGTGAAGCGGGTGTATATCCCCAAGGCCAACGGAAAGCAGCGCCCGCTGGGAATTCCAGTCATTGTCGACCGGTGCCATCAAGGCCGGGTACGCAATGCGCTGGAGCCCGAGTGGGAGGCCCAGTTCGAGCACCGTTCCTACGGTTTTCGACCGGGCCGAGGCTGCCAGGACGCAATCGAGATGCTTTTCAACACGCTCCGCAAGGGCTCAACGCGGGTGTGGATCTTGGATGCGGACCTGTCTGCGGCGTTCGACAAGATCGATCACGATCGGTTGCTCTCCGCGCTCGGGATGTTCCCGGGGCGGAGGCAGATCGGACAGTGGTTGAGGGCCGGGGTGTTCGAGCCCGGCAAGGGGTTCTCCCCGACCAAGGAGGGCACCCCGCAAGGGGGTGTGATCAGCCCTCTGCTGTTGAACGTCGCTCTGCACGGCCTGGAGGAGGCGGCCGGAGTCCGGCTCGCGACTGCTCCGTCCCAGAAGGCAGTGGGGCAGACGCGTCCTGACTCTACGGTGCTGGTCAGATACGCCGATGACTTCGTCGTGTGCTGCTTTACGGAGCAGCAGGCGCACGAGGTCAAGGCACGGCTTACCGAGTGGCTGAAACCGAGGGGCCTGGCTTTCAACGAGGAGAAGACCCGCATGGTCCACCTCGAAGACGGCTTCGACTTCCTTGGCTTCAATCTCCGCCGCTATCCGGTGGGCAAGCTGCTGATCAAGCCGAGTAAGGCCGCCGTCAAGCGGCATCGGGAACGGCTCTCGGAAGTGATGCGCGGTTTGCGCGGATCGAACGAGAAGGCGGTCATCGTCAAGCTCAACCCCATCATCCGGGGCTGGGCTGCCTATTACCGAGGGGTGGTGGCTGCCGAGGTCTTCAAGGACATCGACATCCACATGTGGAAGCTGACCTATAAATGGGCTCGCTTTCGACACCCTAAGAAGTCGAAGCACTGGATTTCCGGACGGTACTTCGGCAAGTACAACAAGTTCAGAAACGACTACTGGGTCTTCGGTGACCGCGACAGCGGCACCTTCCTGGTTAAGTCGTCCTGGACACCGATCGTCCGACACACCTTGGTCAAGGGAGCGGCGTCACGCGACGACCCCTCCTTGACGGAGTACTGGGTCAAGCGGCGTCGCAGGATCAAACCCGCACTCGACAGCTACAACCTCCGCCTGCTCGACCGGCAGGAGGGACGCTGCCCACTGTGCGGGGAAAACGTCCTGACTCCCCACCAGCCACCGCAATCCCCATTGGAATGGGAGCGTTGGTGGAAGGTGATCGCCCGCAAGGCGATCTCAGCCGATTACCTTCGGCACACGGGGAGAATGACGCCGCGAGGCGATCAAACCCGCTTGGTACACGCCGAATGCGCACGGCGACACGCCGCTCGCATCCGACACAGCACCATCCGATGAGCGCCCTCGCGGCTTGCTTGAGCCGTGTGCATCGACGAGGTGCACGCACGGTTCTGAGGGGACCCCGGCGCAGCAATGCGCCGGGGTTACCCGGCGG
>NZ_JBICYT010000098.1:0-2673 GCF_043201215.1 Streptomyces sp. NPDC048331 | reverse complement strand
CGCGCCTACGTCGAACAAGACCTCCACGAGATCTACGAGGGCGAGGTCCGCTACGCCCGCGACGCCTTCGAAGGCCTACGCCTCATGGACGCCCTGATGGGAGTGAAGCGGGGAGTCCCCGGAGCCGAGCTCCCGCCCCTGAAGAAGCGCCGCGTGCCTCGGCGCGCCGACGCGTCGGGGGCCGGCGCCGCCGGATCCCTTCTGGTGGAGGAACGCGAGGAGCCCGGCGGACGCTCCGACGTCTCCGTCGACAACCCGATCCCCACCCCGCCCTTCTGGGGCACCCGGGTCGTCAAGGGCATCCCGCTCAAGGACTACGCCTCCTGGCTCGACGAGACCGCCCTCTTCAAGGGCCAGTGGGGCCTCAAGGACGCCGACACCATCGAAACGGAGGGTCGGCCCCGGCTGCGCGGCTGGCTCGATCGGCTGCACACCGACGGGCTGCTCGAAGCGGCCGTCGTGCACGGCTACTTCCCCTGCGTCTCCAAGGGCGAGGACCTGATCCTCCTCGACGAGCTCGGCGGAGAGCTGACCCGCTTCACCTTCCCGCGCCAGCGCCGCGGCCGGCGCCTGTGCCTCGCGGACTTCTTCCGCCCCGAGGAGTCCGGCGAGATCGACGTCATCGGCCTCCAGGTCGTCACCGTCGGCAGCCGCATCGGGGAGGAGACGGCCAAGCTCTTCGCCGCCGACGCCTACCGCGAGTACCTGGAACTGCACGGCCTCTCCGTCCAGCTCGCCGAGGCCCTCGCCGAGTACTGGCACGCCCGCGTCCGCGCCGAACTGGGCATCGCCGGGTCCGACCCGGCCTCCATGCACGGCATGTTCCGCACCGAGTACCAAGGCTGCCGCTACTCCCTCGGCTATCCCGCCTGCCCCGACCTGGAGGACCGCGCCAAGATCGCCGACCTCCTCCGGCCGGAGCGGATCGGGGTCCACCTGTCGGAGGAGTTCCAGCTCCACCCGGAGCAGTCCACCGACGCGCTCGTCATCCACCACCCCGCGGCCACGTACTTCAACGCACGCTGACACCGGAAAGGTTCGATCCCATGGCAGCCGTCGTTGCAGAACGGCCGACCCTCGTCCGTCTCAAGCCCGCCGCGCGCCCGGGCGTACGCGAACTACTGGCCACGGGCCGGCGCTCGTACTCCTTCGAGTTCTTCCCGCCCAGGACCGAGGCGGGCGTGCGGACCCTGTGGAACGCGATCCGCCGGATCGAGGCCTTCGCGCCCTCGTTCGTGTCCGTCACCTACGGCGCCGGCGGCTCCTCCCGGGACCGTACCGTCGAGCTCACCCAGCGGATCGCGGCCGAGACGACCCTGCGCCCGGTCGCGCACCTGACGGCGGTCGGCCACTCCCGGGCCGAGTTGCGCCACATCATCGGCCAGTACGCCGACGCCGGCATCCGGGACGTCCTCGCCCTGCGCGGGGACCCGCCGGGCGACCCGAAAGGCGTGTGGACCCCGCATCCGCAGGGCTTCACGCACGCACACGAGCTGGTCGGCATGATCCGGCAGTTGGGCGACTTCAGCGTGGGCGTGGCCGCGTTCCCCGAGCGCCACCCGCGCTCTCCCGGATGGACCGACGACATCCGCCACTTCGCCGCCAAGTGCAGGGCGGGCGCCGACTACGCGATCACGCAGATGTTCTTCCACGTCGAGGACTACCTACGGCTGCGCGACCGACTGGCATCGGTGGGCTGCCTGACACCGGTCATCCCCGAGATCATGCCGGCGACCGACTTCCGCCAGATCCAGCGGTTCGCCGCACTGAGCAACGCCCGCTTCCCGTCCGCTCTGGCCCGCCGGCTGGAGGCGGTGCAGGACAACCCGGCCGACGGACACCGGGTGGGCGTCGAGTACGCGACCGCGATGGCCGAACGCCTGCTGGCCGAGGGTGCTCCGGGCCTCCACTACATCACCCTGAACCGCTCCACCGCGACCCTCGAGATCCACCAGAACCTGGGCGTCTAGTGCTGTGACGCACTGGCCCTTCATCCACCACCGGAGTCACCATGACCAGCACGTCCCCCGCCGATTTCACCGACTACAAGGTCGCCGACATCGGCCTCGCGGAGTTCGGCCGCAAGGAGATCACCCTGGCCGAGCACGAGATGCCCGGCCTGATGTCGATCCGCGCCGAGTACGCGGAGGCGCAGCCGCTGGCCGGCGCCCGCATCACCGGCTCGCTGCACATGACCGTGCAGACCGCCGTCCTGATCGAGACCCTCGTCGCCCTCGGCGCCGACGTCCGCTGGGTCTCCTGCAACATCTTCTCCACCCAGGACCACGCGGCCGCCGCGATCGCCGCCGCGGGGATCCCCGTCTTCGCCTGGAAGGGTGAGACGCCGGAGGAGTACTGGTGGTGCACGGAGCAGGCGCTGACCTGGCCCGGCGCCGACGGCCCCAACATGATCCTCGACGACGGTGGTGACGCCACCCTCCTCGTCCACAAGGGCGTCGAGTTCCAGAAGGCCGGCTCCGTCCCTGACCCGTCCACCGCCGACAACGAGGAACTCGCCCTCGTCCTCGGGCTGCTGCGGCGCAGCGGCATCGACTGGGTGAAGCTCGCGTCGGAGATCCGCGGTGTGACGGAGGAGACCACCACCGGTGTCCACCGTCTCTACGAGATGATGTCCGAGGGCACCCTGCTGTTCCCGGCGATCAACGTGAACGA
>NZ_JBICYT010000097.1:0-3247 GCF_043201215.1 Streptomyces sp. NPDC048331 | reverse complement strand
CAAGCTCACCACGCTCCGCCCGGAGCAGGCCGCCTACATCGGCGTCCAGGTGGAGGGCCCGTACAAGCCGGACCACTACCGCTACTGATCACTCCCTGATCGGCAGAACGTGAAGCAGGCCCCCGGCACCCGTGCCGGGGGCCTGCCCCGTGTCCCCCCTCGACCCGAAGAAGAGTGCGCACCATGCCCCGCGGCCGCTACTCGCTCCACGACCCGCACGACCACACCCCGCTCGGCGAGGAACACTTCCACTGCGCGCCGGGGCCCTCCGGCTGGCGCTACGTCTCCCAGCTCACCGGCCCGGAGGGGGACCACCGCGGTTCCGTCGACCTGGCGATCGACGAGCTGGGACGCCCCATCCGCATGGAGCTCAACGCCGCGAGCTGGCAGGTGCGCGGCGCCGCCATCGACGGCGTCACCTGGGTCCGTACCGACCCCACCGGCACCGAGGCCACCGAGGGCAACATCGCCGCCCCCGGCTTCACCGGCACCTCCCCGGCCTTCCTCGTCGCCACGGCCCGCCTGCTGCGCCTGACCCCCGGCGCCCCCGCGACCCGCGTCCGGCTGCTGGCCCTCACCGACCCGGTGCTGGCACCCCGTACGGTCGACCAGGCCTGGGCCTTGGTCGTCCGGCAGGAGCACCCCACGGACAGCGGCCCCCTGCTGGTGGACGAGTACCAGGTCAGCGCCCTGGACACGGGAGAGGTCCACACGATCCACATCGCCGGGGACGTGGTGCTCTCCGCCCCCGGCATCGAACTCGAACACCTGGAGACGCCGCCCTCGGCCTTCGAGGACCAGTGATCGCTCAGGCGGGCGGCGCGAACCCGCCGGCGCGCGGAGCCGCCACGGGCGCGACGGGCGCGGGAGCCACGTAGGGGACCGGCGCCACGACGGGCATCCGCCCCGGCATCGGCCCTGGCATCGGCGCGGGAGCGGGAGCGGGAGCGAACCCGGCACCGGCACCGGCACCGGCCGCGGACGGCCGGAACGCCCGCGCGGCGTCCCGCGTCTGCCGCTCGTGCACCACGGCCATCAGGAACGCGGCGGCCGGCACCCCGGCCGGCGGCGGTGCCCCCGTACGCGCCACCAGATCGTCCGCGAGCCGCGCCGCCATCGCGGCACCCACCTGCGGATCCAGCTGGTTCATCCGCGTCAGGTACTGGCGTATCGCCAGCCACAGCCCGTCCGGCACCGCCGACAGGTCCAGCCCCGTGAACCGCCCGGCCAGCCACGGCGGCGGCGGAGGCACCGGCATCACACGGGCCCCCGGCACCCGCTCCCGGACCACCAGCGTCCCCGCGAACACGTCTCCGAGCCGCCGGCCCCGCGCCGACACCAGCGAGGCTATGCACGCGATGGACCCGAAGGTCAGGATCAGCTCCACGATCCCCATGGACCCGCGCACCAACGCGTGTCGGAACCGGATCGGTCCGCCGTCGTCCCGTACGACCCGCAGCCCGCAGGCGAGCTTGCCGAGCGACCGCCCGTGGGACAGCGTCTCCACCGCGATCGGTACGCCCACCAGGAGCAGCAGGAAGCTCGCCACGGCCACGGCCGCCTGGGCGGCCAGGTCCAGCGAGGCGGTGGCCATGGTCAGCCCGACCGAGATCAGCACGTATCCGGTGACGTACACGGCCAGGTCCAGGAGGATCGCCAGCCCGCGGCTCGGCAGCCGCGCGGGCCGCAGCCCCAGGACGACCGCGTCCCCCGTCACCAGTTCGCTCACCGCAGCACCTCTCGTGTGACCCGTCCCCGCCCCTACGGTCTCCAGTCTGCCAAGCTGACCACACTAGGAATAGGCAAGGGCCAGGGGACCTGGGACAGGGGAGCGGCAGCCGGATGGATCTCGACGTCTTCGTGACCGCACACCGTGCGGAGTGGGACCGCCTGGAGCAGCTGCTGGGCCGAGGCCGCAAGCTCACCGGTGACGAGGCCGACGAACTCGTCGCGCTCTACCAGCGCACCTCCACCCACCTCTCGCAGATCCGGTCCAGCGCCCCGGACCCGATGCTCACCGGCCGGCTGACCCAGCTGGTGGCCCGCGCCCGCGCCACGGTGACCGGCACCCGCCGGGCCGGCTGGCGCGACGCCGCCCTCTTTTTCACGGCGGGCTTCCCGGCCGCGGTCTACCGCAGCCGCCGCTGGTGGATACCGACGGCCCTGCTCTCCACTGCGCTCGGCGTGCTCATCGGCTGGTGGATCGCCACGCACCCGGAGGTCCAGAGCGCTATCGCGGCGCCCGAGGACCTGAAGGCGCTCACGCAGCCGGGTGGCGAGTACGAGACGTACTACTCCAGTCACCCCGCGGGCTCCTTCGCCGCCCAGGTGTGGACGAACAACGCGCAGGCGGCGGCGATCTGCCTGGTCCTGGGCGCGTTCCTGGGGATCCCGGTGCTCTGGATCCTCTTCCTGAACATGGCCAACCTCGGCGTGGGCATCGGCCTGATGGCATCGGCCGGCCGCCTCGACGTCTTCCTGGGCCTGATCCTTCCGCATGGCCTGCTCGAACTGACGGCGGTGTTCGTCGCCGCGGGCATGGGCCTGCGCCTGGGCTGGACGGTCATCGATCCGGGCCCCCGTACCCGCCGTACAGCCCTCGCGGAACAGGGCCGCACCGCTCTCGGCATGGCCATCGGCCTCGCGGTCGTCCTCTTCGTCTCGGGCCTGATCGAGGGCTTTGTGACCCCGTCGGGCCTTCCCACGTGGGCCCGCATCACGATCGGGGTCGCGGCCGAGGTCGCCTTCCTGCTCTACGTCTTCGTCCTGGGCGGCAGGGCCGCGCGCGCCGGCGACGTCGGCGACGTGGAGGCGGCTGACCGGACGGCGACGCTCCCGACCGCGGCCTGATGTGCGTACAAGCCTGTTGAGCTGCTAGTCTCCTCGTCGTCCCGCGAAGACCGTTGACACGGAGCGCGCGGGGAGGTAGATTCGAACGGTTGCCTCGAACTGGACAAGTTCGGCAGCGATGGTTTAAACTCTCTCTCGCCCCCAAAAGGAATTGAATTCCAGTGGGGTACAGCCGACTCCTCATTCAGGAATCCGAAGCCGGGAAATCCGGTGGAAAACTTCTGATAGAGTCGGAACCGCCGGAAAGGGAAAACGCGAAAGCGAATACCTGGAAAGCGCCGAGGAAGTCGGACACGAAAGAGTCTGATAGAGTCGGAAACGCAAGAACAGAACGAAAGCCCGGAGGAAAGCCCGCGAGGGTGAGTACGAAGGAAGCGTCCGTTCCTTGAGAACTCAA
>NZ_JBICYT010000096.1:0-3448 GCF_043201215.1 Streptomyces sp. NPDC048331 | reverse complement strand
AGACACCTTTCCCTGCGGGTTGCCTGCCGCGCGAGAGCTCCCGGCGACTGTGCTGTGACCTGCGACCTGCTGGTTTGCCCTGACGTCACCCCTTTGGGTGAAGAGTGAGGGAAGTGCCCCCAGGGTGAGGGGATTTCACGGATTCTGAAGTTCGAGTCCTCGGGGTGAACCGGCGGAGGTATGGCGTGTCGCTTACGGTTGTTCGGGAGATCCGCAGCCCTCACGCTCTGGCGGCCGAGGACCTTGACGATCTTGAGACCGATGTCCTTGCCGGGTATGTGCTGGCCCGCGCGGCGTCGGGTCTGGCGGATGGGTCGGTTCAAACAGAGGTTTCGTCTCTCGGGCAAATCCGTTCCTGGTTCGGTCGTCCCTTGTGGGAGATGGAGCCGCCTGATGCGGACAGGTTCTTCGGGCAGGTGATGCGGGGGGCCGCGGTCGCGACGCGCCAGTTGCGGGCGTTCGCCTTGTCGACGTACTTCCGGTTCATCGAGCTGCGGATGAAGTCGGAGCTCTACCGGCTGACTGGCCGGATCGCGGAGTGTCCGCTCGACGAGATGAACACTCCGTCGGGCCGGAGCCGGATGGGCTTGCGGATCCCGCCGGAGGAGCATGAGGTCGAGCGCCTGTTCGCCGGCTGGCGTGAGGATCTGGCGACATGCAGGAAGTTCGGCCCGGCAGCGCGCAACTTCGCGGCGGCCCGGCTGATGGCGAAGGTCGGCTTGCGGATCAACGAGGCCCGCATGCTCGACCTGAGCGACGTCAGGTGGGAGCTGGGTCGGTACGGCAAGCTGCACGTCCGGCACGGCAAGGGGGCCAGGGGCAGCGGTCCGCGCGAGCGCATGGTGCCGTTGATCAACGGCGGTGACGTGCTGCTTCGCTGGTACATCGAGGACGTGTGGGGGCAGTTCGACGCCGACCACACCCGGCCCGGGGCTCCGCTGTTCCTCTCCGAACGCCGGGGGCGCGACGGCAGCAGTCTGCGCATGGGTGATCACGCGCTGCGGCTGGGTCTGGCTGAGGCGGCTGAGCGGCATCTTCCCGGGTGGGCGGGCAAGGTGACACCGCATGTGCTGCGGCATTTCTGTGCCTCCCAGCTCTACCTGCACGGCATGGACCTCATGGCGGTGCAGGAGCTGCTCGGGCACGAGTGGCTGGTGACGACGTTGCGCTACGTGCATGTGCACCGGGGCTTCGTTGAGGAGTCGTGGGCCGCCGGACAGCGGCGGGCAGCGGAGCGTTTGGCGGGACTGGCCACGTGAGGGGATGTCGATCGTGAAGTGGAATCTGAGACTGGCCGCGGCCAACCGCGGGATCTGGAAGGCGAGCGAGTTGCAGCGGATGCTGGCCGACCGGGGGCTGGTGATCAGCGCGGGCAAGATGTCCGGGCTCTGGTCGGGGGATCCGGCGAGCGTGAAGCTGGGGGACCTGGACGTCCTGTGCGCCGTCCTGGGCTGCGGTGTCGGGGACTTGCTCATCCCCGAGCCCGACAAGGTGCCGACGGCTGGCGGCCAGAACGAGACCGTGGTCAAGGCGGCCGGCGAGAGGATTCCGGGGCAGCGGCCGGTGCCCCGCCAGCGCGATGGACGGAGGCTGCCGCCGCTATGAGCCCTTTCACGTTCCGGCCGTGTCCCAGGTGCGGCGCCGGCAGCCCGCGCCACCGCGACAGAACGGTGTGCTGGTGGTGCGTCCACCCGGGAGCGGACCACGCGCTCTGCGCGGTCTGTGGCGGCAGCGTGCGACGCGGAGCCTTCTACAGCGTGGCCAAGTGCGCCGACTGCCACCCCAAGACCCGCAGCACCCGGCCCCGCAGTTGCCCGCACTGCTACGCATGGGTCGTTGGCAAGAACCGCTACTGCATCGCCTGTAGTGGCTGGACCTACCGGTTTCCCCCGGGGACGTGTCTGACCTGCGGCGCGGAGTTCTTCCTGCGGGACGGACGTTGCCGCGCGTGCTGGGTGCAGGCCAGGCTGCTGGAGGGTACGGAGCTGGCCAACCCGGATGTCCGGATCGACCCGCGGGCCTACTTCCCGCTGATCACCCGTACCGGTCATCAGCTGGAGCTCGGAGGCTTGAAGCGGTCGTCGCAGCTGGCCTATCCGAAGTGGCGCTATCGGCAGGACCGGCTGACGGTGGCGGGGGAGGCCCTGGTGGTCGGGCCGTGCCCGGGGGAGCAACTTCGTCTGTTCGAGGCACGGCGGGACTACCGCTGTTTCGAGAAGGCTCGGCATGCCGATTATGCCAACCTCACCCTGGTCGCGGCCCGCGTGGTTGCCGAGAGGCTGGCAGAGCTGCGGGGATGGACGACCGAGGTGTGTCGGCTGACCGATCGGGGCCTGGTCGTTGTTCTCTCCGGCCACCAGGTGGGCGAGCTCATTTCCTACCTCGACATGTTGCCCCTGGCCGCTGACCGCAAGGTGAACGTCGAACGCGTCGCGGAGGTCCTCGACGACATGGGCATCCTGGTTGACGACCGGCCCGGCTCGTTCGAGTGTTGGCTCGCCGCCCGCAGCCAGGACCTGGCGCCGGAGATCGCCGAGGACGTCCGCGACTGGCTGAGGTCCCTGCACGAAGGAGGGCCACGGCACCGGTCGCACAGCCGTTCCAGCACGTGGGGCAAGATGTCCGCCGTCCACCCCCTTCTGCTGGAGTGGTCCGGTCGCCACCGTCACCTGCGTGAGATCACCCGCGACGACATCCAGGCAGCGGTCGATGCCATCCACGGAGTCGAACGTAAAGCCCTCCTCAACGGGCTTCGCTCCCTGTTCCGCTTCATGCGCCGCCGACGCCAGATCTTCCGCGACCCGACCATGGGCATCAAGGGAGGAAAGCTCGAGCGGCCACCGATCATCCCCCTGCCCCGGCAGAGCTACACCGACGCCGTTGCCGCCGCAATCACCCCAGCCCAGCGGCTCATGCTCGCGCTTGCCGCCGTCCACGCAGCCCGACGGCCAGGAATCAAGCTGCTGACACTCGACGACCTCGACTTCTCCAATCGGAAGATCACCCTCGCCGGCCACACACGACCCTTGGACGACCTGACGCACGACCTGCTGATCAACTACCTCTTCTTCCGGCACCGCACATGGCCAAGGACAGCCAACCGGCACCTGTTCCTCACGCGCGTCACCGCTCACGAGACCGGCCCGGTCAGTGACTACTGGTGCCATGCACAATTCGCCGGCCTGAGTGCCTCGCTCGAACAGATGCGAATCGACCGGCACTTGGAAGAGGCGCTCGCTGGAGGAGGCGACCCGGCTCGTCTCGCGGCCGTCTTCGGGATCTCCGAATTCACGGCCATCCGCTATGCCGAGGCCGCCCGAATGCTCCTGGAGGGTCCGCTGGAGACCGCCAGTCGGCCCGAACCCGGCCCTTGATGCCGAAGCGGAGACACAACGCAGGTCCGGGTTCCTGCTGAAGACCTCTCGGAAAGTCTGAACTCGCAGAGTTC
>NZ_JBICYT010000095.1:0-4262 GCF_043201215.1 Streptomyces sp. NPDC048331 | reverse complement strand
TTATGTGGAATCTGACTTGTCAAGGTCATTGGCAGTGCCAGCGACTGCCGGCCCGCACTCGGCGGGAAGGTGGGCGACGACCAAGGCGACTGCGTCACGCGGGTTGTCAGCCTCTCCGATGTCCGCAGGTCCGTGAGGCGAACGGGTCTTCCACCAGGTGACGCGGTATCTCCCGTCGACGGGAGTAACCACTGGAACGTCGTGGGTGTAGGGGAATCCGGTGCAGCGGCTGAAGTTCAGCGACCTGTGGCTGTGGAAGGGGAACAAGGCTCGCAGCTGTGGCTGGGCGTATGACGCTTCGATAAGGTCGTGGTCGACGTGTGGCGCCGTGGCCTGGCGGTAGATCGTCCACATGGTTTCGACCGAGGTGCCGCGCTCGTGGGCCTCCGCGAGCGGGCTGTAGCGGACGAACGGGCATGCGGATCGCAGATCTTCCAGGTTGGCGCCGCACTGCCAGACCCCGGTAGCTGTGGCGGCTTCGTTCAAGCTGGTTGTTGTGCCCTTGGCCATCATGACACCGCGTTCCCAGAAGTTCATGACGAAGCATCGTTCCTGGATGCCCAGGTGAACGCTCGTCGTCCGGCTGTCACTGTCCGCCCGGGCCCCTGACCGCTTCCACCCTGGAGCTCGTTCGGGGAGCACATCGAACCGATATCCGGCCTGGTCAACGCCTTTCTGCAGGGCGATCTGGAGCATGCCGTCCTGACCGAGTTCGGGATAGAGACTGGCCAGGTCCGGAGCAGATTGAGACGTCACACTTCACCCTTCAGTTGGTGCCGCCGGTCGTGAACGGCTCTTGGTAGCTCCCCGCCGGCTGCTTGCTGTGCCGGACCTCGACGACCGGAAGCAACGTGGCTGTCGCGGGTACTCCGAGCTGGCGAGGTGTCGGGCCAGCCGGGGTAGGGACGTCTGTGAGTCGTGCCAGGAGTTGGTCGAGGGCAGCTTGGCCGTCGTCGACAGCGGCGCGTTCGTCGTCGGTGAGGGGGATATTGGCCAGCATCTTCTGCAGATTCTCCTTGGCCTCCAGCAGTTGGCCGCGGCTGGAGTTCTTCGGGGTGTAGAAGTCGCAGCGCGCGCAGGCCATCCGGTGCTGGCACTGCTCGAAGAAGCTGTAGGTGCACCAGCCGTGGCCCAGGTCGTAGTACTGCCAGGGCTCGCCTGCGGCGGCGGCACCGGAGGCCACCGCGTCGCGGTCGACGAGAACCTCGATGGTGCGGACGTTCCTGGCGAAGTATCCGGCGTCGTTGTAGGCCCTGGCCAGGGTGTTCGGGGTGATCTTCGCGTAGTGGGCGGTCGCCTCCGGAGTGCGATGGCCGAGCCATTCCTGCAGCTCGAACAGAGTCATGGGCTCCTTGGCGTTGTAGAGCTGGCTGGCGATCGTGGACCGGGCCCGGTGGCTGGTGATGTTGCCACGGACGTCGGCGGTGGGGACGCCGGCCTTGCGGCAGAGCATCGGGATGATCGCCGTGTTGATGTAGTGCTTGGCGACCCGGCGGGCCCGGTGGGCGAACAGGAAGTCGGCCAACTCGCCGGTCTTGCGGTCGAGCATCTGCGGCTGGACGGGCCTGACGGCCTGCCATGCCTCGATGGCCTTGCCCAGGAGCGGGTCGACGGGCTTGGTGAACGCGGTGCCGGTCTTGTGGGTCGGGACGTCCAGCAAGCAGACCGCGTCGCGGGCCAGGACCTCGCCCGAGTCACCCGGGATGGGCAGGCCGTCGTGCTGCCAGCGGATGCAGCCCACCCGCAGCCGGGCGATCTCATCACTTCGCTGGCCGGCGAAGAGCCAGGCCAAGGTGATGGCCCGGATCAGCTCGACCGGGTAGGTGCGGCCGTCCGAAGTCGGCAGGTCACCGGTTTCGACGTTCAGGCCCGCCCACAGCAGCTTCGCCCAGATGTCATCGGCGATCACCCGCGGGTCCGGGCCCATCAACGCCCGGACGCTCCGTGGGGTCCGCAGGGCCTGGGCGGGGTCGAAGCGCCGCGGGACCAACTCCCATTCGTGCAGGTCGCGGAAGAACGCGCGGGGCACCTTGAGGTAACCGGACTTCGACTGCGCGGTGAGCGGTTTGCCGATACGGTCCTGCGAACGCATGCCGTGCGTCCACTGGGAGAAGTCGCCGACCGCCATCCGGTCCACCGCCGCGACCCAGGACGCGCAGGTCTGGCGGGTCCACTGACCTGGCTCGGTGATCTCGGGGTGCTCGGCAACCAGCCACCGGCCGATCTTCGCGAGGACGCTGCGGTAGCTCCTGCGGATCTTCGGGGTCAGCGTCGAGGTCGCGTACCACCGCTCGACCCACCCCGCCCATCCGCTCGGCACTCCCTCCATCGCCGCCGGCCCGGCCTCGTGGCTCGGCCTCGGCGGGTCCGCGTGGCCGAGCGCCGCGACCGCCCGGTGGACGCCGTGCAGGTCCTTGCCCCACTGCCCGCCCATCGCTGGGCTCTCACGTAGTTCGCCCAGGGCCTCGGTGGACAGGTCCTCCAGCCGCGGACTGCGGTTCAACAGCAGTACCTGGCAGACCACCGTCTCCAGCTTCTGGGCATCGCGGCGATACCCCCACTCGGCCAGCACCGTGCAGACCTGCCCGACAGCCGCATCCACGGGCCCGGCCCCGAACACCCGGCGGGCCAGGCTCGGCCGCATGAACCGACCGAGCCGCTCGAAGGCCGTGAACTCGCCGAGCAGGTAGGCATAGGCGATCAGGAACGGCCGGGCATTGGGGCCGATCTGCCCGCCCCAGTGACGCCGGAACTCGGCGCCGTCCGCGTTGATCAGGTCCACCCAGTCCTGCACCGACCAACCCCAGAAGGCCCGGCGGAGCTCGCCACTGCGGAGGAGGATGAGTCCTGCCGCATCGCGTGCGTACCGGCGCTGATGGCGGTCGTCCAGTGGCCAGTGCAGGGCGGCAACGACATCAGCGAGCGGCCGGACCAGCCGGGCGGCCGGCCGCAGAGACACGAGGTCCGCGGCCAGGTCGTGGCGGCGGACCTCATCGATGCTGCAGTTCCGCAGGGCCTCCGCCTCAGCCTCGGTGAGTAGGCCCCGCCGGTCATACCCGGGGAGGTCGACCGGCCATGCCCAGACGGGTGCGGTCGTTGGGATCGACTGGGCGGTCACTGGGCGACCGTCCCTGCGGTCTGGGCAGCCCGGGTGAGCATGTCCACGCGCCAGGAATGGATCTGCTGCATGCCGCGGTTCAGCTTCTCCGCCAGGTCCCGGCCGGACAGGTGGATGTAGGCCAGTGTCGACTCGGTGCTGCGGTGGCCCGCGAAGGTGGCGATCGCGTGCAGTTCCCAGCCCATCCTTGCCAGGTCGGTCAAGCACAGATGCCGGGTGGTATGTGTCGAGAAGCGCGGCAGGTCAGCGGCGAGGGCGACGCGCCGGACCACCTTGGACCAGGTCCACAGGGTCAGCGGCTGACCAAAGTTGCGGCGCGACTCCGACAGGAACAGCGGGCCACGAGCCCGGCTGATCGAGGCCCGGTGCGCGAGGTAGCCCGACAACAGGACCCCGGTCGCCGCCGAGTACGGAACAACGCGCTCGCGCCGGGTCTTCGTTGTCTCTGCGCGGACCCGAAGCGTGCGGTGGGCGGGGTCGAGGTCGTCGGTCCGCAGGGAGCACAGTTCTTCGCGTCGAAGTGCCGCGTCGTAGGCCAACGCCAGCATGACGCGGTTGCGCACCGGCTCCTCCCGCACGACGTCCAACAGGTCCAGCCACTGCTCCTCGCTCGGGATCCACGGCAGCTTCGTCAAGCGCGGGACCAGTCCCCGCTGGTGGCCGCCGAACTGGCGGCCGGGTGTGTAGCGGCCGCGGCCCACCGGGTTGGACTCCCGCAAGCCTTCCTCGATGAGGTAGTCGTAGAACAACCGCACCGGCACCAGCCGCTGCTGCAGCGTCGCGGTCGCCAGGCCGACCCCGGAGTCCAGCGCGACCACGTTGCTCCCCCTGCGGCTCGGCCGGGTGGACAGCTCTTTCACGAATGCGGCCACCTGCAGTCGGTTCGCGGCGACCGGATCGACGCCGTCCCGCTCACAGACGGACAGGTACTCGGCCAAACCCCGCGCGTACGCATCGATCGTGCGCGGGGCCCGCCCCAGATCCGTCCACACTCGCAGCCACTCAGCCGCCCGCTCATGCCGACCCAGGACCGGCCACTTCTCCTCCAGCACCACCGCGCTGCCCAAAGGATCTCCTCAGTACGTGGGAACGCCGCAGGATACGAGACGCATCCTGCGACACCAGATTCCACGTAACTTGTAGG
>NZ_JBICYT010000094.1:0-4346 GCF_043201215.1 Streptomyces sp. NPDC048331 | reverse complement strand
TCGGTGGTGAAGCGGGCGGCGTCGGCACCGAGGGCGGCGACGGTGCCGAGCGAGGTCGTGCCCGTGGATCGGGAGGCCCCCCACACCGTCCGGTACAGGCCCTGATGCGGGGCGGAGGGCCGGGACGCGATCCAGTCGGCCGGGACGGTTCCGAAGCGGAGCTGACCGATCACCGCGACCGGGCGCCCGGCGCCGTCGGCCATCTGCACCGACACGGCCCCTCCGGCCGCCGGGGCCAGCCGCACCCTGAGCTCCGTGGCGCCCTGGGCGTGGAGCGCGACACCGCGCAGCTCCGTGGGCAGCACCGGCCGCTGCGGCTTCTCACCGTCCTCGCCGCCCAGCAGATGTGCCTGGAACACGGCCTCGAGCAGGGCGGGGTGCAGCGTGAACCCGCTGTTCCCCGCACCCGCCACCTCCTCCGGGATCCGGACCTCCGCGTAGACGACGGAGTCCGCGTCCGTCCAGGCGGTACGCAGCCCCTGGAACGCGGGACCGTAGGCGACACCGCTCGCGTCGGCGTCGTCGTAGAACTGCCCCAGGTCGAGCGGCTGCGCGTCCTGCGGCGGCCAGACGGCCAGATCGAATCCGGGAGCGGCCTCACGGCTGCCGAGCAGGGCCGTGGCGTGGTGGTTCCAGTCGGCCTGGGCACCGGACTCCGGGCGGGAATGCACCTGCACCCGCCGGTTGCCCGCGTCGTCGGGAGCGTCCACACGGACGTGGAGCTGGACACCGCCCGTTTCGGGGACCACGAGCGGGGCCAGCAGCGTCAGTTCGGCGAGGGTGTCGCAGCCGGCCAGATCGCCGGCCTGCGTGAGCATGTCCACGTACGCGGAACCCGGAAGCACCACCGAACCGAGCACGCGGTGGTCCCGCAGCCACGGCTGGTCCGCCGAGGAGATCCGGCCCGTGAGGACCACGGCGCCGGAGTCCGGGGACGCGACCATCGCCCCCAGCAACGGATGCTCCGCGTCCACGAGGCCGACGGCTCGGACGTCACCGGCCGCACGCGCGGAGGCGACCCAGTAGTGCTTGCGCCGGAAAGCGTAGGTGGGCAGCTGCACCAGCGCACCAGGCATCCCGCCCAGCGCCTCGGCCCAGTCGACACGGTGCCCCTGTACGTACAGCTGTCCCAGCGAGCGCAGCAGCTGCGACACTCCGCCGTGGTCCCGGGCGAGGGAGCCGACGACGATGCCGTCGCGCTCCGCGCTCCCGTCCGTCAGCGGCATCGACAGGACCGGGTGGGCGGAGATCTCCACGAAAACGGTGTGCCCGTCCTCCAACATCCGCTGCTGAGCGAGGTCGAGTCGAACCGGCTCGCGCAGGTTGCGGCACCAGTACTCGGCGTCCAGCTCGGCGCCGTCCGCGCGCTCACCGGTGACCGTCGAGTAGAAGGCGATCCGGCCGGTGCGCGGAGCCAGCGTCGACAAGCCCTCCCGCAGCCCCGGAAGCAGGGCGTCCATGAAGTGACTGTGCGACGCGACCGGGGCGCCCAGCTTGCCGCACATCACGTCGTCGTCGTCGAGTTCGAACAGCAGCTCGGTCAGCGCGTCACCATCGCCGGAGACGACCACGGAGCGCGCGGTGTTGACCGCGGCGATCGACAGCGCGTCCCCGTACGGGGCCATGCGCGCCAGCACCTCGTCCACGGGCAGCTCGACGAAGCCCATCTCGCCGACCCCGGCGACGTCGCGCAGCGCCTGGCTGCGCAGGGCGATCGCACGGGCCCCTTCTTCCAGCGTGAGCGAACCCGCCACCACGGCGGCGGCCACCTCACCCTGACTGTGTCCGACGACTGCCGAGGGCTCGAGGCCCAGTGCCCGCCACGCCGCCGCGAGGCCCATGGCCATGGTGAACAGCGCGGGCTGTGCCACATCGATACGGTCCAAGGGGAGTTCGGGACCGTCCGTCCCCGTCCGCAGCAGCTCCGCCACCGACCAGCCGGTCAGCGGCCTCAGCGCTGCGTCGCAGGCCTGGACGGCCTCGGCGAACGCGGGGCTCTCGGCGAGCAGGGTGCGACCCATGCCCAGCCACTGTGAACCCTGCCCCGGGAACACGAAGACGATCTTGCCGCTCGGTCGGGCCTGCCCGGTGAACACGCCGGCGTCCGCCCGTCCCTCGGCCAGTGCCCGCAGGCTCGCCGCGGCCTCGGCGAGGTTCGAGGCGAGCACGCTCGCCCGGTGCTCGAAGTGCGCACGGTGCCGTGCCGCGGTCAGGGTCACGTCGGCCAGCGGCACGTCCGGGTTGTCGTCCATCCAGGAGGCCCAACGCCGGGCCTGCTCGCGCAGGGCCCCTTCGGTACGGCCGGAGACCAACAGCGGCAGCGCGCCCCGCGGCGCCTCGGCGGCCTCCGCCGCAGCGGCCTCGGCCGTGACGGCGGGCGCCTCTTCGACGATGACGTGGGCGTTCGTCCCGCTGATACCGAAGGAGGAGATCCCGGCTCGGCGCGGGCGGCCCTCGGTGGTCTCCCACGGCCGGTTCTCGGTGAGGAGTTCGACGGCGCCGGCGGTCCAGTCGACGTGGGAGGTCGGCTCGTCGACGTGCAGGGTCATGGGCAGGATGCCGTGGCGCATCGCCTGCACGGACTTGATCAGCCCGGCCACGCCGGCGGCGGCCTGGGTGTGGCCGATGTTCGACTTGACGGATCCGAGCCACAGGGGGCGGTTCTCGGGGCGGTCCTGGCCGTAGGTGGCCAGGAGTGCCTGGGCTTCGATGGGGTCGCCCAGCTTGGTGCCGGTGCCGTGGGCTTCGACGGCGTCGACGTCGGCGGGGGTGAGCCTGGCGTTGGCGAGGGCTTGCTGGATGACGCGCTGCTGGGAGGGGCCGTTGGGTGCGGTGAGTCCGTTGCTGGCGCCGTCCTGGTTGATGGCGGTTCCTCGTACGACGGCCAGGACGTGGTGTCCGTTGCGACGGGCGTCGGACAGTCGCTCGACCATGAGCATGCCGACGCCCTCGGAGAATCCGGTGCCGTCGGCGGCGTCCGAGAAGGCCTTGCAGCGTGCGTCGGGCGCGAGCCCGCCCTGCACCCCGAACTCCTTGAAGATCGCCGGGCTGGTCAGCACCGTGACACCGCCGGCGAGGGCGTAGTCGCACTCGCCGGAGCGCAGTGCCTGGACGGCCCAGTGCAGGGCGACGAGCGAGGACGAGCAGGCGGTGTCCACCGTCACCGCCGGACCCTCCAGCCCCAACGTGTAGGCGAGACGGCCGGACAGGATGCTGGTCGACAGGCCTGTGATCACATGCCCCTCGATGCCCTCACGAGCCGTGTCGACTCCCGAGGCGTACCCCGACGAGGCGCCGCCGACGAACACGCCGCCGGAGCTGCCGCGCAGGGTGGTGGGGTCGATCCCGGCCCGCTCGACGGCCTCCCAGGTGGTCTCCAGCAGGAGTCGCTGCTGGGGGTCCATGGCGAGGGCCTCGCGGGGGCTGATCCCGAAGAACGCGGGGTCGAACAGCGTCGCCCCGGAGATGAAGCCACCCTCACGCCGGTACCCTGCGCCGAGGGCGTCCTCGTCGACGTCCCAGCCACGGTCCTCGGGGAAGGGCGACATCCCGTCCGCGCCGGAGGAGACGAGCCGCCACAGGTCGTCGGGGTCGTTCACGGAGCCCGGGAACCGGCAGGACATGCCGATGATCGCGATGGGTTCGTCGTCGGCTGCCGGCACCGCGAGGGCTGTCGGGGCCGCCTGGCGCAGGTGCAGCAGATCCTGAGCCAGTCGTTCGGCGAGCCGTTCCGGACTGGGGTGGTCGAAGACCAGGGTGGACGGCAGGCTCAGTCCGGTGGCGGCGTTCAGCCGGTTGCGGAGGTCCACCGCCGTCAGCGAGTCGAAGCCGAGCTCCTTGAAGGGAGCGTGCGGCGCGATGGCATCCGGCCCCGCGTGCCCGAGAACCGCCGCGCAGTGCGTCCGGACCAATTCGCCCAGCGCGTCCTTGGCCGCGTCCGCGGACAGCCCGGCCAGCCGGTCGCGCAACGCGGAGTCGCCCCCGGCCGCCGCACCGCCGACAGCGGCCCGACGCGTCACGCCGCCCACCAGCCCGCGCAGCAGGTGCGGCAGCGCACCCGAGTCCGCCCGCGACCGCAGCTGCTGGAACTGCCACTTGGTCGGCACCAGGGCCGCGTCCGTCCCGGACAGCGACGCGTCGAAGAGGGCGAGCCCCTGCGCCGGAGTCATCGGCTCGATGCCGGACGTGGCGATGCGTACCAGGTCCGTGCGGCCCACCCGTTCCAGCATCGCGTTGCTCAGGTCCCACGGTCCCCAGGCGAGTGATTGGGCGGGGAGGTCGTGGGTGTGGCGGTGTTGGGCGAGGGCGTCGAGGAAGGAGTTGGCGGCGGCGTAGTTGGCTTGTCC
>NZ_JBICYT010000093.1:0-4708 GCF_043201215.1 Streptomyces sp. NPDC048331 | reverse complement strand
AGGGGGGACCCTGTGGGAGAGTAGGACGCCGCCGAACAATCATTGTGGGAAAGCCCCGCACCTTATGGTGCGGGGCTTTTCTGCGTTCACGGGCCAAACGGTGTCGGACGCGCGGCCGAACTGAGCCGGCGTAAGGCAGCCGCGCTGCGGCTCAGCTCAGGCGAGTGGTGGCGTATGCCTCGATGGCGTCGCGCTGGTACGCGGCCAGACCCGGGGCGATGGCCTCGTAGGCGGTGCGCCAAGTGGGGTTGTCGACGCATGAGCGTCCGATGGCCCCGTACTCCTCGGCGGATACGCCCCGCAGCTCGGTCAGCGCCCGGTACTGGGCGTCGATCTCGACCTGCACCAGGTCGGAGTCGGCCGGGTGGCCCGCGGTCATGAGTTCGGCCAGCCGGATCATCTGCGCTGTGCGCTCACGGTGCCCGGCATCCGCTTCGGCCTGGGTCATCCCGGTAGCGCGCCGCCCGAGCTCCTCGGCGAGTTCGGGGAAGCCATCCATGTTCGCCGCGTAGTGGGAGGGCTGGACGCCTTCGAAGAGGTTTTCCGGTCGGTTGATGGTCATGGGGTTGCCGTCCTTTCTGGACTGCTCCAGTTCGGCGATGGTGCGAGAGACGGTGCCGGCCAGGGCGTCGAGCCGATCCCGCTCCTCGAGCAGGCGCCGGTGGTGGACTCGCAGGGCGTCCACCTCATCGACCTGTTCGGACAGGATGCGACCGATCTCCGGCAGCCCCACACCCAGTGCCCGAAGAACGAGGATCTGCTGCAACAGCAGGAGCTCGCGCTCCCCGTAGTACCGGTGCCCGTTGGCGCCGATCCGGGCGGGTGGCAGCAGACCCGTCTCGTCGTAGTGGCGCAAGGTCCGAGCGGTCACACTCGACATCCGGGCCACCTCGGAGATCGGCCAGTCCATCACGACTCCTGCACGTGTGTCGCCGGGCCGGTATCTCCGGCCCTGGTCACGACGGTAGAAGCTGCCGCAACGGCAACTTCAAGCGCGAGAACTACGTTCTTCGCAGTCACACAGGCAGGGAGTGCCGCGCTTGTGGCCACCCGGCCGCCTACCGGCGGGGATGGGTGGAGGTTCCAGCACAGGACGATTCGCCGTTCCACATGGTCCAGCAGGGCAGGTACTCCCTTAGTGGTCCCGAGGAGCGGCCGCTCCCGGCGGAGACACTGCTGTCCACGCTCTGACCTACGAACCGGTCGGCAAAGGTCCCTCCGCCGGCTTCGAAATCGGCCTGCGGCTCTCCCCTTCGTAGGAGGCCGGCATAGGCGTCGAACCAAGGGGCGCGCGACCCTGGCCATCAGCGCGTCCCGTCCCGCCTCGACGAGATGGTCGAATGCCGCACGAAGGCCGAACACCGTACATCCGCGCGGGAATTGAGTTCGAAGGAGGCATCGGCGGCGCCTGGGTGATCACAAAGGCTCGGGAGGCCACCGGAGGCAGGGGCACTGCAGGCCGACTGCCCTTACGTGGTCGGCGGCGCGATCGGCCGGGCCGGCCAGGGGCTGGCCGCCGGTTTCAGTCTGTCTTCTCGGGCGGGGTGGACCCCGACCCACGCCGCGCCTGCCACCACACGGTCACAGAGGCGAGGCCTCCGGCGGCGACGAAGAGGCCCACCTTCACCGCGGCCTTGCTGGACAGCCAGGCCGCGGTGGTGGGCCTGTTCCAGCCTTGCCACCAGAAGATCGCCCACACGGCCGCCGCGGTGAGCAGTCCCGCCACCACCCCCAGCGCGGTCCGCCGCCACGTCGACCCGGCAGTGCCATCCACGCCGTCCGTCCCGTCCCCCGTGTCACTGGTCATGCCGATCACGCTAGGGGCCGGGAGCGGAGGCCTTCATCGGCGCGGAGGATGATCGTGGACGCGACTTTCGTCTCGGGAGACGCTCGAGGCGCGAGCCGAAAGTTTCTGGGCCCATGTCAGGCCGTCAGAACCGGAGTTACCCTCGCGGTGCCCCCCAGGAGGAGCGCCACCGGGCCGCCGCTCAGTGGCGGAGGGCGGTGTCGAGTTCGTAGTAGAGCGTGTCCAGCCGGCTGCGACCAGGCTTGCGGGCCGGCATCCGGCGCAGCAGTGCCCTGACCTCCGGCGGGGCGTGCTCGATCGCCCATCGGAGCTCGTCGTCGGCGGAGCCCGTGTCATGGCCCGCGGCCAGCTCGTGACCGAGTGCCCCGTACACGGCGGGCCCCAGTACGTGCTTCGACTGGTGCGGGGTGGCCAGTGGGTGGATGTACGGGGTCGCTGCCGCGTGGCACGCGGCGCGGGCGGCGGCCGTGGCCGCCGGGTCGTCGACCTCGCGTGCCGCCGCGTGGGCGGCCCAGGCGAGGGCGCGCAGGTGCGCGGTCCGCTTCCCCTCGCGTACGAAGGCGCGGATGCCCTCGATCGCCTCGCGCGGGCGGGGGTCGGAGGGGGCCTTCGCCTCGAACAGGGGGAGGGCCCGTTCGACGCAATCGGCGGCCCAGAGTCCGAGTTGGCGGCGGTCTTCTTCGCTGATGGTCACCTCGTCCATGCACCCATCATGTGCTGCTTCGGCGTGAGCAACGGGCCCGTACCCGGCGGTGGCGGCCGGCACCGCGTGGTGCATGAGGTTCCGTTCATGTGCCGTGCCGTGCCGTGCCGTGATCCCGCCCCTAGGCGGCCGACGAGCGCTGAGGGCAGGGACCGGATGTGCCGGTGGGCGAGGAGGCCGACGTACCCGCGGCCGGAGCCGGTGAGGTGTTGGTCCGGGGAGAGGCGGTCGAGGTGACCGTGCGCACGGCCTCGTCCGCGGCCTGGGCGCCGACGAGGACTGTATGGGCGCCGGCTGCGCGACCTCGGCAGCGTCGGAACCGCGGAAAGGTCGTGCCGGTCCCCGGAGCGCGGGGCCGGCCTCTAACCTCGCGGCATGGCGAGATATGCGGACCCAGGGCTCGTCGACTGGGTGGAGTCCGGCGGCGGGCCGCTGGTGGTGGTGCCGGCCGAGGTGCTGACCCGGTGGGAGGGGGCGGACGGGGAAGGCCCGGAGTCCGACTACGACAGGGCCTGCGCGGTGGTCGGGGAGACCGGACTGCTCGCGGTGGGGTCGTCCCACGCGTTGGTGCTGGGGGATGAGCCCTCGTCGACGACGTTCCTCCCGGAGCACGGGGTCTTCGTGCGCTGGGTGGCGGCCGAGTCGGAGGCGGAGCTGCTGGGCGGTGTCGAGGCGGCGTTGAAGGAAGCGGCCTGGGAGGCCGGACAGGTCTGGCACGTGCCGGGGCCGGTCGTGTTGTTCGACTCCGCCTGGCCCGGCTCCGAGGTGGAGCCCGACAACCACGCACGGGTGGAGCTGACGCCCGGGAGGTACGAGGTCCGGGCCGCCTTGGTGCAGCCGAACGTCGACACGGCCTTCCAACTGGTCCAGCTGCTCCCGTTGCCGTGATCGCCCCCGGACGTCCGAACGGAGGCCTACCCTGCGGTGTCATGGATGTGGATGCCGAACTCAGTTCTCCGGCAACCCAAGACGACCTTCCGGCCGATGTGTTGCGCCGCTTGCTCCGGCACCCGGGCGCCCGCCGCTCGGCGGCGCTGCTGCGTAAGGACCTGACCGACGAGGTGATCGAGGAGATCATCACGCTCGGGTCCACACGCTCCCTCGCAGCCAACGGCTCCCTGCCGGCCCGGGTGCGGGTCCGCTTCGTGGAGGACCCGGACCCGGTCGTCAGGTGTGCGGTCGCCGCGAGCATCGGGGACGAGCCGCCCGGGATGCTGGCTCGCCTGGCCGAGGACCCCGACCCGTCCGTGCGGGCGTTCCTCACGATGAACGACCGACTCCCGCCGGAGCTCCTGGCCCGCCTGGCCGCCGCCCCTGAGAGCAGTGTGCGGTCACGGGTGATCGAGCGGTGGCGGGATGTTCCCGACTCGGTGCGCAGGATGCTGCTGACGGACACCGACCCGGAGATCCGCTGCGCCAGTGCTCAGGCATTTCCCCCTCCTGCGGACCTGCTGCCCGGGCTGCTGGCCGATCCGGAAACCCGGGCCGCCGCTGTCGCGTACGCGGTTCCGACTCCGGAGTTGGCCGCCGACCCGGATTCCGACGTACGGGAAGCCGTCGCGGCTCATCCGGACCTGACCACTGGTCTGCGTGACCTCCTGGCGGAAGATCCGGACATGTTCGTCCGCAACGCGATAGCGGCCCGCGCGGACACCCCGGCCGAGCTACGTGAGCGGCTCGTGGCGGGTCTGGAACCTGACAGCCCCCTCGCCGAGTGGGTGCTGTCGTTCCGTCGCGGCACCCATACGTGCCCTCCGCCAGCAGCGGTCCGCCCGCCCCTGACCAGGGAACAGTCCGAGGCACTGCTGGCACGCGCCGGCCTCTAGGTGCGGCCCGGCAGCAGGTGCTCCGGGCCGTTTTGACACCCCCCAGGCCGAGTTGTAGAGTCAAACGGTTGCCTCGAACCGGACAAGTTCGGCAGCCAGCCCCCCGAGGAACGCAATTCCATGTGGGGTGCACTCGATTCTTCAAGAATCCGAAGCCGGGGAAATCCGGTGGAGAACTTCTGATAGAGTCGGAACCGCTGGAAAGGGAAAACGCGAAAGCGAATACCTGGAAAGCGTCGAGGAAGTCGGACACGAAAGAGTCTGATAGAGTCGGAAGCGCAAGAACAGAACGAAAGCCCGGAGGAAAGCCCCAGCGGATGTCGCGGGGGTGAGTACGAAGGAAGCGTCCGTTCCTTGAGAACTCAACAGCGT
>NZ_JBICYT010000092.1:0-4892 GCF_043201215.1 Streptomyces sp. NPDC048331 | reverse complement strand
ACTTCGCCCGGTCCGGCCCCGCCCCCGTTCGAGGCGCGTGGTCGGGCGGAGCCCGGTACCCGGCGGAGCCGGGTTCCCCGGAGCCGCACCCGCTCAGGCGGACCGCCGCCCGAGCTCCCCCCGCTCCCGCACCGCATGCGCGTACGCGTACGCCGCCGACATCAGCGTCATGTGATGGTGCCAGCCCGGAAAGGACCGCCCCTCGAAGTCGAGGAGCCCGAACTCTTCGGCCAACGAGCCGAGCACCGCCCTGGACCGCCCCGCCGCCCGCACCAGGTGCAACAGGTCGTCCATCCGGTGGCGGGTCATGTTGGTGAGCCAGACCGGCCCCCCGCCCTGCCCGCCCCGCACACCCGGCCGCCCCGGCCCGCGTTCGCCGAACAGCCGGTAGATCTGCTGCGCCCCCCGCCCGGCCGAGTCCCCCTCCGGCAGCCGGACCAGCGCCGAGTGGATGCACTGCCGCCGCGGACCCCTGTCGCGGCCGGCGAGCGGGACGGCGTACGGGTGGCTGGTGTTGCCCAGGCGGGCGAAGTCGCCCGCGGTGCTCCCGCCGCGCCCCGGCGTACGCGCGGGATCGCCGCCCTGTGTCAGGGCGGCGGCCCGTACCGCGAGCGTCGGCGGTACGGACACCAGGAAGTCCTGCCCGCGGCGGCCCAGTACGCCGATCAGCGCTGCGGCGCTGCCGAGGCGGCTGAGATCGGCGACCACGGGAGGACGCGCCGACGAGGTACGGGCGGCGATCGAGTCGACGAGCTCCAGGACGAGAGCTTCCGGGGCCTGGTGCACGGCCCGGGGGGAGATCCGTGCCCGGCGGCGCAGGACGGGATCCGCCACCCAGGCCTCGGGGAGTGCCAGCCGCCAGTCCACCGGCACGCTCATACCGTCCAGTGACAGGAAGAGGCAGAAGCCCAACTGGCAGTTGACCATGCGTCCGGCGACGGGGTCGAAGCGGCGGTGCACGCCGACCGAGTGCTCACCACGTTTGGGGAAGCACACCTGCCCGATCGTCCAGGCCCGCACGGAATGTCTTTCCTCCACCCAGCGGAGCAGCTCGGTCCGGGCCGGATCCCAGTCCCACGGACTCGCGTTGATGAACTGCTGCAGGGATTGGGAGGCCGTGGGCGACTCGGTGACGGACGCCGCGAGCCTGCGTACGGACTTCTTCCCCGGGGTGGTGAGCAGCCCCTGCAGGTACACCCGGGCCCAGCGGCGCTGGTCGGCCCTCGGTAAGTGACCGAAGAGGCGTTCCGTGAAGTCGGCCAGGGCCGTGTCGCCGGCGATCAGAGCCCGGGTCCTCGTCCGTGTCGTCATCTGTCTCCCCCTCCACTGCGGACGTCGGCGTGCGCCGTCGATAGGATTCATAGAATACAGAACGTTCGTTTTTTTTCTAGCGAACCCATGGCGCACCGCACCCGACTTCGGCACGTTGGACGTGGAGGCCCCTCGGCACCCGTGCCGGAGCTGCCCGGAGCCGTGTCGGGCCCTCCCCCGGAGGCGTGGCACGGGCGCTTCTTCGTCAAGTCCGCGTTGTGGGCGGTCGGCGCCCGGGTGACGCTGGAGTTCGCCGGCTCCGTGCGGGGCACGGCGGCGAGTGAGGAACGACCTGGATGGCAGTGATGGCGCAGTGGTGAAGCAAGAGCGTGGCGTACGCACCCGTAATCATCTGATCTCGGTGGCCGCCGCTGAATTCGACCGCAATGGGTACGACGGGACCTCTCTTTCCCGGCTGAGTCGCTCCGCCGGAATTTCGATCGGGGCCCTCACCTTTCACTTCGCGGCGAAAGGGGAGTTGGCTTCCGCTGTCGAGGATTCGGGGCGGGCCGCCACCCGCAGAGTGGTCGAGGGGGTGACGGCCGGTGGCGGCCCCGCGCTGGACACCGTTTCCGCGCTCGTCCTCGCGCTCGGCGGGCTGATCGAGACGGACCCGGCCGTGCGCGCCGCGGCGCGGTTGACCCAGGAGCGGGTGGGTGCCGGACCCGACTGGTGCGGCTGCTGGCTCCCCGACGTGAAGGAGCTGCTGAAGCAGGCCGCCGCGCAGGGCCAGCTGGACCCCGAGGTCGACCCGTGTCCGGTCGCCCTGCTGACCGCGCATCTGGTCGGGGGCGTCGTCACCCGGGTGCGCCGGGGCCGGGGTGAGGGCGTCGGCGCGGTGACCGGTGAGCTCAGGGAGGTGTGGCGGCTCATCCGGCGGGGCATCGCGCCCCGGACGGATTCGGAATTGCCCAAGTAGGAGGAAAGGCAGGGCAATTCAAGCCGTTGGAGGGCGGCGCGCCCTAGCGTCGACGGCATGAATTCCACACCTCACCGGATAACCAAAGCAGTGATCCCCGCCGCGGGACTGGGAACGCGATTCCTCCCGCTGACCAAGGCCACCCCGAAGGAAATGCTTCCGGTGGTCGACAAGCCGGCCATCCAGTACGTGGTGGAAGAGGCCGTGGCGGCGGGGATGTCCGACATCCTCATGGTCACCGGACGCAACAAGCGGCCGCTGGAGGACCACTTCGACCGCAACTACGAGCTGGAGGAGTCCCTCCGGCGCCGGGGTGATCAAGACAAACTCAGGAGCGTCTGCGCGTCCACCGAACTCGCCGACATCCACTACGTGCGCCAGCGGGACCCCAAGGGCCTCGGGCACGCCGTCCTGTGCGCCGCGCCCCACGTCGGCCGGGAGCCCTTCGCCGTCCTCCTGGCCGACGACCTGATCGACCCCCGTGACCCCTTGCTCGCCAGGATGGCCGAGGTGCGGGAGCGGCTCGGGGGTAGCGTCGTGGCCCTCATGGAGGTGGATCCGCAGGTCATCCACCTGTACGGATGCGCCGCGGTGGACCGCTCGGCGGGCGGCGACGGCGTACGCGTGACGGAGCTGGTGGAGAAGCCGGAGCCCGGTACGGCGCCCAGCAATCTGGCCGTCATCGGCCGCTACCTCCTCGACCCCGAGATCTTCGAGGTCCTGCGGAACACCGAGCCCGGACGGGGCGGCGAGATTCAACTCACGGACGCGTTGCGCACGCTGGTCCGGGCCGGACGGCCCGTGCACGGAGTCGTCTTCTCCGGCCGGCGCTACGACACCGGGGACCGTGCCGAGTACCTGCGTGCGACGGTCCGGCTCGCCTGCGAACGTGCCGACCTGGGTCCCGAATTCCTGGCCTGGCTGAGGGAGTTCGTGCGAACGGAAGAGCTCGTGGGGGTCTGAGCGGTCGCCCGGTGGGCGACCGGGGAACTTCCGCGGTCGCCCACCCCACCTGGCACTCCTTCGTCAACTTGCCCAGGTCTCAACGGGGTTCACGTCCCCGATAGATTACCGAACGGTAATTACGTAATTTCTTCCTCGGGCCGCCCCACCGAACGGAGCGGCGCCCGAAGCACCGATTGCAGAGAAGGAGGTGAACCTCATGGACGGGCCGAACCCGCGGCACACGACACAGACCCCCGACGGCGTGACCGAGGTGCCGGTCGACGCACTGCTCGCCGCGGATTCCCCCCGCACCGTCCAGGTGGACGAGAGCCACGCACAAGCCCTCGCGCAATCCGGCCGGACGCTGCCGCCGCTGCTCGTGCACCGCCCCACCATGCGGATCATCGACGGCACACACCGGTTGCGGGCCGCCGTACTGCGCGGGCAGGTCACGGTGGGAGTGACGTACTTCGACGGCAGCGCCGAGGACGCGTTCGTGCTCTCGGTCGAGGCCAACATCAGTCACGGGCTCCCGCTCACCCACGCGGAACGGACCGCCGCGGCGTTACGCATCCTGCGGTCCCACCCGGACTGGTCCGACCGAGGCATCGCGCGCCGGGCCGGGCTGGCGGGCAAGACCGTCGGGGCGCTACGACGCCGCGAGGTGCCGGGGCCCGCCCCGCCGGGCCGCGTCGGCCAGGACGGCCGCGTCCGGCCGGCCGATCCGGTCCGCGGCCGCGAGACCGCGGCCCGGCTCCTGGCCGGCCGGCCCACCGCGTCGCTGCGACAGATCGCACGGGAGGCGGGCATCGCGCCCTCGACCGTGCGGGACGTACGGCGCCGCATCGGAGCGGGCGTGGACCCCGTACCGGCGGCCCAGCGGCGCTCCGGCGACACCTCGGCCCCCGCACCGCCTCCGGTACCCGCCCGGGTCCGGGGGCAGCCACTGCCCGTCCTCGTCAGCAGCCTGTGCAAGGACCCCCTGCTCAGGCTGAGCGATGCGGGCAGGCTCCTGCTCCGCATGCTCGACCTCCAGGTGAGCGGACTGCGCCAGTGGGAGCGGATCGTCGCCGCGATACCCCCGTACCGCGTGGAGACGGCGGCCGCCGCGGCCGCCCAGTGCGCACAGGACTGGCAGGAACTGTCCGAAGAACTCCGGCGCCGCGCCTCGGCGCACACCCCTGCCTGAGCCGGCTTCCCCGGCGAGTACCGGCCTTCGAGTCGAAGGCCCCAGTTGTGATCGAAAGGATGTATGGCGATGTCGGTTGTCGAGGGAGCGCGTGTTGACGCGGGTGCAGGGGAGGGGGGAGGAGCCGAGGGGCCCGTTCGGCTGGACGGGCGTCTCAGGTTGGTTCTTGTGGTGCTGTTGGTGGCGCAGTTCATGCTGGCGGTCGATTTCTCGATCCTGAACGTGGCGTTGCCGGTGATCGGTGACGGGCTCGGTTTCTCGTTGTCGAATCTGCAGTGGATCGCGACGTCGTTCGCGCTCTGTGCGGCGGGTTTCACGTTGTTGTTCGGGCGGGTGGCGGACCTGTTCGGTCGGCGCCGGCTGTTCCTGGTGGGTCTGGCGGTGCTGGGGTTGTCCTCGTTGGCGGGTGGTCTGGCGACCTCGCCGGAGATGCTGATCGCGGCGCGGGTGTTCCAGGGTCTGGCGACGGCCGCGGTGACTCCGGCGGGTCTGTCGCTGTTGACGACGTCGTTCCCCGAGGGGCCGTTG
>NZ_JBICYT010000091.1:1701-5166 GCF_043201215.1 Streptomyces sp. NPDC048331 | reverse complement strand
CCCGACCCACCACCGACACCGACCCGCCAAATCCCAGCCCCGCCGGCGATTGAGGCGCGGGGTCCGGGGCAGCGCCCCGGCACACGACCCGCACCACCAAGCGCACCGCAGGGCACGGGCAGCGCCCGGGACACGCCACGCACCGCCAAGCACCCCGCAGGGGCCAGGCAGGGGCCGGGCAACCCGTCCACGCGACACCCCCGACCCGCGACACCCCGTCCCTGGACACCCCTCCGAAACGGGGTGTACCAACTCCCCCATGACGATCAACGGCGGCATTTCCTTCTGGTACGCGTCCGCACCGAGCGCCCCGGTCACCCCACCCCGCGCGCGCCTCACCAGCGACACCACCGCCGATGTCGTCATCGTCGGCGGTGGCTACACCGGCCTGTGGACCGCCTATTACCTCAAGCGCGCCGCCCCCGACCTCCGCGTCACCGTGCTGGAGCAGAAGTTCTGCGGCTACGGCGCCTCCGGCCGCAACGGCGGCTGGCTCTACCACGGCATCGCCGGCCGCGACCGTTACGCCGCCCTTCACGGCCGGCCGGCCGCCCGCCGCCTCCAGCAGGCCATGAACGCGACCGTCACCGAGGTCATCGACGTCGCCGCCGAGGAAGGCATCGACGCCGACATCCACCGCGGCGGCGTCCTCGAAGTCGCCCGCACCCCCGCCCAGCTCGCCCGACTGAAGGCCTTCCACGCCCACGAGGTCGCCTTCGACGAGGGCGCGACCGACCGCGTACTCCTCGACGCCCCCGCCACCCGCGACCGTATCGACATCGCCGACGCCGTCGGCTCCAGCTGGAGCCCCCACGGCGCCCGCATCCACCCCCTCAAGCTGGTCAGGGGCCTGGCCGCGGCCTGCGAACGTCTCGGTGCGGTGATCCACGAATCGACCCCGGTCACGGAGATCTCCCCGGGCAGGGCGGTCACGCCCTACGGCACGGTCCGCGCTCCTTACGTGCTGCGCTGCACCGAGGGATTCACCGCCGCCCTCAAGGGCCAGAAGCGCTCATGGCTCCCGATGAACTCCTCCATGATCGTGACGGCCCCGCTGTCCGCCGCGACCTGGTCCCGACTGGGCTGGTCGGACAGCACGCTGCTGGGCGACATGGCCCACGCGTACATGTACGCGCAACGCACCGCCGACGACCGCATCGCGATCGGCGGTCGCGGGGTCCCGTACCGTTTCGGCTCGCGCACCGACAACGACGGCCGTACCCAGCCGGCCACCGTCGCGGCCCTGACCGGCCTGCTGACCTCGTTCTTCCCGCAGCTCGCGGGTACGGAGATCACCCACGCCTGGTCGGGGGTGCTCGGCGTGCCCCGCGACTGGTGCGCCACCGTCACCCTCGACCGGGCCTCGGGCCTGGGGTGGGCGGGCGGCTACGTGGGCTCGGGCGTCGCCACCGCCAACCTCGCCGCCCGCACCCTGCGCGACCTCGTCCTCGGCGAATCCACCGAACTGACCGGCCTGCCCTGGGTGAACCACCGCGTCCGCCGCTGGGAGCCCGAGCCCTTGCGCTGGCTCGGTGTCCAGGCCCTCTACGCCGCCTACCGCGAGGCGGACCGCCGCGAGAGCGCCACCCGCCGCCCGACGACCGCCCCGCTGGCCCGCCTCGCCGACCGCGTCTCAGGCCGCCACTGACTGGACGGCCTGGCCCCCTTCCCCTTCGCGCGCCTCGTCGTGGTCGTGGTCGTGCTTGCCGCCGTGCCCGGGCAGAGTTCCCGAAGCCGAGCCCTCGGATCACGGTGGCCGGCGGGAGCCCCCCTTCCGGCCCAGCACCACCACTCGGACAGGCTGACCGGCGCACGGCACCGGCGGCCCGGCGCGGCTGCCCCCTCAGGAATGGAAAAACCCCAGGTCACAGTAGGTGACCTGGGGTTCGCGGAGCCCCCTGTCGGATTCGAACCGACGACCTACGCATTACAAGTGCGTTGCTCTGGCCGGACTGAGCTAAGGAGGCAGGACCCGCTCGCGCACACGCCGAGCGAAGCCGCCATCACTCTACACAGCACGCGAATCCGCCTGCCATCACATTGGCCGGCCCCCACCGGCACGGCCCGTCGAGCAGCGGGCGGGTCCGACAGATCGCACAAAGTTCGAAGTCACCGCGGTGCGGTGCTGACAGCGGGGGGACCGACGGGTAGCGTCGGGCGGAGTCCGTTTTCTGGACTAGACCTTCCACTCGGATCGTCCGGCACGTTCCTGCCGGTAGAAGGGATTCATCACCATGGCTTCTGTCACTTTCGACAAGGCGACCCGTCTGTACCCGGGCGGCGACAAGCCGGCCGTCGACCAGCTGGAGCTGGAGATCGAGGACGGCGAGTTCCTCGTCCTCGTCGGCCCGTCCGGCTGCGGCAAGTCCACCTCGCTGCGCATGCTCGCCGGCCTGGAGGACGTCAACGGCGGCGCCATCCGCATCGGTGACCGCGACGTCACGCACCTGCCGCCCAAGGACCGGGACATCGCGATGGTGTTCCAGAACTACGCGCTCTACCCGCACATGTCCGTCGCCGACAACATGGGCTTCGCGCTCAAGATCGCCGGTGAGGACAAGGCCACCATCCGCAAGAAGGTGGAGGACGCGGCGAAGATGCTGGACCTGACCCAGTACCTCGACCGCAAGCCGAAGGCGCTCTCCGGCGGTCAGCGCCAGCGCGTCGCCATGGGCCGCGCCATCGTGCGCAAGCCGCAGGTGTTCCTGATGGACGAGCCGCTGTCGAACCTCGACGCCAAGCTCCGCGTCTCCACCCGCACCCAGATCGCGGCGCTCCAGCGCGACCTCGGCATCACCACGGTGTACGTCACCCACGACCAGGTCGAGGCCATGACGATGGGCGACCGCGTGGCCGTCCTGAAGGACGGGCTGCTCCAGCAGGTCGACACCCCGCGCAACATGTACGACCGCCCCGCGAACCTCTTCGTCGCCGGCTTCATCGGTTCCCCGGCCATGAACCTGGTCGAGGTCCCGATCACCGACGGCGGCGTGAAGTTCGGCGACAGCGTCGTCCCGGTGTCCCGCGAGGCGCTGTCCGCGGCGGCCGACGCGGGCGACCGCACCGTCACGGTCGGCGTCCGCCCGGAGCACTTCGACGTCGCCGAGAGCGGCGGTCTGACCATCGTCGTGAACGTCGTCGAGGAACTCGGCGCCGACGGCTACGTCTACGGCTCCACCACCACCGCCGAGGGCTCGCAGGACCTCGTGGTCCGCGTGGGCGGCCGCCAGGTCCCGGAGAAGGGCTCCAACCTCCACGTGGTGCCGCGCGCCGACGAGATCCACGTCTTCTCGACCTCTTCCGGCGAGCGACTGTCCAAGTAGCAGCTCCCGCGGGTTTCGCGGTCGTGGGGGGGGGGCCCCCCCCCCCGGCCCCCCCCCCCCCCCCCACCACCACCCCCCCCCCCCCCCCCCCCGCCCCCAGACCGCCGCCAAAGGGCCCCCCCGCACCACACACAAAAAAAAA
>NZ_JBICYT010000091.1:0-1691 GCF_043201215.1 Streptomyces sp. NPDC048331 | reverse complement strand
CCACCTATGGCCGCCCCCCCCCCCCGCCCCGCCCGCCCCCCCCCCCCCCCCGCGGGGGGGGGGGGGGGGGGGGGGGGGGGGGGCCCCCCCCCCCCCCCCCCCCCCCCCTCCGGCGTCCGTTCGCCGTCCGCCGCCGCGGCCGGAACCCCGGCAGACCGGGCCATTCGGCCCCAGCCGTCAACCCTTAATTCGAAAAACCACGTCGAACCATCCCCCGACAGGGTGACTAAATGTCGCCAAATCTTCACCGAGCGCTACTCTCGCCCTCGTGACCCACACTGCCCGCCGTATCGGCCGTTCCCTCGCCCTGGTCCTGCCCGTCGTCCTGGTCCTGTCCGGGACCCTCGCGGTCACCATGGTCCCCTGGGCGGACACTTCGTCCTCCCAGGTATTGACCGCCGCCGCCGAGGACGTCTCCGTCCCCGCGAAGCCGCGTGCCGCGCACGAGGTGCTGCGCGACCAGCTCGTCGGTGAGCTGCAGCAGGGCGAGCGGCCGGACGACGTCCTGACCCACCTCCAGCAGGAGGTCGACAAGCGGCCCTCGCTCGCCGAGCACTGCGTGGGGATCGCGCGGGCGCTGGGGCGGGCCGCCGTGGACGCGTACGGCCCGACGAAGGCCCAGTCCTACTCCCGGCCCGTCTGCGACACCTCGTACGCCTCCGGCGTCGCCTCCATGGGCTGACGCTCGTCACGTCCCTACGCTGGCCGTCATGACCGACGACCACCGATCCGCACCACCCGCGCCCTCCGCAGCCGCGTTCCCCGCCACCCCCACCCAGGCCGTCGTCCTGGCGGGCGGCCAGGGTTCGCGGCTGCGGCCGTACACGGACGACCGCCCGAAGCCGATGGTGGAGATCCCGGGGACGGGGCTGCCGATCATCGGGCACCAGTTGGCCTGGCTGGCCTCCGAAGGGGTCACGGACGCCGTGGTCTCCTGCGGGCACCTGGCCGAGGTGCTCCAGGAGTGGCTGGCCGGGGCCCGGTTGCCGCTCCGCGTGACCACGGTGGTCGAGGAGGAGCCGTTGGGCCGCGGCGGCGGCCTCAAGTACGCGGCCCGGCACCTCCCGCACCCCGACGGGGCCTGGTACGCGACCAACGGCGACGTGTGGACCCGTTTCTCGCTCCGCGAGATGGCCGCCTTCCACACCGAGCGGGACGCGGTGGCCACGCTCGCTCTGGCCCGGCCGCGGATCCCGTGGGGGGTCGTGGAGACCAACGAGTTCGGGCACGTACTGGACTTCATCGAGGCCCCGCCGTCGCCCTACCTCGTCAACGCCGGCGTGTACGTCTTCAGTCCCGAATTCGCGGCGCTGCTGCCGGACTTGGGCGACCACGAGCGCTCGACGTTCCCGCGCCTGGCCCGTGAGCGGCGTCTCGCGGGCTTCCCGCTGCCGCAGGGCGCCTACTGGCGGGCGATCGACACCGCGAAGGACCTCACCGAGGCCGCACGGGAGTTGGCGGCGCAGAAGGGCCTCTGAGGCCCGTCACGCGCCGACCGGAGCCCGTACCCGTACCCGTACGTACGCGGCCGCACGCGCCCGGCACACGCACGGGGGGGGGGGGGGGGGGGGGGGGGGGGGGGGGGCCCCGGCCCCCCGGGGGGGGGGGGCGGGGGCGCGCCCCCCCCCCCCACCCCCCCCCGCAGGCATGGTTTGGCGGTGTTTGGGGCGGGGGGTGGGGGGGGTTTGGGT
>NZ_JBICYT010000090.1:0-5628 GCF_043201215.1 Streptomyces sp. NPDC048331 | reverse complement strand
ACTTCGCCCGGTCCGGCCCCGCCCCCGTTCGAGGCGCGTGGTCGGGCGGAGCCCGGTACCCGGCGGAGCCGGGTTCCCCGGAGCCGCACCCGCTCCGGGGACCACCGCCCCAGCTGCGGCTTCCGGCCCGACAACGCCCTCACGACACCGCATCGGCGAGGACTCGGCGGTACGCTGACCTCGCCCCACCCACATGCCCGAAGGGAATCGCCCCATGCCGCTCGAAGCCGGCCTCCTGCAGATCCTCGCCTGCCCCGCCTGCCACTCGCCCCTCGAGGACAAGTCGGCCGACGAGACGACCCCCGAGCTGATCTGCACCGGCCAGGACTGCGGCCTCGCGTACCCGGTCCGTGACGGCATCCCCGTGCTCCTCGTGGACGAGGCCCGCCGCCCCGCCTGACCCCTGCCGCGCCCGCGAAGCAAGGGCGGACGCAGACGCAGACGCTGAGACCGATTCCGCAACCCTGGATCCGTCAACACCGCCGGAGGCCGCCATGCTCGACGAGTCGCTCCTCGACGCACCGGACGATCTCGCCCGCGTCGACCGCCGGGGCCTGCTCCGCAGTGCGGCCGAGGCTGGAGCCAGAGTCCGTACCGCCGCCCGGCACGCGACCGAGGCCGGCCTCGCCGAGCTGCGCCCCGACGGCCGCCCGCGCTCCGTCCTGATCGCCGGGCCCGGCACCGCCGCCACCGGAGTCGCCGACCTGCTCGGCGCCCTCGCCGGAGCCTCCGCGCCCGTCATCCGGCTGGAACCCACCGGCGTCGCCCACGCGGCCGGCGCGCTGCGCTGGGCGCTGCCCGGCTGGGCCGGCCCCGTCGACCTGCTGCTCCTCGCCACCACCGACGGCACCGAGCCCGGTCTCGCCGTCCTCGCCGAGCAGGCGTACCGCCGAGGCTGCACCGTCGTGGCCGTCGCCCCCGAACGCTCACCGCTGAGCGAGGCGGTGGACGGCGCGCACGGGCTCCTCGTACCGATGGCCAAGGCCCCGTACCAGGAGTACGACGAGTCCGCCGCGGCTGGACCCGGCGCCCTGTGGGCGCTGCTGACGCCGCTGCTGCTGCTCCTCGACAAGGTCGGCCTGATCACGGCCGCCCCCGACACCCTGCAACTCGTCGCCGACCGGCTCGACCGGACCGCCGAACGCTGCGGGCCCGCCATCGCCACCTACTCCAACCCGGCCAAGACCCTCGCCGCCGAGCTGGCCGACTCGCTCCCGCTGATCTGGAGCGAGGGCATCGGTGCCGCCCCCGCCGGCCGCCGGTTCGCCGCCACCCTCGCCGAGCTCGCCGGCCGCCCCGCCCTGGCCGCCGTGCTTCCCGAGGCGCTGCCCGCCCACGGCATCCTGCTCGCCGGATCCTTCGCCGCCGGAGCCGACCCCGACGACTTCTTCCGTGACCGGGTCGAAGAGCCCCAGGCCCTTCGCGCCCGCATCGTCCTGCTGCGCGACCGGCCGTCCGGTGGCCTCACCGCCGCCCCCGCCGCACGCGAGCTCGCCCACAGCCACGACACGGCGATCAGCGAGCTCGAACCGGAGGAGGGCGTCGAACTGGAGCAGCTCGCCGAACTCCTCGCCGTCACGGATTTCGCCACCGCCTACCTGGCGTTGGCTTCCGGCGGACACAGCTGAGGCACTGAAGTACCCAGCTCTATCCAGGAAGACGACGATGGACCGCCTGACGAACACGATCCGCCCCTACGCCTGGGGATCCACCACGGCCCTCGCCACGCTCCTCGGTGTCGAACCCACCGGTGAGCCCCAGGCCGAGATGTGGATGGGAGCCCACCCCGGCGCCCCCTCCCGCATCGACCGGGGAGCGGGCGAGCGGGCCCTCTCGGACGTCATCGCGGCCGATCCCGAAGGCGAGCTGGGCGCCGCCACCGTCGCCAAGTTCGGCCCCCGGCTGCCCTTCCTCTTCAAGATCCTCGCCGCCGGCGCCCCGCTCTCCCTCCAGGTCCACCCCGACCGGGCCCAGGCCCGGGCCGGCTTCGAGGACGAGGAGCGCCGCGGGGTCCCGATCGACGCCGACCACCGCAACTACAAGGACCCCAACCACAAGCCCGAGATGATCTGCGCGCTCACCGCGTTCGACGGGCTGTGCGGCTTCCGCCCACCGCTGGAGGCCGCGGAACTCCTCGCGGGCCTGGACGTGGACAGCCTCAAGCCGTACGTCGACCTGCTGCGCGCGCACCCCGAAGAGGCCGCCCTGCGCGAGATGCTGACGGCCGTACTGACCGCGGACCGCGCCGAAATGGCCCACACCCTGCACGAGGTCGCCGCCGCCGTCACGCGCCTCGGCGGCCGGTACACCCCGTACGCCACGCTGGTCCACCACTTCCCGGGCGACCCGGGAGTCATCGCGGCGATGCTGCTCAACCACGTCCGACTCCAGCCCGGCGAGGCGATGTTCCTCGGCGCCGGCGTCCCGCACGCCTACATCGACGGTCTCGGCGTCGAGTTGCTGGCCAACTCGGACAACGTGCTGCGCGCCGGTCTCACCCCCAAGCACGTGGACGTGCCCGAGCTGCTGAAGATCGCGAAGTTCGAGCCGGGCGACCCGAACCTGCTGCGCCCCGAGGGCGACGCCGAGGAGGTCTACGAGACCCCCATCGACGAGTTCCGGCTCTCCCGCTTCGTCCTCGCGCCCGGCGGCGCCACCCGCGTGCTCCCGCACGACGCCCCGCAGATCCTGCTCTGCACGGCCGGCTCCCCGCACGCCGGCGAACTGGCCCTGAGTCCTGGCGAGTCGGTCTTCGTGCCGGCGGGCGAAAAGGTCGAACTGTCCGGAACCGGGACGATCTTCCGGGCCACCGTGCTGGTCTGACGTAGCCTCCCTCCCACCGACTGCAACAATGTGCGGCCGGTAGTCAGTGGCTAGGAAGGACACCCTGCACCCATGAGCGCGTCGGGCGGTACCAAGGCGATCGTGGCGGCACTCGCCGCCAACCTCGCCATCGCTGTAGCCAAATTCGTGGCATTCCTCTTCAGCGGCTCCTCGTCGATGCTCGCGGAAAGCGTCCACTCGCTGGCCGACTCCGGGAACCAGGGGCTGCTGCTCCTCGGCGGCAAGAAGGCCCAGCGCGAGGCCACGCCCCAACACCCCTTCGGGTACGGGCGCGAGCGCTACATCTACGCCTTCCTGGTCTCCATCGTGCTCTTCACCGTCGGTGGCATGTTCGCCATCTACGAGGGCTACGAGAAGATCCACGAGCCGCACCCCATCGAGGCCTGGTACTGGCCCGTGGGCGTCCTGGTCTTCGCGATCATCGCGGAGTCCTTCTCCTTCCGGACCGCCATCAAGGAATCGAACGAGATCCGCGGCAAGCTGACGTGGACCCAGTTCATCCGGCGGGCCAAGGCCCCCGAGCTGCCCGTTGTCCTCCTGGAGGACTTCGGCGCCCTCGTCGGTCTGGTCCTCGCCCTCGGCGGTGTCGGCCTCGCCCTGCTGACCGGCGACGGGATCTGGGACGGCATCGGCACCCTGTGCATCGGCATCCTGCTCATCCTCATCGCGATCGTCCTGGCCGCGGAGACCAAGTCGCTCCTGCTCGGCGAGGCCGCGGGTGTCGACGACGTCGAGAAGATCAAGGCCGCGGTCGTCGACGGGGACGTCGTCACCCGCGTGATCCACATGCGCACCCTGCACCTGGGCCCGGAGGAGCTGCTGGTCGCCGCCAAGATCGCGGTCGAGGGCCACGACACCGCGACCCAGGTGGCCGACGCGATCAACGCGGCCGAGGCCCGCATCCGCGAGGCGGTCCCGATCGCCCGGGTGATCTACCTGGAGCCGGACATCTACCGCCCCGAGGCCGCCGGGTAACGCACGTACGCCGAAGGCCCCCGCGAGCAGCAGCCCGCGGGGGCCTTCGGGTTTCCGTGGTCGGTCAGGACTCCTCGACGTGTACGGCGCCCCAGACGGGGCCCGCCGGTACGGCTGCCGCGTTCCTCCGTCGCACCACCCGTGCGGAGATGCCCAGCCCGATCCCCACGGGCAGGACGAGGGTGCCGACGGTCGATACCGCACCGAGGGTCAGCAACAGCACGTTCTCTTCGGGGACCCGGACCCCGGCCACGTCCGACACCGCCAGCGTGCCGTACTGGAGCTCCGGGTAGTAGCGGGAGTCCGCGGAGTTGCCGCGGTTGTCACCCAGGACGAAGACCCGGCCCCGCGGCACCGAGACGGCGAAGCTGAGGCCCGGGTCACCGGGAGCGCCGCCCAGCACGTAGGGCTCGTCGAGCGGCTGCCCGTTGAGGGTCAGGGTCTTGTCCCCCTTCGCGTAGGCGATGTGGTCGCCCTCCACGGCCACCACGCGCCCGATGGAGACCCCGTCCCTCTGCCAGGCCACGCTCGTGAAACCGATGACGTCACCACGACGCACTTCCGCCGGATCCCTCTTCAGCAGGAGCTCGTCCCCGTCGCGGAGGGTGGGCAGCATGGCGTCGCCGGCGTAGTAGACCGGCTTGAACATCTTCACCATGAGCATGATCGCCGCGACGTTCAGCGCGACCCCCAGGATCAGCAGGACGATCGCCCATATCCCCAATGTGCGCCCAGGTCTGTGCTGCATGACTCCGAAACCCCTCCCACCAGTGTGAACGGCCGGAAGACTACGGTCTGGCCGAAACCGTACGGAGGCGGGGTCCCGATCACCGGATCTCCCTCCGTACCCGCTGGTCGACGCGCCGTCAGCCGCGGCCCGTGACCGTCCCCCGAAGCCGGCGCCCACCCACGACCACCCGGCTTCTTCCTCGTCCGACTGGGGCGCGCTCCGTCGATCGGTGTAGATTCGTGCCCAGTGTCAGACGTCGCTGCTGATGGCGGGTCGGGCGGTCCCTGCGACCGGCCGAGGGGAGAGAGGACCCCCGACGGACTGTGCTCGGTGTCCCGTCCCCAGGACGGCGCACGGCCCAGCCGTACCCACCCTCTCGAACCATGAGGAGCAGCACCCATGGACTTCAAGGTCGCAGACCTCTCCCTTGCCGCGTTCGGCCGCAAGGAGATCACCCTGGCCGAGCACGAGATGCCGGGTCTGATGTCGATCCGCGCCGAGTACGCGGAGGCGCAGCCGCTGGCCGGCGCCCGCATCACCGGCTCGCTGCACATGACCGTGCAGACCGCCGTGCTCATCGAGACCCTCGTCGCCCTCGGCGCCGACGTCCGCTGGGCCTCCTGCAACATCTTCTCCACCCAGGACCACGCCGCCGCGGCCATCGCGGTGGGCCCGAACGGCACCCCGGAGAACCCGCAGGGCGTTCCCGTCTTCGCCTGGAAGGGCGAGACGCTGGAGGAGTACTGGTGGTGCACGGAGCAGGCGCTGACCTGGCCGAACACCCCCACCGGCGGCCCGAACATGATCCTCGACGACGGTGGTGACGCCACCCTCCTCGTCCACAAGGGCGTCGAGTTCGAGAAGGCCGGCTCCGCCCCGGACCCGTCGACGGCGGACTCCGAGGAGTACGCCCACATCCTCACCCTGCTCAACCGCACCCTCGGCGAGGCTCCGCAGAAGTGGACGCAGCTCGCGTCGGAGATTCGCGGTGTGACGGAGGAGACCACCACCGGTGTCCACCGTCTCTACGAGATGATGTCCGAGGGCACCCTGCTGTTCCCGGCGATCAACGTGAACGA
>NZ_JBICYT010000089.1:0-5922 GCF_043201215.1 Streptomyces sp. NPDC048331 | reverse complement strand
AACCTGGAGTGAGACACGAGACAGAGCAAGAGCTAACACTCGTACGAGGGACAGAACTTCACCCTCACGAGACACACTCAAACCGCAGAGCTAACATCAGGGTCAGCAGCGTCGACCAGAACACCGTCCGTCAGCTCGACGGCGCGGAAGTGGAACGCACCTTTACGGACAAGGCCTCCGGGAAGGATGCGGCCCGCCCGAAGCTGGAAGAGCTGATCGCGTTCGTGCGCGAGGGCGACACGGTGCTGGTGCACTCCATGGACCGGCTCGCACGCAACCTGGACGACCTGCGCCGCCTGGTACGGACGCTGACCGGCAAGGGGGTGCGGGTCGAGTTCGTCAAGGAGAGCCTCACCTTCACCGGGGAGGACTCGCCGATGGCGACCCTGCTGCTATCGGTGATGGGCGCGTTTGCCGAGTTCGAACGCGCCCTGATCCTGGAACGCCAGCGCGAGGGAATCGCCGCAGCCAAACAGCGCGGAGCCTACACCGGCCGCAAGCCCGCGCTCACCGACGACCAGGCCCGCGAGCTGCGCGAGCGCGCCGCCGCCGGCGAACAGAAATCCGCACTGGCCCGCGAGTTCGGCATCAGCCGCGAAACCGTCTACAGCTACCTGCGCGCAGTACCCACCGCCGACTGAGCCCGCCACGTCCCACGGCGCTTCGACACGCACGCAACTCCGGCCCACCTCCACCGTGGTGCAGATGACTCCGTGGTGCCCAGCGTATCCATACTCCCCTGCACGCAGCGGTGAACCCGCAGCTCGTCCGTACAGACGACTTCGAAAACTGACACATGATCCGGCGCCGATCCGGCCGTGCGTCGCCGGTTGCCGATCTTGCTCATCAATCGGTCGTTTGATGAACGGTCGGATCGGGTGCAGACCGGTCGATAAGATCGCCGGACACGGCTGGAGGGAAGACGCAAATGAGCAATCTGGGTGGCTACAAGACAATAACGACAGTTGTCAAAAGCCTCGGTGGGCCCGCCAAGGCCACGGTCATCGTCGGGTCCGTGGTCGCCACGGGCGGTTACATGGTCCTGCGATGCGCCGAAGCTGGAGTGAAGAATGCAGTCAAAGCGTCGAAGGCCGCTCTGGCGAAGAGGAACGCGCCCTGCGCGACGAAGGACCAGGTTTTCAAGGTCGTCTCCGACGGCGGAGACGACAGCGGCCTGAGACTGAGCGTCGGCGACGAGTACCGAGTGATGGATTGCGACGGGGACGCGATCCAGATCGAGGTGCTGGGCGGCGCCGGCAATCCCTACTTCGTGTCCGCCGCGTTCTTGAGGTCGGTTTCGGGCTTCCCAACAGAATCTGCTCCCTCGACGTAGATCTCCCGGCGCCGGATCGCGTCCCGCAGCGCCACCAGCACGCACAGCTCGTACGGGATGCGCTCGGCCTTGCCCTTGTCGTCGACGACCGCCTCGCGCCAGTCCTTGCGCACCACGCCATCCATCGGCACCGCGTCGCCCGCGTCGTAGAAGCGCGTCTTGCCGTCGACGTCGGCGTACTTCGCCAGCAGCGCGAGCGCGTCCATCACCGGCCGGTAGGCGGTGTTGTTGCAGCTGAAGCCCAGCGTGTTCAGCAGCGGCGGCAGCATCTGCCGGTAGTACGAGCTGTAGGAGGAGCGGAGCGTGGTGCGGACCTTGGCCTTGAACGCCTTCTCGTTTGCCTTCGCCTCCGCGACCAGGTCGCGCAGCGTCTTTTCCCCCACGACCGGGTACAGCACCGCGCGGACGGTCCCTCCGGCCGGCCCACCGCCACATCCGCGAGGCGGAAGAGGATGCCCTCCTTGCCCCGCACCTTCTTCAGCTCCACCGTCAGCTGCCGTTCCACCCGCCGCTCGGCACGGGTGTTGATCTTGTGGACCAGGGCGACGAGCAGTTCCACCAAGGCGTCGGTGATCTCCGCCTGGCGGGACGCGCACAGCGCGGCCAGCAGCGTCGTCCGCACATCCTCGGCGGCGTCCCGGAAGTCGGAGGGGTACATCTTGATCGCCCGTGCCCGCCACGCGGCCACCAGCTTCTCCGAGCAGTCCGCGAACAGCCCTTCCGGCAGACCGAGCTGCCGTACGGCGGTCAGTTTGGTGATCTCCGTCAGCAGCGAGGCCAGCAGAGCGGTGCCGTCCTCGTTGCCCTCCGCCACCAGGTCGAGCAGGCGGCGGGCACATACCTCGCCCAGGCGCGCGACGGTCTGCGCGCGGAAGACCCGGTCCGCCCGCGCCCGCGCGGCGGCCACGATCCGCTCGACTCGGCCCGGGGGCTCGATGCGGTCGCTACGGCACTGCACGAGCAGGGCATCGCGCAGCTGGTCCTCCACCAACTCCACCGGGCAGAACTCATCGGCGAGCCAGCCGTACCCGCGCCGAGAAGCTCGTGCAGGTCCACGTCCGCTGAACCCATGCGCTGTCGATCTCGGTCCGGATATCTCAGTAGCGAAGCAGAGTGACCGGTCGATTTCTTCGCAGGAGCAGGTGGATTGCGTCTCCTCCCTCCTGCCAGAGCTCAGGGCCAGCACGGTGTCATCCCAGGTCAGTGCCCTGCTGTCTCATAGATAGAGGTCACTTGACCGGGCACGCGTGTCAACGCCTCGGTAGCCACATAGAATTCGGGGTACCTCACGGAGCTTCCGTCCATATGCCCTGCCAGCCGGCAGGGGCCCCTGACGGGGGTCACCTCAGAAGCACCGGGAGGCGCAACATGGCGAACACCGACGGCATGGACAACGACGACGGGGAGGGACCCTACCAGCGCAGGCCTCCGTGGCAGCATGCTCTGGTGTTCTGGTCCCCGGTCTACGTGCCGGTGATCGCCGAAGTGATGAAGTGGCTCATCCCCCAGGGATGACCACCGCGCGATGAGACGGCCGGAGCCGGGACCGAGGCAGCAAAGAGCCCGGCCGGGAAAAGGTCGGCCGGGCTCGTAGCAGACGCATCACTGGGAGGGTTCGGCCTGGTTGCACCCGGGTCGGGCCCTCCACTGCACTGCGGGCTTGCGTGCACGCAAGCAAGGCTTGCGTGCACGCAAGCTACATCGTATCCACCGACACGTAAAAGTTGATTGGCAAGTACAGACCTGGGTGAGCTATCCGCGTCAGGACGAGGTGGCGGTCGGCGTCGAGCACAGTAACGGCGGCGATGTCCGGGGCGCTCGCCGCGGCGACCGTGATGTCGCCGGCTGCCCGGCAGGCCCGCGCGTGGGCGGCCGCCAGCGGCAGTTCAGTGACGACATCGAGTTCCAGGGCGCGGGCGTGACGGACGAACGTGTTCTGTCGGCTGTCCGCTTCCCTGTCGGCCAGCACGACCACCTCCACCCGGTACCCGGCCCGGGCGAAACGGCCCGCGCTCGCCAGGAAGTCGGCGGCGCTGGCGTAGTCGGACTCGATGACGAGGTCGCCGCGTCGCTCGCGTACGTACGCTTCGGCCTCCGCCTGCCATTCCTGCGCGTCGGTGCAGACCGCTTCGCCCGCGGTGCGCGGGGTGGTGGCCATCAGCTCCAGGTAGTCGGGGTGGGAGGCACGCGGGTTTTCCGGGTCCAGGCGGACCGCTCCGGGCCGCATCGCGCGGCGCAGCATCCGCCATGCCAGCAGGTGCCCGGCGCCGTGCTCACCGACGAGGTAGACGACGGCTGGGTTCGCCTGCGCGGTGATGCGGCGCAGGTAGGAGGGGACGATCAGCTCGTCGAAGACCCACATGTGCTCGTCCCTGCTGAGGCGGTGGTAGCCGGTTCCGGGCGGGCCGCTGTGCGGCCCGGCGGACCGGCTCGGCGGCCGCGGCGGCCCGCTCGGTGTCGCGGGAGACGGCAAGCCTGCGGTCCGCCGGCAGCCGCTCGTCGTGGACGAGGACTTCGGCCCGCACGAGGTCCCGGCGGAAGACACGGGTCTGGGGACCGTCCCAGGGGCGCAGCCGTTCGGCACGGACCACGGCGGCCGCACCTTCCCGGCGGATCCATCCGTCGGCCGCCAGCTCGTTGTCGTAGAGCGGCACCAGTCCTCGCCGGACCACCATCACCCGGTCCACCAGCCGCTCCGCCTCGACCAGCGCCACGGTGTTCGGCAGGCCGGTCGTACAGGCGTCCTGGTTGTCCCAGGCGACGTAGCGGCCGCCGCCGTCGGCGTCCGGGCCGAAGAACCTCTGTAGGACGGCCAGCTGGCTGACCGCCTCGGCGACGGCCAGGACCACCAGCTCGATCCGGTATCCGGCCGCGCGGTAGACGGCGGACACCGCGCGGATCTCGTCCCGAAGTTCAGCGAACTGCTCACCTATGCGCGGCCGGGCGACACCGTGCACATCTCCGAGATGTTCCGCCTCGTGCGCGGCAACCAGCACATCCTCGACGTGCTCGACGTCCTGCACCGTGACCGTCTCGCGCTTCGCATCCACGACGGCGCGTTCTCCGCCATGGACCTCACCGCCCGACACCCCCGCACCGGCGAGCTGCTGTCCACCGTGAAGTTCATGGTGCAGACCCTCGCCGCCGCCGGCGAACTCCAACGCGACCTCCAGCGCGAGCTGACCTACGACGGGCTGCGCGCCGCCGAGGCCAAGGGCGCGAAGGGCGGGCGCCGCCCCGCCGTGGCGGCCGCCCAGACCGCCGATGTACGCACCGCGTACCTGGAAGGCCGCTCCATCGCGGCCCTCGCCCGTGACCACGGCGTCAGTCGCGGCGCCATCCGTACCGCCGTCGCCGACCTCCTGCCCGACCACACCGCCAGCGAGGAGGGCGCGCCTGCCCTGGAGCTGCCGGTCACCCTCGACATGCCCGGCAAGGTCGCCGACTACCTCCGCACCACCGAACTGGAGCCCGCCGAGCGCGCCGCGCTCGACCAGGGGATGCCCGTACGGCGCGGCCAGGGCTGCACCCTGCGCGTCAGCGCCGTCCCCGCCGTACACCGCCAGCTTCTCGCCCGCTGCCAGCCGCTCGACGGCGGCCAGGGCCTTCCCGCAGTGCCGGCCCAGCGCAAGGCCCGCCGCGAGTATGAGAACAGGGTCAGCGCACTCGCGCCCTGACCATGATCGTTCTCACCGATAACCGCTGTACCGATGTTCCCCGAGGCCGGAGACCCCCGCGAGTTCACGGAAACTGAAGGGCTTTTCGCGGGAACCCGAGGATGGACTGTCGTGCTCTCGCGGGTTGACCCCTCGGGTTCAGACGAACACACGGGGTAGGTGCCGAGCGTACCGCCCCTGGGTGCCTTCCTCGGGAACGGTGCTGACACCGTAGGAGTCATGAGAGCAGAAGGCACGACACCGGAACCGGAACCCGCCACGCAGAGTGGCTTCACGTCTCTGGGGGAGGTGGCATGCCGCTATCAGGCGGATGAGATACCGCCGGAGGACCTGCCGATGATCGCGGCTGAGGCTCTGGCGGCAGGACTGGACTCTCCGACTCTGTGCGAACTCGCCGGTTGGCCTCGTAACGCGGATTCGCGCGATATTCGCGACGCCTTCGAGCAAGCACTTGCCGAGTCCGGGATCGGGTTGCCGGCTCGGGGCCTGGCACGGCGCCACGCTCTGCGCCGGATGGCGGCGAGACTCATCGCCGGAGAGATAACTCCTGCCGACCTGGCGACGGACGACTGGTGGGAGACGGAGGTCGAGACCTCGGCGGAGCAATTGTTCGTGGCGCTGATCCCGCAATGCGATTGCTGCATCGAGTACACGACGGGGCTTGACCAGTCGACATGGGCGGCCCAGTTGCGGAATGCTGCTCTCGCCCTGACATCGTCTCCGCCGATCGACCCCGGATGCTGACTCTGCCTGGCGTGCTCATCCTCAGCAAAGGCGTGGACCGGTCGAGCAGACTTCACTGAAGTGGCTGTTCAGCGGCACTGTCACGTTGGCTGACTGAGTGGAATGATCTTCGGGTTGGTCCTGCCGGGGGAGGGTCTTGCCGTGGAGAGTGCGTCGCCGTCGTACAGG
>NZ_JBICYT010000088.1:0-6060 GCF_043201215.1 Streptomyces sp. NPDC048331 | reverse complement strand
GCGATCGAGCGCCGGCCGCGCCGAGTGTGGCTCGGCTGCCTCGTCCTGCTCGCCGCAGGAGCGGCCTGTGCGCCGCTGCTCGCCCAGAGCGGTGTTCCGCTGCACCAGGCACTGCCGGCTACCGCGCCCTCGGTGACCGGACAGAGCGTCCTCGCCCGCCACTTCCCCGCCGGTACGGCAAGTCCCGTCGTCATCCTTGCTCCGCCCGCCGGGATCGTCGAGGCGCACAATCGGGTCACGGCGGCGCAGGGGGTGGCGACCGCGGTCGTCACACGGTCCGGGCCTGGCGCCAGGGTTCAGATCCTTGCGACGCTGAGGGACGCCCCGGACAGCGCGCAGGCCCGGCACACCATCGCCCGGCTTCGCGCCTCCCTCGCCGGGACGGGGGCGCTGGTCGGCGGGCAGAGCGCACAGCTCGCCGATCTGCATACGGCTTCCGTGCGCGGCCACCGGCTGATCATGCCCCTGGTACTGCTGGTGGTCCTGGCCGTCCTCATCGTCCTGCTGCGCTGCCTGCTCCTGCCGCTGCTGCTGGTCGCGGCCGCCTGGGTCAGTCTGCTCACCGCGTTCGGCGCCGCCGCACTGGTGTTCCATCTGGTCCTGGGCAGCACGGCCACCGAGCCCGCTGTGGTGCTGTTCTCCTTCGTCTTCCTCGTGGCGCTCGGTGTGGACTACAACATCTTCCTTGTCCACCGAATCCGCGGCGAAGCAGCCGAACGAGGCACTACTGCCGGTGTGCGGCGGGGGTTGGAGACCACCAGTGGCGTCATCAGCGCCGCCGGCCTCATCCTGGCCGCCACGTTCGCCGCACTGTGCGCGATGCCTCTCCTCTATCTCGCCCAGATCGGCTGCATCGTCGCGATCGGTGTCCTGGTCGACACCCTTCTCGTGCGGCTGTTCCTCGTCCCCGCCCTCATCCTCGACCTCGGACACCGCACCTGGTGGCCCGCGCGCCTGCCTGGTGACCGGGCTCGTGGTGATGGCACTCGGTGCCCCGTCCCGGGAGTCGGTGCCTCGGCCCGGCCCGCGCAGCCCACATCCGCGCCATAGCCCCGAGGCCGGGCGGTCACTCTTTCGGGTGTGGGACCAATCCGACGGGCAAGTGCCGCCGAATGGGGGGTGTGAGCAACTTCCGCAGCACCCTCTCCCGCGCCGCCCTGGGCGCGTTGGCCGGTCTCCTGGCCGGGTTCACGGCACTCGCCGTGGCTGAGCTGGTAGCAGGGCTGGTGCGGCCGACCGCGGGGCCGGTGACCGTCGTAGGCGGGGCGGTGATCGACCGGACGCCGGCCTCGGTGAAGGACTTTGCGATCCGCACGTTCGGGGAGAACGACAAGACCGTCCTGCAGCTCGGCATCCTCGCCGTACTCGCGATCATCGCCATGGGTCTGGGCGTGCTCAGCCTGCGGCACCGCCGTGCCGGTTCCGCAGGCGTGCTGCTGTTCGGGGTCGTCGGCGCCGCGGCGGCCCTGAGCCGGCCCGACTCCACCGGTTTCGGCGACGCGCTCCCCTCGATCACCGGAGCGGTCGCGGGTGCGTTCACTCTCTACCTCCTGGCGTCGAAAGGCGCTGCGACACCCTCAGGAGGTGAGGCCGGAGGGTCCGGGTGGAGCAGGCGGGGTTTCCTGACCGCGGCGGTCGTGACCGCCGCAGCGGCCACAACCGCAGGCACACTCGGACGGTTCCTCGTCGGCCGCAAGGGCCAGGGTGCCATCGCCTCCCGCAACACCCTCGTGCTGCCCAAGCCCGCCTCCCCGGCGCCTCCGGTTCCTTCGGGTGCCCAGCTGAAGGTGCCCGGCATCAGCCCCTTCACCACACCGAACCGGGACTTCTACCGCGTCGACACCGCGCTCGTCGTGCCCCGCGTGGATGCCGGCACCTGGCGGCTGCGGATCCAGGGCAAAGGCGTCGCCCGTCCGCGCACCTACTCGCTTGACCAGCTCCTAGCCCGCCCGCTCATCGAACGCGACATCACTCTCGCCTGCGTTTCCAACGAGGTCGGCGGCCCCTACATCGGCAACGCCCGCTGGCTCGGTGTCCCCCTCGCCGAACTCCTCCGGGAGGCCGGCGTCCAGCCGCCTTCCCGGGGAGGCAAGGCCGACCAGCTGGTGGCCCGGTCCGTGGACGGGATGACCCTAGGCTCCCCGGTCGAGGAGGTCATGGACGGCCGGGACGCCGTTCTGGCGGTCGGCATGAACGGGGAGCCCCTGCCGTTCGACCACGGCTACCCCGTCCGGATGCTCGTCCCGGGCCTGTACGGGTATGTGTCGGCGTGTAAGTGGATCACGGACATCGAACTGACCACCTTCGACGCGTACGACCCGTACTGGGTCAAGCGCAAGTGGGCCCGAAAGGCCCCGGTCAAGACGCAGGCCCGCATCGACACGCCCACGCCGTTCGCCCGCCCCGCCGGCGGGACGATCACCGTCGCCGGTGTGGCCTGGGCCCAGCATCGGGGCATCACCCGTGTCGAGGTCCGTATCGACGACGGGCCCTGGCAGGTCGCCGACCTCGCCGTCCAGGACACCCTCGACACCTGGCGCCAGTGGTCATACCGCTGGAACGCCGCCCCCGGTGGACACACCATCACCGTCCGCGCCACCGACGGCACCGGTGCGGTGCAGACGGAAGAGCGCAGCCGGACTATCCCCGACGGGGCGAGCGGCTGGCACAGCGTCTTCGTCACCGTCCCCTAGACCACCGGACCGGCCCGCGAACCCAGGCCGTCTCGGCAGTACCACCCCCAAGCCAAACCCAGGCAGATATACCCATTCAGGGAGTAACTCTCATGAACAGCATGAAGATCCGCCGTACCGCGATCGCCGTGACCGCTGCCGCCCTGCTGCCCTTCTCACTGGCCGCCTGCTCCGACTCCGGCAGCGACACCAAGGCCGCCCCGACCGCGGCTGCCGGGGACCAGGCCAAGACCGGTCAGAGCACTCCCGCGGATGACACGATGACCGGCGACAACCCCTTCGGCCCGGCGTGTGCCGGTGTTCCCAAGGAGGGTGCCGGTTCCTTCGACGGCATGGCCAAGGACCCCGTGGCCACCGCCGCATCCAACAACCCGGCCCTGTCCACCCTGGTCGCCGCGGTCAAGCAGGCGGGCCTGGTCGACACGCTCAACAACGCCAAGGACATCACGGTCTTCGCGCCGACCAACGACGCCTTCGCGAAGATTCCGAAGGCCGACCTCGACAAGGTCCTCGCCGACAAGGCCACGCTCACCAAGATCCTCACCTACCACGTCGTGGGCCAGAAGCTCACCCCCAAGCAGCTCGAGAAGGGCTCCTTCGAAACGCTGGAGAAGGGCATGGTCACCACCATGGGCTCCGGCGAGTCCTACAAGGTCAACGACACCGCCAGCGTGGTCTGCGGCAACGTCAAGACCGCCAACGCCAACGTCTACATCATCGACACCGTCCTCATGCCCAAGTAGCGGCTCTCGGCATCCGCCGGTGCGACATTCGGCCCGGCACGTCCATGGAAGACAAGGACGTGCCGGGCCTGCCGTCGGTTGTGCGGACAGCAGGCCAAGTCCGAGGGCAGCAGCGACTCCCCGGCCTCCCCCGCCCACCCACAGATCTTCGGCCGCGACTGCGGCCCACCGGAGCAAGACCAGCGCAATCGAATCGGCCGGGCGGGTGCAGGGGGCGTCCAGCACAAGCCGCAGCCTGTAGTCCGCGCGAGTGATTCCGCCTATCCGTGCCGCTTACCGCAGGCGAGGAACGGTCGCGGGGCGGAAGATGAATCCGAGGCGGCGGGCAGCGGCATGACCGTCGCCGGGCTGTGGCCGCCACCTCTTCTCGCGGCCACAGCCCGTCACACGGACACCGCAGGAGCCGGCTTCACGGGCTCGGTCTCCGAGATGAGCCACGGCGCCGCTCGGCCGAGGCCCAACGATCGACCTGACGACGCAGCGCACGGCCGTTGCCCAGGGAAGGCGGCCACATGGACGGCGACCACCCGCACGACTACGGGAGGAAGCTCCCGTCCGGGGAAGCGAACGGGAGGCGTCCTTCCCCTGACCGTCGTCCATCGCGCGATGCCCAGCCGCCGTCCGGCCCGAAGCACGAGGCGAATCCCGAGCCCGCTGCGGGTGCCGGCTCGCCCCGCTCGGTCAGCGGTCCCTTGGAGGGTCCTGTGCCGGTACGTGGACCGTCGCCGCACCCTCAGCCAGAACGGCCTCGGATCCGTGACCGGATTCGCATGCTGCTGGACTCGGTCCCGCCGCCGGGGCCGGCCCAGCCGGGCTTTTGGCGCAGTCCGCTGCGGGGGCCGTGGCTGACGGCCGTGTTCGGGCTGGTCCTGCTGTTCGGGATCAGCATCCTTTTCGTGACCGGACTGCTCTCCTACGCCGCCTACAACCCGGATCTGGATCCGATCAACGACCAGACCCCCGGCAAGGGGCTGCTCGGTTTCTACCTGTTCACCTGGCCCACCTCACCGTACTGGGGTTATCGCCTCAGCCAGGGGATCCACGTCACGCTTGGGATCGTGCTGGTCCCGGTCCTGCTGGCCAAGCTGTGGTCGGTGATCCCCAAACTGTTCGAGTGGCGGCCGGTCCGCTCGGTCAGCCACGCGCTGGAGCGTCTGTCGCTTCTGCTGCTGGTGGGGGGAGCCGGGTTCGAGTTCGTCACCGGGATCCTCAACGTCCAGCTTCACTACATCTTTCCCGGATCGTTCTACACCCTGCACTTCTACGGCGCGTGGGTGTTCATCGGCGCGTTCGTCGTGCACGTCGTCTTCCGGCTCCGGCGGGCCCTGATGGCGGTCGTATCCCGCGAGCAAGGGCCGGCTCAGCCGCCCCCTGACACCGAGCCGCCCGCGCCCGCCGACCCGATGGGCCTGACCTCGCCCCGGCCCGCCGCGCCCACCATCTCCCGCCGTGGGGCGGTCCTGATGGTCGGTGCGGGATCGGCGGCCCTGCTGGCCGTGACGGTGGGACAGAGCATCGGCGGCTGGATGCGTGCGACTGCCCTGCTCGCCCCCCGCGGACAAACTCCCGGCTCCGGCCCGAACGGGTTCCAGATCAACAAGACCGCCGCCTCCGTGGGCATCCGCGCCATCGACGTCGGGCCCGCCTGGCGGCTGACCGTCCGCGTCGGCAACCGGCAGGTGCTCCTGACCCAAGACGAGCTCTACGAGCTGCCCCGGCACACCTCCCGGCTGCCGATCGCCTGCGTGGAAGGCTGGTCCACCAACGACCAGGAGTGGAGCGGCGTCCGCTTGGCCGACCTCGCCGCGCTTGTGGGCCTGACCGAGCGTCTGCCGCAGGTTCTCGTGCAGTCGGTACAACGCGGCGGTCCGTACAACGCTGTCGTCCTCGCCCCCAACCAGGTACGCGACCACCGTTCCCTGCTCGCGCTGGAGGTCAACGGGGCGGTCCTCTCACAGGACCATGGCTACCCGGCCCGGATCATCGTTCCCAACGCGCCCGGCGTCCACAACACCAAATGGGTGGGGCGCCTCACCTTCGGCGAGCCCGCATGAACCGCCTCCCTGCCCGTTACGGCGCCTCCCCTCTCCACCTCGCGCTCACCCTGTGTTCTTTCGTACTCGCTCTCTACGCCGGCCTCCGGCTGCTGGAGGGCGATACCTGGGGCGTGGCCGTGTGGTTCGTCGGCGCCGCCCTGCTGCACGACCTCGTTCTGCTGCCTCTGTACTCGGCCGCCGACCGGGGGCTCCAGCGGCTCCTGCCACCGAGCGACCCTGCTGCGGCCGGGGGCCGAACGGCCTTGGGCGTCAACTACGTCCGAGTTCCGGTGTTCGTCTCGGGCCTGCTGCTGCTCGTGTGGTGGCCTTTGATCCTCGGCCGGGTGGATCAGTTCACGGCGGTCTCGGCGCTGCCTGCGGATGTGTTCCTCGGCCGCTGGCTGCTGATCACCGCCGCGCTGTTCGCGGGCTCGGTGCTCTGGGCGCTGATCCGCACGGCACAAGCCACCCGGCGATTGCGGGCCGTGCGACGTCCTGCGTTCCGCGTAATTCAGCGGCCTGGAGTCACGAATCTGGGGTCTGACCTTGGCAGACATGGGTGAGGGCGCCTGAGAGGCGTTTCTCTAG
>NZ_JBICYT010000087.1:0-7558 GCF_043201215.1 Streptomyces sp. NPDC048331 | reverse complement strand
ATAGTCGGGCATGAGACGTGTCCGCGAGAGAGTGTCCCGCTCTTGATCGGATCACTCGTCTGGTGATGTCGGTCTCCCGGTCAGGGGCCGTGTCTCATTCGCTCTTGGGTGCGTTTGGTCCTTTCTCATCCTCCTTTTGAACAGGAGAGGGAGCATCAGCACCCCGCGCGACGATCGTCTCGTCGAACTCTTCCTGGCGTGCTGCGGCGGTCTGGTGGTCGATCGCGGTGCGCACATCCTCGCCTGGACGACGGGTCGGCGCATCCAGCCGAAGTTCCGGCGGGAACGGTGGAAGTCCGGCCAGCAGTGTTGCCAGGCCGGGATCATCCACGGTGACCAGCGGCTCCAACTCACTCGCCCGAGCCAGAATCCGTCGTAGCTCGATCTGAATGACCTTCAGGTCGAGTTTCTCTCCGGCGACCTCGACGACCCACGATTCCTGATCAACTTGTCGCATCGGCACCAAGGGGAAGGCCGGTAGGTCGCCTGTCTCCAATTGGCCGGCACTGGGACGAGGCTGATGGGCGACCCACTCGTCCAGGCGCTCGTCGAAATGCTCGCTGGCGTCTCGAACCTTCCGGTCCAGGACGGGTGATGTGTCATCGACGTCGAGCAGGTCACGCAAGTAGCTGCCCCGTTTTTGGCGCCACTCCCAGCCTTCTTGAGTCTGCCCTTTGTTCGTCCTCGGTTTGTCGGTCAAGAGGGGCAAGAGCATCTTGGAGACCTTGGCGGTGAACATGAGGAAGGTCTCCAGCGAGATCCAGGTCCCCGGAGGCGGTGGTGTCAGGCTCGCCTGCGCGTATACCTCGGCCAGTGCCACCTGCGCGTATCGGATTTCTTTCGCGAGCCAGGTCAGATAGACCCGATGCGCCCACTCGTCCCAGATCGGCTCGCCGCTCACAGTCCACCATCCTCCACCGGCCCCGGACTCTGTGCCACGGTCAGAGAACCACAGCCACCGGGATAGATCCCCACAGTTCAGCCACTGCGTCCAAGCCGCCTTCCTTCACGCGGGCCGAGCGTCCGTGGCGGCTCGGGGCGACGGTCGAGCGTTGTGACCAGGTGCTCCGTCCATATGTGCCCCCCTTCGCGCGCCGAGCACTTCAGCTCCAGCTCGACCCGTAGGGGTGTGACGTGCCGGTACTCCAAGTCGATGTAGAGCTTGGCATCCGCGCCGTCCGACATGCTGCCGAGATCGAGGCTCTGCACCCGGGCGTACCCCTCGTCGTACTCGCCGTGGGTGCGCTCACCTCGCAGCCCGAGAACGTAGCTGCCGGACGGGGTGACCACGACGCTGCTCAGCGCGACACCATCGTCCTGTTTGATGACTAGCTCGCCCCGAGGGAAGTTCACGTCCTCCCAGCTCACGTGCCCCGGCTCGACCTTGAAGTGTGGACGGCGTGCCTCGAGGCGATCGGCTTCCTCTCCGGCCAACTGCCTCCGCATGATCTCCACCTGTTCCTCGGCCGCAGTTGCCTGGCGCTGCGCCGAGGAAGCGGAATCCTCGGCGAACTGCGCTTGCCGCTTCGCGATCCGGGTCTGCCATACCGCGATCCCAGCCGCTCCCGCGCTGATGACGGCACCGGCAACTGCGGTTGCGACTCCTGCGTCCACGCTCTCTCCTCGCCCATGTGATACCGGGTGTCACCGTAGCGGCGGTCAACTGGCGGCGGGGCGGCTGTCACGCAACACGTTCATTCCGCTGCCCACGGGTTATCGGGTCGGGAAAGTCCGGACCTCGGCCTGCGGGGTGGACTCCAAATCCATCCGCAGTCTGGTGATCTCGTTGTGCTGGGCTGCGAGGCGGGACAGGGCCGTGGCCTGGAACTCTTTCAAGGCGGTGAGCTCCGCGTTCTTCCTGCTGAGGCGTTCACGCAGAGTCGCGACCTCGGCCTTGAGTCGTTCGATCTGTGCCAGTCGTGGATCAGATTGCTGTCCGGCTGCCTGGGCAGCAGTCCGCTGACGGTCGAACTCCGCTTTGAGATGCGGGTAGGTGCGGTAGAGCGTCGCCCGCGGTACTCCCGCGAGGGTGCACAGGCTCTTGACGTCGCACTTCAGGCCGTCGGGGACGGAACCGGCGAGGAGTTGCTGCATCGCGGTCCGGATCCTGGCCTCAGGTTCCGCTTGGTGGTCATGCGTCATGAACGAGTTCCTCGTCTGCGTGTGCGGCAGCGTCGATCTCGGCGACGACGCGAGTGGCGCGGTCGAACGCGGCCTTGGCTCGGGCCCGTTCGGGCTTGGAGAGTCTGGGGTTGCCGAGGAAGACGGCCTGGGTGTTGTCGGCGTGGTCCGCCCAGATCTGCCGGTGCTGGGGGTGGTGGGTGGCCTGCGGGCAGCGGGCTGAGTCGCACAACCCCATCAGGGGCTCGGCGGCATTCGGGGTGCCGGCGAGTTTCAGGCACAATGCCTTGCCCGGATCGGAGAACCAGCAGTAGTTGCCGACTCCGAGATGCAGGGTCTTCGCCTTCACTTTCAAGACACGCTCGACGCGCCGGTCGTCGATGACAGTGACCGGTCCCGCGTCGTGCCGCTCCAGGGCCTGGTCGACGGTCTTGAAGGCCGCGATGAGTTCGCGGGCGCCCTTGCCGCTGGGCAGGACGCCGCGCTGGTAGTCCTCATAGGCGGCGACGGTCAGCCGCAGGTGTTCGGCTTCTTCCTCGGCGGCGACCTCGGCGGCGAAGGCGGCCTGGTGCCCGCCAGGGCGGGCGGCATAGCCCTCGGCCGTGGCGACGCTGAGATGCTTGAGGTGCAGTTTCGTGGCCATCAGGCCGTGCGGGCGCTGGGCGAGGGACATCGCGAGCGTGCGCCGCAGGGCGCGGGGGTTGACCGGTCCCTCGGGGATGGGCTCTAGCCCAAGCCGTTGGCCGTGCTCGCCGTTCACCCATGAACGCAGCGCTGTGTAGCGGCTGTTGCTGTTGTTGGACGCCTTGGCGAACAGTCGCTGGCCTGGGGCGGCGCCGGTGAGGGCTTCAGCGGTGCCGATGGCCCGGTGGACGTCCTCGATGACTACCCATGCATCCTCGGCCCCGCCAAACGCCTCGCCCTTGATGCGACGGGAGACCAGGCGGTAACGGGTGCCGCCTCCGGGTCGCTGTTCATGCCTTCGGCACCCGCTTGTCAGCTCCGCCAGCTCCGAGGCGCGCATTCCGGACAGGGCCGAGGTGAGGAGGTAGGCCGCCGAGGTGACGGCATAGACGGTGGTGTCCAGCTGATGTCTGGCCATCGGCGCGGCCCAGGACATGAGTTCGCCGTCATTGTGCCGGGGCACCAGCGCCGCATTGCGGCACCAGGGTTGCTGCAGGCCGCATTCGGCGACCCATCGTTCTAGCTCCGGGCGGAGCCGTTCCAGGTCCCGGCGGTGGCCCATGGCGCTCGCGGTCTCGACGACGAACGGGTGCCAAGACATGTGCAGGAGCGGATCGTCCGGGTCCCACCCACTCTTCAACCGCTGGGTGATAGTTGCACCGAAGGCCTGCGAGGCAGGGATTCCAGCCTCGCGCCGACGCTCGACGGCATCGCGCAGGCTGTCGATCTCGCGGACCAGCAGGCCCCGCCGCGATGCGGCTTCGTGATGGTCGGCGGCGCGGGCCGCGGCGGCCTCGGCCGTCAGCGAGGGGCCGATCGTCTCCACCAAGTACAGGCAGTTCGCCAGCAGAGGCCGCAGCAGTGTGTCCGGCACCGGCGGCACCCGGTTCTCGTTGCCGCGTACGTATCCGGTGACCTCGTCCGCACTACGGTCAGGCCACGGGGTGAAGTCGGGTCGGTAGCCGTCGCTGAGGATCTCCGCATAGCGGGTCAGGAACTGCGGGATGCGCGCCATCGCCACCGTAGTCGCGGGCGACAGCAGCCGGTCAGGATCTGTGGTGCTGCGGGAGACGGCGGCGAGGTAGGCGTCGCAGTGGTGCTGGCGGACCTGCGTCAGCGACGAGACGCCGACGGTGGTGAGGTGGTTGAACCAGAGCGCCAGGTGCTTGAGTTCGTGCCAGAGCGAGCTCGGGTTCAACGGGGCACGGAATGCTTGTGGGAGGGTCGCCACGGCCGGATGCAGCGGGGCAAGTCGCGCCATCAGGTACTCGCGTGCGACGTGCCGCCATCGGGGGTTGGCGATGGCGGTGAAGTCCAGGATCTTGCGGTGTGTGCTCATCACCACAGGGGCGTCGGCCAGGCCGGTCAGGTCCCATACGTCCTGGTCGAAGACGGGGCGGGGACTGCCGGGCTTCCGGCGCAGACCGGCGGTCTCGATGACCGGCAGACCATGGAAGGGATGCCGTCCGGCGAGAACCGGGATAGTGGCATGGGCCGTGGTCACAGGGGTCGTTCCTCCAGATGCAAGGGCAGGTCGCTGACGGCACCGACTCTCTGCCGGGTGGCGGCGTCGATGGCGGCCGGGCCGAACCGGGGCAGAATGTCCTCATCGAGCCGGGCCGCGTACGGACCAAAGATCCGGACGAACTGTGCGGTAGTCATTCCCCGGGCCTGCTGGGAGAAGTACTCCTTGAGGAGGAGCAGGTTGGGCAGGTGGCGGGGCGCGAACGCCGCCAGCGGACACAGCAGACACACCCACGGCCGGGCCGGACACAGGGTTCCCGCCGGAGCATGCGGGCTGTTCAGCGGGCTCGCGCAGGCGGCGACGAACACGTCCTGCTCACCGGAGAGCAGGGCCTGGACAGTCTTCGCGTCCAGGCCGGCATCCTCGACCAGGCGGGGGAAGGCTGCGGTGAACGCGGCGGCGTCCTCGCTGCTGACCACGATGGGCGGGGCGGCCTTGCGGCGCACGTCGTCCTGGGCCTGTTCGATGACGCCCTCAAGGGCGTCGAGTTGGGCTGGGGTGTGGGAGCTGAGGTAGTGGTCGCCCTCGACGCGGGCGCTGTGGTTGGGGTCGATCGTCGTGCGCCCGGTCCAGGCCGTGCGGTCACGGCGGTGGTGGTGGGTGGCCCTGACCCGGCCGCCATGGACGGCCAGCGGCTGTCCGTCATCGCTGAGGACGCCGGAGGACTCCATCCAGGCACGGCGTCGGCTCTGGGTACGGGGCTTGGCGAAGATCTTGCCCGGTTCGGCTGCGCGGCCTCCGCCGTCGCGGCCCAGGTGGATCCACAGGTCCCCGGCCAACCCGCCGGCGTGCTCGCGCAACGGCGCCGAGTACGCCAGCCAGCGATCCAGCAGCCGAACGGCATCGCGGTGCAAGTTGAGTGCCTCGCCTCCGGTGCGCCCCTTCCTGTAGGAGAGCAGGACCGTGTTCGCCGAGGTCCGCGTGATGTCGTCGAGCCGCAGCCCGTCGATGCCGTCAGGAACGATGCCCGTGCGCATCGCGAACAGCGTGAGGTAGGCAAATGCGGTGTCGGTCACCGGGAACAGGGCCCGTTCGACCGCCGAGATCAGCGCTCGGTCAAGACCGGCGTGCACTGTGTCGAGTCGCTCGCAGACCGCTCTCGCCGCCGTGGGGCCCGCGCTGAGCCAGAGCCAAGCAAGATTTTCGAAGGCGGCTCCGTGGACGGACGGATCGGCACCCCGCGCTGCTGCCTCCAGTGCCTGCCGATGGGCACGATGGGCTGCCGTGATCTGCTCGGTGCATGCTGCACCGAGCCGCTGCCATTCGGTGTCGCTGTAGGGCTGGTTGGGCCGGCTCTTCTCGGCCTTGTTGATCCGCCGACCCGCCAGGTGATGGCAGATGCCCGGATCCAGTCCTCCGACCGCTTCCTGGAAGGCGTTCAGCACCACGCGGATGCGCCGTTCACGGTGGTAGTCGCAGGTCAGCCAGTACTGCACCAGCATGGCCGTGGTCAGCGCGGCGAGGCCGCCCGTGAAACCTTGGGCATCGAGGTCGCGCGCCATCCGGCGCATCGTCGTCATGTACTGCCTGGCCACCGAGCGGGTGCGGATCGGTCCGTGCGGATGCGTGGCCGCCACCAACCCCGCGGCGAGGTCAGCGGCCAGCCGCTGGTTCGGCAGATCGTGCAGGATCCCATCGTGGGTGACGTCGTCCGGCAGGGTGAAGAGCACCGCCAAGGGCTGCTGGATCTCCGCAGGCATCAGATCTCGCCCTCGAACTCGGCGACCGCACCGGCGTCCACGGCCTGGACTCCTCCGGCGGCCGCGTAGGCGTCCCGGTAGATCCGCTGGGTGTCGAGCAGATGCAGATAGGACTGAGTCGTGGCGGCACTGGCATGTCCCAGCAGGTCACGCAGCACCAGCAGCGGGTCGGCCTTGGTCAGGTAGAGCGCCAGGGCGTCATCGCTGCCGGTGTCCACGGCCAGCTGGGCGGCCTGTTGGTAGTAGCCGCGCACCAGCCGCTCCAGGGTGGCCATCGCGAACGTGTGCCTGGTGACATGGGGATGAACGTGCGGGAAGGATGGCTCATAGCGGTCCCGGATCCGTCGCGCGGTCCGGCGCAGGACCGTGGCCCAGTCGATGAACGGCTTCCCGCCGGACTGGACCGCCAGCAGTGCGCTGCCCCCACCGGGAGCCACCAGCCGCAACCGCTCCGACGGTGTGAGGGAGTGCCAGCGCCGACGGGTCCCATTGATGAGGGCGCCGTCATGGGTCGGTGCCTCGATGAGCAGCAGATCACGGGGCCGCCAGTGGGATGCCTCCACCACCGCGGCCCGGTCCCAGGCAATGTAGTCGTGGACCCGGGCCAGGGCCTCGTAGTCGATCCACGTCGAGCGGCCCTTTCTCCCCTTCGCCGTCGGCGGCGCGAGCACCAGCGGCACCGGCACCGCCGAGCGGCGGCGCGGCAGCGGCGGCACTTCGTAGACCGTCAGATGCGTGAACTCCTGCGACCGCAGCCCGCTGGACAACGCCAAGCCGATCACCGCCGCGTTGCGTCCGGTCTCCCGACCCCGGAACGAGAGATCGCGCTCGCCCGCAGGGTCGTTGCCCGCCAACGCGTGCATCAGCAGGTCCGCGTACGGCCGCTCCAGATACTTCCGCGTCGCGTGCGCGTTGCCCGTACGGACCGTCGCCAGATTTCTGGCGACCTCCGTGCGCACTCCGTCCGGGCGGCTCACCGACTGCCGGACGTAGGAGAACGGCACCGTCGGCGCGAACCCCTCGGCGGCCGCCCATTGGTAGAAGGACGAGAGCGTCTTGACCGCCAGATTCCAGCTCGCCGGGCTCAGCCGCACCTCCAACGGCCCCGACAGCCGGTACTCGGCGTACAGCGACAGCGCAGTCCGCAGCTGCTGACGCTCGGCGAACACCTGGATCCGCCGGGCATCGAGGAACTCCGCCCAGCTCTTGAGCGCCTGGGCGTACGTACGCCAGGACTTCGGCGACGGCGCCCCGCTGATCGGTAACTCCCGGAGCCACAGGTTCATCACCGTCGTCGGACGCGGGCCCGCGGCATCCTCGAAACGGAGGTCCTTATCGATGAGGACGGGCATGGCCTCACGGATGAGCGGCCGGTCGCACAGGCCCCACTGGTCCCACCCGACAGAACTGAAGTAATGAAGGATCACGGAACGAACCTGGAGTGAGACACGAGACAGAGCAAGAGCTAACACTCGTACGAGGGACAGAACTTCACCCTCACGAGACACACTCAAACCGCAGAGCTAAC
>NZ_JBICYT010000086.1:0-8547 GCF_043201215.1 Streptomyces sp. NPDC048331 | reverse complement strand
CCACCCCCCTTCTGCACCCAGCTTTGGGCCAAAAAACCCCCCCCCCCCCCCCCCCCCCCCCCCCCGGGGTTGGCGCCGCCGGGGGGGGGGGGGGGCTCCCGGCCGCAGGCCCCCGCGCGCGCCTACAGCCCCCGTACGGTGACCCCCTCCGCCGGGTTGCCCGCCTCGTCCTCCACCACCACCGCGTCCCCCACCCACCGCACCGTGTACCGCTCCACCTCACCCGGCTCGAAGCCCGGTCCCGGATCCCGGATCACCACCCCGCCCCCCGTACGACCCCGCGCCGGCGCCCAGACCTCCAGCTCCACCCCGCCGCCGGACCGGGCGCGCACCGGCAGTACCGCCCCCGCCCGCGCCAGCACCGGGATCCGGCCCTGCGGAGCCTCCAGCAGGATCTGGCCCGGGCCCTCGTACGCCACCCCCGTCGCCGTGTCGTACCAGCGCCCCCGCGGCAGCCGCACCGCCCGCCGATCCGCGCCGCACTCCAGCACCGGCGCCACCAACAGCGCGTCTCCCAGCAGGAAGGTGTCCTCGCAGTCCCGCAGCCGCCGCTCCTCCGGCGTCCCCCACCACACCGGCCGCACGTACGGCGCGCCCGTCCGCCGCGCCAGATGTGCCAGCGTCACGAAGTACGGCCGCAGCCGCTCCCGCTCCGCCATCACCGCCCCGGCCTGCTCCGCCACCTCCGGCCCGAACTCCCACGGCTCCCGCCGCCCCGCCCAGATCGCCGAGTGGGTCCGGAACAGCGGTAGGTAGGCGCCCAGTTGCAGCCACCGCACGTACAACTCCGGCGACGGCGACCCCCCGAACCCGCCGACGTCCGGACCCGAATACGGCACCCCGCACAGCCCGAGCCCCAACACCAGCGCGAGGGAGGCCCGCAGCCCCTCCCAGCTCGACTCCACATCCCCCGACCACGTGCCCCCGTAGCGCTGCATCCCGGCCCACCCCGACCGCGAGAACAGGAACGGCCGCTCCGCCGGCCGCAGCCGCACCAGCCCCTCCCACCCCGCCCGCGCCATCCCCAGCGCGTACACGTTGTGCCCCTCGCGGTGGTCACCCCCCGCCCCGTCCAGCGCGTGCCGCGCCGACCTCGGCAGCGTCGTGTCACCGAACGGCGCAAAGGAAACCGGCTCGTTCATGTCGTGCCAGAAACCGGCGAAGCCCTGCGCGAGCCGCTCCTCGTACAACCCTCCCCACCACTCCCGCACCACCGGATCCGTGAAATCCGGGTACGCGCACTCGCCCGGCCACACCTCACCGCGCACCTCCCCGCCCCGCGCGTCCCGCACGAACGCCCCGCCCGCCCCCACCGTCAGCCCCGCCGCGTGCACCCCGTCACCCGCCTTCACCGCCGGGTCCACGATCGACACGAGCCGTACCCCGATCCCCTCCAACTCCCGCGACAGCTCCGGCAGATCCGGGAACCGCCCCTCGTCCACCGTGAACACCCGATGCCCGTCGTAGTGATCGATGTCCAGGTGTACGGCCGACAGCGCGAGCCCGCGCGACGCGTACCCCGCCACCACCCGCCGCACCTCCTCCGCGCTCCCGAACCCCCACCGCGCGTGCTGGTACCCCAACGCCCACTCCGGCGGCACCGCCGCCGCACCCGTCAGCCCCGACCACCCCTGCAGCACCCGCGCCGGCGTCCCCACCAGCACCCAGCACCGCAGCGGCCCGCCCTCCATCCGCAGCTCGGTCACCCCCGGCCGATCCGCCCCCGAACCCGCGCCCTCCTCACCCTCGCGCAGCACCACCCGCCCGTCCCACGAGTTGTCGTGGAACACCAGATGCGTCCCCGCGTCCGCGACCACCATCTGCACCGGCATGGTCAGGTACAGCGGATCGACCCCCGGCCCGAAACCCCCCTTCGGATCCGTGTTCCACAGCCGGTACGCCCCGTCCCGCAAACGCGGCCCCGCCGCCCGCCCGCCCAGCCCGAAGAACCGCGCGTCCGCCGGTACCTCGCTCCGCTGCAACCACCGCGCCGCGCCCATCCGCGGATCCACCGGCTCCCACCACCGGGGCGGCGCCTCCCGCCGCAGCACCGTCCCGCCCGGCGTACGCACCTCCAACGCCCCGTGCCGCGACACCGCCACCGTCACCCGCTCCGACACCACCCGCCAGCCACCCCCGGTGTCCGGCTCCAGCACGGCCCGCGGATCCGGCTCGGGACCCTCGCCGACCACCGCGTACGAGGGCGTCGGCCCGGCCCCGTCCCAGCTCCAGAAGACCGCGCCGCCCACCATCACCCGGACCAGCAGCTCGGAGCGCGCGAACCGCAGCACACCCCCGCCCGGCCGGGCCTCCGTACCGGTCAGCAGCCCCGGCACGCGCGCCCGCTCCGCGCCCCGGCGCGGCAGGCCCACCGCGTCCGAGCGCCGGTGGCGCCAGGCCGCGCGCCAGGCGCGCCGACCGCGCTCCGTACCGATGTCCTTCACCGCACGTACCAGATCACGACCGTTCATGCCGCTCACCCTGCCACCGGCCCCCGGCCGAGGGGACGGCGTTCAACTGTCGTTCACCCGGCAGCGGCACCCCGGTGCCGATCCCCCGACCCGCCAGGGCGACCCTGGTGCAGCGGACGATCACATGGCATCGTCCCTGTGAGCCGCCGCGCCCACACCTCCGCGCGCCGGCGCCGTACGCACACGAAGCGCGAGCCGCAGACTTGACCGGGAGCCGACCCATGACCTCAGCCACGCAGCCGGAACCCCTCTGGGCGCCGGGCCCCGACCGGATCGCCGCGGCCCGGATCACCGCCTTCCAGGCCTGGGCCGCCGAGCGCCACGGAGCCCCGGCCGACGGCGGCTACCCCGCCCTGCACCGCTGGTCCGTCGACGAGCTCGACACCTTCTGGCAGGCCGTCGCCGAGTGGTTCGACGTCCGCTTCACCACCCCGTACGAGTCCGTCCTCGCCGACCGCTCCATGCCCGGCGCACGCTGGTTCACCGGAGCCACCCTCAACTACGCCGAGCACGCCCTGCGCGCCGCCGAGGACCCGGCGCGCGCCGGTGACCCCGCCCTGCTGTACGTCGACGAGACCCACGAGGTCGTCCCCGTCAGCTGGGCCGAGCTCCGCCGCCAGGTCGGGTCGCTCGCCGCCGAACTGCGCGCCCTCGGCGTACGCCCCGGCGACCGGATCAGCGGCTACCTCCCCAACATCCCCGAAGCCGCGGTCGCCCTCCTCGCCACCGCCGCCGTCGGCGGGGTCTGGACCTCCTGCGCCCCCGACTTCGGCGCCCGCAGCGTCCTCGACCGCTTCCAGCAGGTCGAGCCGGTCGTCCTGTTCACCGTGGACGGCTACCGCTACGGCGGCAAGGAGCACGACCGCCGCGAGACCGTCGCCGAACTCCGCGCCGACCTCCCGTCCCTGCGCGCCGTCGTCCACATCCCGCTCCTGGGCACGCCCGCCCCCGCCGGCGCCCTCGAATGGTCCGCCCTGACCTCGGGCGACACCGAGCCCGTCTTCGAGCCGGTCCCCTTCGACCACCCGCTCTGGGTCCTGTACTCCTCCGGTACGACCGGCCTCCCCAAGGCCATCGTCCAGTCCCAGGGCGGCATCCTCCTCGAACACCTCAAGCAGCTCGGCCTGCACTGCGACCTCGGCCCCGAGGACCGGTTCTTCTGGTACACCTCGACCGGCTGGATGATGTGGAACTTCCTCGTCTCCGGCCTGCTCACGGGTACGACCGTCGTCCTCTACGACGGCAGCCCCGGCCACCCCGACACCGGCGCCCAGTGGCGCATCGCCGAGCGGACGAAGGCCACCCTCTACGGCACCTCCGCCGCCTACGTCATGGCCTGCCGCAAGGCCGAGGTCCACCCGTCCCGCGACTTCGACCTCTCCGCCGTCAAGTGCGTGGCCACCACCGGCTCCCCGCTGCCGCCCGACGGCTTCCGCTGGCTCCACGACGAGGTCGCCGAAGACCTCTGGATCGCCTCCGTCAGCGGCGGCACCGACGTGTGCAGCTGCTTCGCGGGCGCCGTCCCCACCCTCCCCGTCCACATCGGCGAACTCCAGGCCGCCTGCCTCGGCACCGACCTCCAGGCCTGGGACCCCTCCGGCAAGCCCGTCGTCGGCGAGGTCGGCGAGCTCGTCGTCACCAACCCCATGCCGTCCATGCCGATCCACTTCTGGAACGACCCCGACGGCAGCCGCTACCACGACAGCTACTTCGAGATGTTCCCGGGCGTCTGGCGCCACGGTGACTGGATCACCCTCACCGACCACGGCTCGGTGATCATCCACGGCCGCTCCGACTCCACCCTCAACCGGCAGGGCGTCCGGATGGGCTCCGCCGACATCTACGAGGCGGTCGAACGCCTCCCCGAGATCAAGGAATCCCTGGTCATCGGCCTGGAGGAGCCGAACGGCGGCTACTGGATGCCGCTCTTCGTCCACCTCGCGCCCGGAGCGACCCTCGACGACGACCTGCGGGCCCGGATCAAGGCGACCATCCGCGAGGAACTCTCCCCGCGCCACGTCCCCGACGAGATCATGGAAGTCCCCGGCATCCCGCACACCCTCACCGGCAAGCGCATCGAGGTCCCGGTCAAGCGTCTCCTGCAGGGTGCGCCGCTCGCCAAGGCCGTCAACCCGGGCTCCGTCGACAACCTCGACCTCCTCCCCTTCTACGAGGAGCTGGCCCGCACCCGCACCCGCACCCACGGCTGAGGCCACTGTCAGTGGCGATGATTACTCTGAGTGAGCAAGTGATCGCGATACTCAGGGGGAGTCATGCCACGCAAGAACGACACCGGCGCGCCCACGGGCACGCACCGGACCCGCACCACCGACCGGCGCCGCCTGCTGCGCCGCGAGGTCCCCGGCACCGTCGGCCTCCTGGCCGACGCCGGGGACTTCGCGGCCATGTGCGGCTACGGGAGTTTCGGCTTCGACCATCACGCCGACTACGCCGACTACCTCCACCACGTGGACGGCCTGCTGAGGTCCCTCGCGGCCCAGGGCATCCACATCACCGTCGCCCTGTTCGACCCCGAGGAGTACGCCGAGTTCTGCGGGGAGTCCGGCCTCGACCCGGACACCGTCGAAGCCCGAGCCCGTTTCAACGCCGAGCTCGCCGGCAGCGGCGCTCTCCTGCCCTACAGCGGCCAGCCGATCGACGAGCTCGTCCCACTCCTCGTCGACGAGGCCGTCCGCCAGGCCACCTGGGAGTACGCCACCGGCGTCCTCGCCGAGGTCGGACACTGCGCGGACTGCGGCGAGGACATCGGCCACGCCTCCTTCGACCGGGCCACCGACGCGCTCAAACGCCTCGTGGCCGGCGCCGGACCCGGCCACCACCACTTCGTCTGCAGCATCCCGACCGAGGCACAGCAACTCGTCGCGGTCCTGCACGCCGACACCACCGACAACTCGGACGCACCGCCGCGCGTCGACGCCCGGGAAGGCCTCGACTTCGTGACGGTCCTCGCCGCCGGACTCGCCCTCGGAGGCCCCGGAGGACTGGTGGTACGCACGACAGGGTCGGGCAGCCGGGACCGGGTCCACGGCTGGCGCCTGGACCGAGGCCGGCTCACCGCCCTGTCGGCGGCGGCCGTCTTCGACGCCTACTGCACCGACGCCGACACCGGAGAGCCGGTCGCCCCCGAATCGGGCGTCGAATACTGCCCGGGCTACGAGGTGGACGCACCCGGCCCGCACCACTGACCGGTCCCGGACGGACCGAGGGGTCCTCGCCACCGGCGAGGACCCCTCGGAACGAACACCGCACCGTGCGGCCGGCGGCTACTCGCCGGACAGCACCGCCTGAGCGGCCACACGGGCCTCCTCGGCGCTGTCCGACGCACGCGCCGCCGCAGCGGCGCGCTCGCACTGGGCCAGCGTGTACTTGGCGAGCGTCGCCCGCACATAAGGAATCGAAGCGGCACCCATCGACAGAGAGGTGACACCCAGACCGGTCAGCACACAGGCCAGCAGCGGATCGGAAGCGGCCTCGCCGCAGACACCGCAGCTCTTGCCCTCGGCCTTGGCGGCATCCGCCGACATGGCGATCAGGTCGAGCAGCGCCGGCTGCCACGGGTCCTGGAGCCGCGAGACGGCGCCGACCTGGCGGTCGGCGGCGAAAGCGTACTGGGCCAGGTCGTTCGTGCCCAGCGACAGGAACTCGACCTCCTGCAGGATGGAGCGCGCCCGCAGTGCGGCGGAGGGGATCTCCACCATCGCGCCGAACTTCGCCTTCAGACCGGCCTCCCGGCAGGCGTCGGCGAAAGCCTTGGCGTCGATCCGGTCGGCGACCATCGGCGCCATGACCTCGAGATAGACCGGGAGCCCCTCGGCCGCCTTGGCCAGCGCGGTGAGCTGCGTACGCAGCACATCCGGGTGGTCCAGCAGCGAGCGCAGCCCGCGCACACCCAGCGCGGGGTTGGGCTCGTCGCCCGGCGTCAGGAAGTCCAGCGGCTTGTCGGCGCCCGCGTCGAGCACCCGCACCACGACACGGCCCTCGGGGAAGGCTTCGAGCACCTTGCGGTAGGACTCGACCTGCTTCTCCTCGGACGGCGCCTTCTTGCTGTCGTCCAGGAACAGGAACTCGGTGCGGAACAGACCCACACCCTCCGCCCCGGCCTCGACGGCCGCCGGCACGTCCGCCGGACCGCCGACATTGGCCAGCAGCGGCACCTTGTGACCGTCGGAGGTCGCACCCGGACCGGACGACGCGGCCAGCGCCGCCTTGCGCTCGGCGGCCGCGGCCTCCAGCTCGGTCCGCTTCTGCGGCGACGGTTCCACGAACAGGTCGCCGGTGCTGCCGTCCACCGCGATCACGGTCCCCTCGGCGATCTCTCCGGCACCCGGCAGTGCCACGATCGCCGGCACGCCCAGCGCCCGCGCGAGGATGGCGCTGTGGCTGGTCGGCCCGCCCTCCTCGGTCACGAAACCGAGGACGAGCGCCGGGTCGAGCAGCGCCGTGTCGGCGGGAGCCAGGTCCCGGGCGATCAGCACGTACGGCTCGTCGCTGTCGGGCACACCTGGCATCGGCACACCCAGCAGCCGCGCCACGATGCGGTTGCGTACGTCGTCCAGGTCGGCCACCCTGCCGGCCATGTACTCGCCGGCCCCCGCGAGCAGGTCGCGGTAGGCGGCGAACGCGTCGTACACGCCCCGCTCCGCGGTGCTGCCGACGGCGATCCGCCGGTCGACGTCCGCCATCAGCTCGGGGTCCTCGGCGATCATCGCCTGGGCCTCGAGCACGTGCTGGGCCTCGCCACCGGCCAGCTGGCCACGCGCGATCAGATCGGCCGCCACGGCACTCACGGCCTGACGGGCGCGCCCCTGTTCGCGCGCCGCCTCGTCCGCGGTGATCTGTCGGGCCGGCGGCTCCAGAACCGCCGTGCCCATGTGCCGCACCTCGCCGATCGCCACTCCGTGACTCACGCCGACGCCTCGCAGCGTTGTCTCCATTTCACCCGTCTCCGATTGAGCGGCGGGCCGAGCCGCCGCGATGGATATCCGACTCGCCCGTACAGGCGGAGTTCTCACTGCCAGCTGAACAGAGCGTCGTCAGCCTTCACGTCGCCGGATTCGACGACGTCGGAGAGGGATTCGACGGTTGCCTCGAGTGCCACGACCGGGCAGATCGGAGACTTGCCGGCCGCCTCGACAGCAGCGGGGTTCCAGCGGATGACGGCCTGGCCACGGGTCACGGTGTCGCCCTTGTTCACGAGGAGCTCGAAGCCCTCGCCGTTGAGCTGAACCGTGTCGATCCCGAGGTGCGTGAGGACACCGTGACCCTCGCCGTCGACGACCACGTACGCGTGCGGGTGCAGGGAGACGACCACACCGTCGACGGGGGACACCGCCTCCGACGGCTCACGCACGGGATCAATAGCGGTGCCCGGTCCCACCATCGCGCCGGAGAACACCGGATCGGGCACTGCCGCGAGTCCGATGGCGCGTCCGGCAAGTGGGGACGTCACGCTGGTCATGGGGGCCTCCCAGGGGTGGGGCTCTTCGTGTCGCCGTCACTGCCTGTCGCGAACGGCGTACTCTTCTGAAGGATATGGCACAAGATGTTCGGGTTCGCCCGATGTTGGTCCAGGTCCGAGCGCCCCCGTTGGCAGGGAGACTAGTGGACTAGACCGGTGGACTAGACCATACGCCTGAATCGATTTGCTTGGGCACCCCCAGAGCTGTACTGTCGTGACTCCCGCCAGGACGCCTCGTGTGAACTTCTCGCGAACGGCCGATGGACGGGACTCCTCCTCATCAGCATCGATCTTGATCCCACCCTTCTTTTCGTATGCCTATTCGGTAATGCGGCGAGTGGTCAGGGAGATGGAAAACCACTGATAGAGTCGGAACCGCTGGAAAGGGAAAACGCGAAAGCGAATACCTGGAAAGCGCCGAGGAAGTCGGACACGAAAGAGTCTGATAGAGTCGGAAGCGCAAGAACAGAACGAAAGCCCGGAGGAAAGCCCCAGCGGATGTCGCGAGGGTGAGTACGAAGGAAGCGTCCGTTCCTTGAGAACTCAACAGCGTGCCAAAAATCAACGCCAGAAGTTGATACCCCGTCCACTTCGGTG
>NZ_JBICYT010000085.1:0-10393 GCF_043201215.1 Streptomyces sp. NPDC048331 | reverse complement strand
CTGGTGCACTCGGCCCACGTTCCCTTCACTCTTGGTCAGCGTTACCGGCGACCGTGGCACGGTGTCGATCAAGCATCCCAAATCTATCGCCTCAGGTTCGGCCTTGGGTCCGACCTGAGGGAACCTCTAAGTGGCGTCGCCGATGTTGTCGTAGAAGGTGACCAGACAGAAGGGACGAGGCATAGTTGGCCAAGCTTGCCACCTGCGGCCTGGTCGTCGTGGTCGCTCGGCCACTAGGACTTCATCGGCGTCCGGGGGAAGCCGCGCGGGCGTGTGAACTCGTCAGTCATTGCCTTCGGGGGCTCTGAGGCTCTGCTCACCCACGAGGCCAGCCAGGCAGGGGAATGTAAGGGGCCGCTCCTGATGCCGGATCATGTGTCGGCGACGGCTGAAAAGTGGACCAGTTTGGCCGGGTGAAAAGTGACCCGCTGGTGTCGGTTCAGTCGTTGTCGTTGGCGGTGGGGACGCGTCCGAGTTCGCGTCCTTTCATGCGGTAGGAGTCTCCCTTGAGGGAGTGGACCTCGGCGTGGTGGACGAGGCGGTCGATCATGGCGGCGGCGACGGTCTCGTCGCCGAAGACCTCTCCCCAGCGCCCGAACGGCTTGTTGCTGGTGACGATCACGGACGCCCGTTCGTATCTGTTCGAGACAAGCTGGAAGAACAGGTTCGCGGCCTCGGCCTCGAAGGGGATGTATCCCACCTCGTCCACCACGATCAGCGGGTAGCGGCCGAACCGGGTGAGCTCGTCGGCCAGGCGGCCGGTGTGGTGGGCTGCCGCGAGGCGGTCGACCCACTCGGCGGCGGTGGCGAACGCGACGCGGTGGCCGGCCTGGCAGGCCCGGACCGCCAGTCCGGTGGCCAGGTGGGTCTTGCCGGTGCCCGGCGGGCCGAGGAAGACGACGTTCTCCTTGCCCGCGATGAAGTCCAGAGTGCCCAGATGCGCCAGCTGCTGGCGCGTCAGGCCACGCAGGTGGGTGACGTCGAGCTCTTCGAGGGTCTTGACCGCGCGGGGAAACGCGCCGCCCGTACTCTCGCTTCGCCGCCGTGGGACTCACGGGCGGATACCTCGCGCTGAAGGCACGCGACGAGGTACTCCGTGTGGGTCCAGGACTCCTTGCGGGCCCGTTCCTCCAGCCGGCCCGACTCGTCCGGCTCGCCTCGCTCCTGGCGGAGGCCGACGTCACCGTCATCTCGACCGCGGGCGTCATCTCGATCCCCGACCTCGCCTACGGCCCCGGCGACACCGCCGGCATCCGGGTGCGCACCACCAGCAACCCGCCGCACGCCCTGTACGTCATCGCCGCCGGCCGCATCCCCCCGCACGCCGGCGCCGGCAGCGCCTTCGCCCACCTCCGCCCGCTCATCGAGGCGGCCGCCCGCCCCTGCGACGGATGCGGTGCCGAGGCCTACGAGCCGTGCAACCCGTTCTGCCTGCCCGACCCCTCGAACGACTGACACCCCCGCCGGCGGGGCGCCGTGAGCGCCCCGCCCCGTGACGAAGGAGAAGAACGTGATCCGCGCCGGACGCCTGCAGCACGTCCAGACCATGTCCGACCTGGCCGACGCCCTCGGCAAGAAGCTCACCACGATCCGAAACCAGAAGCCCTACGTCGCGGAAGGCCACCCGGCGCCGATCAGCTCGCCCGACGCCCGCAACCAGCTCTGGGACTCGGAGCAGACCAAGGCCTTCTACGCCGGCGAGCCCATCCCCGAGCTGCCCCAGGTCGACGCCGACGAGGACCTCCTCGACCGCCACGAGGCCGCCCAGGTGCTCGGCATCGAGCCCGTCACCTGGAACACGTACAAGAAGGACCCGGCCCTGGCCGCCGGCATGGTCCTCGTGCCCGCCGGCCCCAAGGGCACCGAGCACTGGCCCCGCCGCCTGGTCCTCGCGTACAAGGACAGTAGGCCGGGCCGCGGCGCCGGCGGCGGCCGCCGCGAGGGCAGCGGCGACATGATCCCCCGCGACCAGATCCTGCCGCGGATCGCCGAGCTCCTGGACGCCGATCCCGCCGTCACCGTCGAGACCGTCTCCGACACCCTCGGCATCACCAAGTTCCCCACCGCGCAGTCCGGCCTGGCCACCCTGCGCGGCCGGCGCATCGCCGACCTCGTCGAGCAGCAGCCCGGCCTCGACCTGAAGGACGCCGCTCTCCAGCTGGGCTACCCCGCCATCACCCACCGCGCCGCCGTCACGTTCGCCGAGCGCGAGCTCCGCGCCCGCGGCGCCCAGCCCTACCTGCAGCACACCGCCGACGTCCTGGCCGCCGCCGGCATCGCCCAGCAGGCGCAGGTCGAGATGCGCCAGCTCGACGGAGGCGCCGTGGCCGCCGCCGTGCTGCTCGACACCGACCAGCCGGCTGCCGCCGCGGTTTGGGACTCCCGCTACGGATGGCGCACCTCGACCAGCCGCCGGCACCCCATCGGCAAGGACACCGACACCGCGCCCGAGGGCGAGGGGATCCGCTACCTGGGCAGCGGGCTGCGGCCCGAGCCCGAGGAGCTCCTTGCCGCACTGCGCGACGGCCGCCAGGGCACCAAGCGACCCAAGGCCGCCGCAGACGAACACATCGGCAGCGAGAACTGAGGGAGAGACATGGCACACGAAGAAGAACCCGAGCCCCTCTACTGTTCTGCAACTCGTGCGGTGACGAGGTCGAGGAGACCGACGAATGCTGCCCCGACGGCGAAGTTGAACCGGCCTACGACGACTGAGACTCACTGGACTTGAAATCTTCCGGATAGCCGATTCGTGGCGTGCTCAATCACTGGCGTGTGCGGCCTCTGCTTCGGCGTGCGCGGGCTCGCCGAGGTCGGCCAGGAGTCTGTCGATGCGTTCGACCTCGCGGTCCCAGCCGCGTTCGGCAGCGTCGTGGGCGAGGGTCTGCTCGACTTCGCGTCGGGCTCGCAGCCGCGGCGCGTACTCGGGTGTCGTGACGAACTTCGCGCAGGTCAGGTAGAGGTCGCACTCGCAGGGGCCTTCGGCGGGAAGGCGAAGGCAGCGGCAGGCACGGGGATCGCGACGCACTGTCCAGGAGCGGGCACTCGTGGTGATCTACCTTGGGTGGTCTTTTCAGCGTCGACTGGCGTATGCCTCACGGATAGGCTGGCCGCGTGGTCCGGCTGCCTTTGGCGGCCGGGCGGAGGGCCGGAGCGGCCCTCCGTGCCGAAGGAGGTGGCTATGCGATTGGCACGCCTCCTTCTCGGTGCCGCTGTGGCCATGGCAGTGTCCCTCGCGGGGTGCACAGCGACCGACGAGCCGGCCCGTTTGTCGGGGGAGATCACGGTGGCCACCGGCAATCAGGGCGGTGTCTACGCGGAGTACGGTGCCGGTTACGCCGACGTGATCGGGCGCGTGCCCGGTGCGTCGGGGCGCGTCCTGCACACCGGCGGCAGCGTCGACAATCTGCGTCTGGTGGAGGGGGGCGAGGCGCAGGCGGCGTTTTCGCTTGCCGATTCGGCTTCTGACGCGGTCGCTGGGCGGCCGCCGTTCTCGGGCCGGGCGCCCTTGGTGGCGCTGGCCGCTCTTTATGACAATTATGTGCAGCTCGTGGTTCGTGCGGACAGCCCTGTCCGGAGTGTGAAGGAGCTGCGGGGGATGCGGGTCTCCGTGGGTTCTGAGGGTTCGGGGACCACGTTGATCGCGGAACGCATTTTGAAGATCGCTGGGCTGTCTCCGGATGGGGATGTGACCGCGCAGCGGTTGGATGTGCGTGAGTCGACGCGTGCGCTGGCCGAGAAGCGTATCGATGCGTTCTTCTGGAGCGGGGGGCTGCCCACTGCGGCGATCACCGACCTGCGTAAGTCGACCGAGATCCGTCTCGTGGATCTCGGGGAGGTGGTTGCGGCGCTGACGCGTTCGTATGGTGAGTTGTATACGCAGACCACGGTGCCTGCTGTTGTCTATGGCGTGCAGAGCGCGGTGACTACGGTGAGTGTGCCGAATTTCCTGGTGGTGCGGCGGGATATGCCGGAGGCGCAGGCGTACTGGTTGACGCGGTTGTTGTTCGAGGGGCAGCCGCGGTTGATACGTGCGCATCCCGAGGCTCGGCGTCTGGACCGGCGTACGGCGATCGCCACGCATCCGCTGGATCTGCACCCAGGGGCTGCCCGCTGGTACGGGGAGTCGCATCCCTGATCTTGTTGTCAGGGTGCGGTGGGTGGTGCGGGGGCGGCGGCCGGTAGTCGAATGGTTGCCGTGAGTCCGTGGGGTTCGGCCTCGGTCAGGCGTAGTTCGCCGCCGCCCGCTTCGACGAGGGTGCGTGTGAGGGCGAGGCCGAGGCCGGTGCCCCGGACGTTTTGGTGTCGTGAGCTGCGCCAGAACCGATCACCCGCGCGGGCCAGTTCTTCGGTGGTCAGGCCGCGGCCGCTGTCGCGTACGGTCACCTCTACCGTGTCGTCCTGGTCTGGGTCGGTGGGTTTTGGGCCTGGTGTGGTCGTGTCGTCGTGGGCGTGCGGGGCGTGGGTGCGGGTGACCGTTACGTGTACGGGTGTGCCGTCGCCGAATTTGAGGGCGTTGTCGAGCAGGGTGTCGAGGGCGTGGTCGAGGCAGTCGGGGAGGGACAGGGCGGTCATCCCTTCGGGGATCCGCGTTGTGAGGGGTATTTTTTCGGCGCCGTAGGCGGCTTGCCAGGCGTCGACGCGGTGGGCGACCACGGCGGTGACGTCGACGGGTGTGCGTTCGGCTTCGGAGGCCTCGGCTCTGGCCATCTGGAGCAGGCCGTCGAGGATCTCGCCGAATCGGCCGGTCTCTTCCACGGCGAAGTTCAGTTCGCGCAGGCCGTGGGGGTCGGTGACGAATTCTTCGAGGTTCTCCACTCGCAGTCGGAGCGCGGTGAGCGGGTTGCGGAGCTGGTGGGAGGCTTGCGCGACGAATGCTCGTTGCTGTTCTTGGGAGGCGTGCATGCTGTCTGCCATCATGTTGAAGCTGTAGGCGAGGCGGCGCAGTTCCGGTGCTCCTGCTCGTTCTGAGACCCGTGTTTTCAGCTGTCCTGAGGCGACTTCGTGTGTGGCTCGGTCGAGGTCGTGGACCGGGCGTAGTACCCAGCGCACTACTGGTGCGGCTATTGCGATGAGCATGGCGGCGAGCGCGGCCAGGCTCGCGAGTCCGAGGAAGGTGAGGTGGTTGGTGATCGCGGATCGGACTCGGTCGGTGGGCGAGACGATGAGAACGGCTCCGAGGACTCGGCCGTCACGTTTGATGGGCTCGGCCAGGACGAAGGGGCGGTTGTCCCATGGCCACACGACGCTGGGGCGCTGTGCGGGGCGGTCGGCGAGGGCCGTGAGAAGGGCTGAGCGTATGTGTGGTTCGTTGAGGTCGAGGAGGGGCGGGGCCAGGACGGTGTCGTTGTCGGCGTCGATGACTGCGATCTGGGCGTCGTAGAGGTCTGTGTAGCGTTCGGCAGCGGCTTCGAGTCGTCCGGTGCGTCCTGTTTCCAGGGCGGTGGCGGCCATGTCGGCGAACCAGGCGCCGTCTTCGACGCGTGCGATGAAAGAGGTTTGGATGGTGCGTTCGGCGGTGGCTCGGACCAGGGGCAGGCTGAGCGCGGTGATCAGGCCCGCTACCAGGGCGAAGACGATGATGAGGAGACGGCGGCGCATGTGGGGTTCTCATCCGTCGACCGGTGTGGCCGGGTCCGGGGTGGTGTCGTCGGCGGCGACGAGTCGGTATCCGAAGCCGCGCACGGTTCGTACGATGATTCCTGCTTGGCCGAGTTTTCCGCGCAGGGTGGCGACGTGGACGTCGAGGGTGCGGGACATGCCGTCGTAGGTGGATTGCCAGACCTCGACGATGATGTGTTCGCGGGGGACGGCGGCGCCGCCGGCGCGGACGAGTACGGCGAGGATGTCGAATTCCTTGCGGGTCAGGGGTACGGGGCGTCCGTTGAGGGTGACGGTGCGCTGTCCCAGGCGGATGGTGAGGTCGCCGAGGGTGAGCGGTCGGGTGTCGTGGATGCGTTGGTTTACGCTGCGGCGGAGGACGGCTTCGATGCGGGCCAGCAGCTCGGCGGTTCCGAAGGGTTTCACTACGTAGTCGTCGGCGCCGCTGCGTAGGCCTCGGACGCGGTCGGGTTCGGCTCCGCGGGCGGTTACGGCGATCACCGGGACTCCGTCGCGGGCCCGTAGTTCGCGGCATACTTCGATGCCGTCGCGGTCGGGCAGGCCCAGGTCGAGGAGAACCAGGTCGACCGAGGGTGCGGCGAGTGCGTCGTGGGCGTTGCCGGCGCGTTGTACGTCGTAGCCGTTGCGGCGTAGTGCGCCCGCCAGGGCGTCTGCGACGCGGTCGTCGTCTTCTACAAGCAGTATGCGCACGCCGTCTCCCGGGTTCTTATGCGCCGGGCCCGTGCCCTGGAGGGGTACGTATGTCAGGGCTGTGGGGATGGTACGAGCGTATGAGCGCCCGCCGCGAGCGAACCCTAAACCCAGGTTAAGGCCGTGGGCTTTCTCTGTTAACTGCTTGTCACGGCTGCCACCGTCGGAGGCGAAGGAAAGTACCGACCCCGGGATGGCCGAGATGAGCATGGCAGAGTCGTCTTCCGAGCCGAGGCAGCGGACGGCCGAGGAACTGGTGGCCGAGTTCGATCAGGAGCGGCCGGCCAGAAAGCTCTCGCCGCGGGTGTCGCGGCCGGTGTCCGCGGTGTGCGCCGCGATGTCGGTCTACGTGTTCTACGTGATCTTTTTCCCGGTGGCCAAGGGTGGTCAGTACTATCTGACGATCTTCCTCGCCGCGACGCTGCCCCTGATCTTCCTGACCCACCGTGGGACTGTGAGGGTGCCGGCGGTGCTGCTCCCCTGGCGCCGGGACCGGGAAGGCTCTGCTGCGGCTGCGCGCCGCGATGACCCCGGGTGGTTCGACTGGCTGCTCGCCGCGTCGGCGCTCGCCGTGTGTCTCTACCCGCTGTGGGAGTTCGACGCGTTCATCGAGCGGCGCCAGCTGCCTACCTCGCTCGACGTGGTGGTCGGCATCGTGCTCATCCTGCTCGTTCTGGAGGCCTGTCGGCGCACCACGGGCTGGATTCTGCCGGCGTTCTGTGCGGTGTTCCTGCTCTACGCGTACTACGGCGGGCTGCTGCCTTATGACTGGTCGCTGGCGCACGGCGGTTTCGACGTCGGCGCGATCGCGGCGCACTTCTTCATGGGGACCGACGGTGTGTACGGTGTGCCGCTCAATGTGGCCGGCACCTACATCGTCTTGTTCACCATCTTTGGTGCGGTTCTTGAGGCTTCCGGCGCCGGCAAGTTCTTCATCGACCTGTCGTTCGCTGCGTTCCGCGGCTCGCGCAGTGCACCTGGCCGTACTGTGACAGCGGCCGGTTTCCTTCTCGGCACCGTCTCTGGTTCCGGGACGGCGACCGCTGTCAGCCTGGGCTCGGTGGCCTGGCCGGTCCTGCGCCGGGCCGGCTACAGCAAGGAGCAGGGCGGTGGAGTGCTCGCCGCCGCGGGGATCGGCGCGATCCTGTCCCCGCCCACCCTGGGCGCGGCGGCGTTCATCATCGCCGATTATCTGCGGGAGAGTTACCTCACCGTCCTGTTGTACGCGCTGGTGCCGACGCTCCTGTATTACCTGGGCATTCTTCTGGCGGTGGAGATCGACTCCCGTAAGCACCAGACGCAGCCTGTGGTCGGTGAGGAGAGCACATCGGCGCTGAGGTTGCTGGGCCGGTTCGGCTACCACTTCCTGTCACTTTTCATGATCGTCGGTTTCATGGCGGTGGGTCTGCCCCCGTTCAAGGCGGTGGCCTACGCGACGGTCCTGCAGTTCCTGCTCTCCTTCCTCGACGCCCGGCACAGGATGACGCCGCGCCGGCTGTACGCGGCGCTCGTGGAGGGCAACAGGTCGGTGCTCCCGGTGGTCGCGACGTGTGCGGCCGCGGGCATCATCGTCGCGGTCGTCACTCAGACGGGGCTCGGCCTGAATCTGGCCTCGGTCATCGTCGACGCGGCCGGGGTGTTCGGTGACAACGCGACGGTGCAACTGGTCGTGACGGTTCTCTTTGCGGCGCTGTCCGTGTCCATTCTGGGGCTTGCGGTTCCCGTCACGGCCTCGTTCATCATCGCTGCCGTCATCATCGCGCCGGCGCTGCTCTCGCTGGGGGTCGCCACTCACGAGGCGTACATGTTCATCTTCTACTACGCGGTGCTGTCCGAGGTGAGCCCGCCCACCGCGCTGGCGGCGGCGGCCGCCGCCGCCATCACCGGCGGCAACCCGATGCGGACCATGGTGGCGACGTGGAAGTACTCCCTGCCGGCGTTCCTGGTGCCGTTCGCGTTCGTGCTCACCGACAACGGTGCCCAACTGCTCGGCACGGGCAGCATCTCGGGCATCGTGTGGAGCACCGCCGTGTCCGCTCTCGCGGTCGCGGCGCTGGCCGCGGCCACAGGCGGCCGGATCATCGGCCCCGCAGGACCTGTGGAGCGGACGCTGTGTGCGGTCGCCGCGCTGTGTCTTCTCTACCTCGAACCCGCCGCGATCACCGTTGGTCTCGCGGCGCTCATCTGCGCCGTCGGATTTCATCTGCTGCGCCGAACGCAGCAGCAAACCCCCGTACTCGCCACCGCTGATGAGATCCGCACGGCGGCCACCGTCTCGGAAGGACGACTCCCCTCATGAAGCACCGTATGCGCGCCTCACGCCTTGCAGTCGCCGCTCTCGTGACGGCTCTGGCCGCCACTGCCTGCGTCGGCGGGAAGCAGACCGACAATAAATCCGCTAGCGGCGGGAAGGGCGGACGGCTCACCATCGCGACCGGCCCCACCACGGGCGTCTACTACCAGATCGGTGGCGGCCTCGCGAAGCTGATCTCCGACGACCTTGACGGCTACCGGGCCACCGCCACCACCACCGGCGCGTCCGTGCAGAACATCCAGGGCCTCGGCGCCGGCACCTACGACATCGCCTTCTCCCTGGCCGACACCGCCGGCGACGCCGTCAGCGGCAAGGAGTCCTTCTCCTCCCCGCAGCACGTCGAGGCCCTGACCCGGCTCTACCCGAACTACACCCAGGTCCTGGTTCGGGACGACTCAGGCATCAAGACCCTGAAGGACATGAAGGGCAAGCGCGTGTCCACCGGGGCACCAGGGTCCGGCACCGAGGTCATCGCCAACCGGCTGCTGAAGGCCGCCGGACTGAACCCCGCCGGAGACGTCTCTGCCGAGCGCCTCGGCCTTCCCGAATCCGTGGACGCCATGAAGGACGGCACCATCGACGCGCTGTTCTGGTCCGGCGGACTTCCCAGCGGCGGCATCACCGACCTCACCACCAGCCTCAAAAGCGACGTCCGCTTCTTGGACATCACCCCACAACTGCCCACGCTGAACGAGCAGTACGGCAGCGTCTACCAGAAGGCCTCCATCCCGGCGACCGTCTACAACCAGCCCGGCGATGTACCCACGATCGCCGTACCCAACGTGCTGCTCGTCAAGAAGGGCTTCGACCCGGACCTCGCCGAGAAGATCGTCAAACTGATGTACGGGAAGAAGGGGGATCTGGAGAAGGTGAACGCGGCCGCGAAGGAGATCCAGCTCAGCCAGGCCGAAGCCGTCTCTCCCATCCCGCTCAACGCCGGCGCACAGAAGGCACTGAAGGCCCTGGCACAGAAGCACTGAGTACGTCCCCAACCAGACCGAAGAGACAAACTGCCGGAAGACTCGTCCAGTCCCGCGCGAGCGGCGCGGTCCGCCGCCCGCTCCCCCACTGGCCGGGCACCGGCCGGCCGATCGCGCCAAGGCACGCCGGCCAAGTGATCCATCTCCCCCGCGGGAGGCGAACAGCCATGTCACAGCTCCCCCCTCTCCACAGCCAGCTGACACTCGCCGAACTCCCCAACAGCGTGAGTTGGGCACGACGACACGTAGTCGACGTTCTGCAGCAATGGGCAGTACCAGCCAGCACTACAGAAACAGCCCGCCTCATCGTCTCCGAGCTCGCCACCAACGCAACCAGCCACACCACCCCGGAGCCAGACACGACCTGGTTCTCCTCACGACCCGGCAGGCCCCGCACCTTCGCGGTGTCCCTGACCCTGACGGACAGAAAGCTGGAGATATCCGTAGGAGACCACGACCCGACTCCTCCCACCCTGAGAGAAGCCGAGACGGAAGCAACCAGCGGACGCGGCCTCTCCATCGTGGCCATGCTCAGCAGCAACTGGGGATACCGCCTGGCCCCCCACGGCGCCGGCAAAGCGGTATGGGCGATCCTCCACCTCCCATGAACACACCGAAACCAGAAAGCGACCGCACACCCCGCCTGTACCGGGCCAGACCGCGTCGGCCTGGACCACGTCCCGCGCCACGTCCGTCGCCGGGCCCCACACCCACCAGACCACCTGCCCTGCTGCTGCATCACGGCCTTGAGGCTGCCCGCCGCGTAGCCGAGCAGAGGCTCGGCCTC
>NZ_JBICYT010000084.1:0-10461 GCF_043201215.1 Streptomyces sp. NPDC048331 | reverse complement strand
GCCACCTTCGCGGGTGGTATCGGCAACATGCTGGTGATCGTCGGGTTCATGGTGACGGCGACGACGGGTCTGCCGGACCACGAGCAGGGCATGGCGACGGGTCTGGCGACCATGACCCAGCAGATCGGCATCACCATGGGCACCCCGATCATGTCCGCCATCGCCGCCGCCCACACCGACATCCACGCCGGCATCACGACCGCGGTGATCGTGAACACCGCCATCGTCGTGGTCGGCATCCTCACCACCGTCCTCTTCCTCCGGAACAAGGCCGCGCACGCCCCCGTCGCCGGCTGACGGTTCCCGACCGAGGACCCCCCCTGGAAGCGGCCCGACACGGGCCGGTACCACCGGACCCCCGACCGTGCCGGGCCGCTTCCCCCTCCCCAAGGTCTCCCCTCCCAAGGTCTCCCCTCCTCAAGGAACGTGATGGACCTCCGTATCGAAGACCGCGTGTACCTCGTCACCGGCGCGTCGTCCGGAATCGGCGAGGCGACCGTCCGACTCCTCGCCGCCGAAGGCGCCACCGTCGTCGGCGTCGCCCGCAAGCCGTGGAACACCGAAGCCCTCGGCGACCGGGTCAGCGCCGTCGCCGCCGACCTCACCGACCCCGACGCCGCCCGCCACGTGACCGACACCGTCGTCGAACGCCACGGCCGGCTCGACGGCCTCGTCAACAACGTCGGGGCGTTGGAGTCCCGTACCGGCTTCCTCGACGTGACCGACCAGCAGTGGAAGGACACCTTCGAGGTCAACTTCCACTCCGCGGTCCGCATGACCCGCGCGGCCCTCCCCGCGCTCCTGGACACCGGAGCGGGCGCCCTCGTACACGTCGCGAGCGAGGCCGCCCGATTCCCCGACCCGGGCATCGTCGACTACGCCGCCACCAAGACGGCTCTGCTCTCCCTCTCCAAGTCCCTCGCCGCGGAGTTCGGCGTACGCGGCGTACGCTCCAACGTGGTCTCACCCGGGCCGACCCGGACGGCGCTCTTCGACGCTCCCGGCGGTTTCGCCGACCAGCTCGGCGAGCGGTTCGGCCTCCCGGCCGACGAGGCCGTCGACCACTTCATCCGTGAGGTGCGCCGACTCCCCAGCGGCCGCATCGGCAGTCCCGACGACGTCGCCGGCGTCATCGCGTACCTGCTCTCACCCCTCGCGGGACAGGTCACCGGCGCCGAGTGGAGCGTCGACGGCGGCGCCCTGCGACAGGTCTGACCGGGCCGATGCGCGCTTCCCTGCTCGCTCTCGCCATAGGTGCCTTCGGCATCGGGACCACCGAGTTCGTCATCGTCGGTCTGCTCCCGGCGGTCGCCGACGACCTGTCCGTGTCCATCCCCTCCGCCGGCATGCTGGTGACCGGCTACGCCCTCGGCGTGGTCGTCGGCGCGCCGCTGATGACCGCCGCCGGCGCCCGGCTGCCGCGCAAGACCATGCTCGTGCTGCTCATGGCCGTCTTCATCGCCGGTAACCTGCTCTGCGCCCTCGCCGGCGACTACACCGCCCTCATGGGCGGTCGGCTGATCGCCGCGCTCACGCACGGCGCGTTCTTCGGGATCGGGTCCGTCGTGGCCGCCGACCTGGTGGCCCCCGACCGGCGGGCGAGTGCCATCGCCCTGATGTTCACCGGCCTCACCCTGGCCAACGTGCTCGGCGTACCACTGGGCACCTTCCTGGGCCAGGAGTTCGGCTGGCGTTCGACCTTCTGGGCGGTCACCGGGATCGGGGTCGTCGGACTGCTCGGTCTGGTCGCCCTGGTGCCGGCGCAGCCCGCGCCGGAGCGCGGAGCCCTGCGCGGCGAACTCGCCGTCTTCCGCAAGCCCCAGGTGTGGCTGGCGCTGACCACCACCGTCCTCGGCTTCGGCGGGGTCTTCGCCTCCTTCACCTACCTCGCGCCGATGATGACGGAGCTGGCCGGCTTCTCCGACGGCGCGGTCGCCTGGCTCCTTGTGCTCTTCGGAGTCGGACTGTGCGTGGGCAACGTACTCGGCGGCCGGGCCGCCGACCGCTCCCTGATGCCCAGCCTGTACCTCATCCTCGGCGGCCTCTGCCTGGTCCTGGTGATCTTCACCTTCACCTCGCACGCCGCCCTGCCCGCCGCGATCACCCTGGCCGCCTTCGGGGCGAGCGGATTCGCCACGGTGCCGCCGCTCCAGGCCCGTGTGATGCAGCAGGCCGCAGGGGCCCCCGCCCTGGCCTCCGCGGCGAACATCGCGGCCTTCAACCTCGGCAACGCCCTCGGGGCCTGGCTCGGCGGCCTTGCGGTCGCCCACGGCCTCGGGTGGACCTCGCCGACCTGGATCGGTGCCGGACTGGCCGCGGCCGGTCTGGGCACCGCGGCGCTCTCCGGCCGGCTCGACCGCCGCGGCCACGGGAGCCACGGGAAGCGGGGGAGCGTCGGCCCGGACACGCACACACACACGCCCACGCACGCGCACCCGCGGCCGGACGCCGAGCTCCCCGCACTCCGCACGCACGCACCAGGTGCCGGTCACGGCACCCACTCCATCGTCGAACAGAAGTCGAGGTAGACGCACATGAACGGTGTCGATCGCCGGACCATGCTCACCCGTAGCGCGGCCGTCGTCACGGGCGCGGCGGTGGCCGGTGCCCTGTCCGGCCCCGTGGCGGCAGCCGCCACCCGGGCCCCCGACGCGTCCGGCGAAGCGGCCCGCGCCGCGGTCGCCGGGACCGGCTCCGTCGTCAAGCCGGGAGATCCGCGCTACGAGATGCTCACCACCGGCAACAACCAGCGGTTCGTGGCCCGCCCGGAGTACATCAAGATGGTCCGCTCGACCGCGGACGCCGAACGGGCGCTCAGAGACGCGGTCCGGGCGGGCAAGCGGGTCTCGGTACGCAGCGGCGGCCACTGCTTCGCCGACTTCGCCGCCCACTCCGGCACCCAGGTCATCATCGACTTCTCGGAGATGACGCACGTCGGCTACGACCCGAAGTTCCGCGCCTTCGTCGTCGAGGCGGGCGCCCGCCTGATCAACGTCTACGAGGCCCTGTACAAGGGCTGGGGCGTCACCATCCCCGGCGGCATCTGCTACAGCGTCGGAGCCGGCGGGCACATAGCCGGAGGCGGCTACGGGCTGCTCTCCCGGGCCCACGGCCTGGTCGTCGACCACCTGTACGCCGTCGAGGTGGTGGTGACCGACGGAAGGGGCGGCGTACGCACCGTCGTGGCCACCCGGGAGAAGAACGACCCGAACCGGGAGCTGTGGTGGGCCCACACCGGCGGGGGCGGCGGCAACTTCGGCCTGGTGACCCGCTACTGGTTCCGCTCACCGGGCGCGAAGGGCTCCGAGCCCTCCGAACAACTGATATCCCCGCCGTCGAAGGTCCTCGTCAGCGCCGTCGACTTCCCCTGGGAACAGTTGACCGAGGCGAAGTTCACCCGGTTGCTGAAGAACTTCGGCGCCTGGCACGCCGCCCACAGCGCACCCGACTCCCCCTACCGCAGCCTCTCCAGCCTGTTCAACGTCAGTTCCAAGGCACACGGCAGCCTGGGCATGTTCACCCAGGTCGACGCGACGGTGCCGAACGCGAGAAGACTTCTCGACGACTACCTGGCGGCCATCACGGCGGGCACGGGCGTCACCCCCCAGGCCCTCACCCGCCCCACCGGCGAACTGCCCGCCATGCCACAGCTCGCCGAGCCCAGGACCCTGCCCTGGCTCCAAGCGACCAGACTGGTCGGCACCAACAACCCCGTCATCACCGATCCCACCTCACGCGGCGGCCACAAGTCCGCGTACATGCGCAAGAACTTCACCGACCATCAGATCGCGGCGCTCCACCGGCACATGAGCCGGCCGGACTTCAAGAATCCGGACACCATGCTGGTGCTCTTCTCCTTCGGCGGGCAGGTCAACGCCGCCGCGCCGGACGCGACGGCCAACGCGCAGCGCTCGTCCATCTTCAAGATGTGCTTCCAGACCTTCTGGCAGGACGAGAGCGAGGACGCCTACTACCTGGGCTGGCTGCGTGACTTGTACGAGGACTTCTTCTCGGCGACCGGTGGCGTACCGCTGATCGACGACAGTACCGACGGCTGCTACATCAACTACCCCGACCGCGACGTCACCGACCCGAGCCGCAACAGGTCCGGCGTGCCGTGGCAGACGCTCTACTACAAGGACAACTATCCGCGCCTGCAGCAGGTGAAGAGGACGTACGATCCGTCCGACTTCTTCCGCCACTCCATGTCGATCAAGCCCGCCCGAGGCTGACACCGGCCTCACCTTTCCCCGTGTGATCCCTGGTCAGAAGCCCCGTACTCCGGTCTCCGGAGTACGGGGCTTCTGTCATTCCCGCCCACCTGTTCGAGTGGCCGCGGGCGTTCGTTGACTCCCCGGCCGGCTCCGGGAAAGCTGTCTCTCGGCCGGAAGAGGGCAGCTGAAAAGCCCCTCGCAGTGAGATCCGATCCCCTGGCCACCACCTCTCGACAGGCCCGCGGCACACCGCCGTGCCGCGCCCCCGTACGTCCCCCGCCACGGCTCGATTCCCAACGTGTCAGAAAGATGAGGAAGCCATGCGTTCCGTCGCCGTAGTCCTCGGCACCCGGCCGGAAGCCATCAAGTTCGCGCCCGTCATCCGTGCCCTCCAGGACGACCCGCGCTTCGAGCCCGTCGTGATCTCCACCGGACAGCACCGCCAGATGCTGGACGAGACCCTGGAGGCCTTCGGCCTCACCGCCGACGTCGACCTGAAAGTGATGGCCCCCAAGCAGACCCTCTCCCAGGTCACCTACCGCTCGCTGCGGGGCCTGGAGGACTACTTCGCCACCGCGCCCGCCGACGCGGTCCTCGTCCACGGTGACACCGCCACCACCCTCACCGGAGCTCTGGCCGGATTCCACCAGCGGATCCCCGTCGTCCACGTCGAGGCCGGACTGCGCAGCGGCCGGCTCGGCTCGCCCTTCCCCGAGGAGGGCAACAGACGGCTCGTCGCGCAGGTCGCCGCCCTCCACCTGGCCCCCACCCCCGGCAACCTGGCGAACCTGCTGCGCGAGGGCATCGCCGCCGACACGATCACCGTCACCGGCAACACCGTCATCGACGCCCTGCGCTGGGCCAGCGGCCGGGCCGAGAGCTACGGCGACCCGGCCCTGGCCGACCTCGACGACGACCCGCGCCGCATCGTCCTGGCCTCCGCGCACCGCCGCGAGGCGTGGCCGCACCTGCCGCAGATCGGCCGGGCCCTCGCCCGCATCGCCGACGAGCCCGACGTCCGCGTCGTCGTCCCGCTGCACCGCAACCCCGTCGTCCGCGAGGCACTGCTCCCGCACCTCGGCGGACACCCGAGCATCACCGTCGTCGACCCGCTGCCCTACCTCAGCTTCTGCAAGCTCATGGGCCGCGCCGACGTCATCGTCTCGGACAGCAGCGGCAGCCAGGAGGAAGGGCCCGCGCTCGGCAAGCCCACCCTCGTCCTCGGCGACGTCACCGAGCGCTCCGAGGCCATCGTCGCCGGCACCGCCTGCCTGGTCGGCACGGCCACCGAGGGCATCGTCACCCGCACCCTGGCGCTGCTGCGCGACCACACCGAGTACGACCGGATGGCCACCGCCGCCAACCCGTACGGCGACGGACGCGCCACCGACCGCACGGTCGCCGCCCTCGCCCACTTCTTCGGCCTGGGACCCGCGCCCGACCCCTTCGTCCCCGACAGCGCCGTCGACGAGCTCAGCGTCGAGCTCGCCCGCACCGCCGACTTCGCCCGCACCTGAACCCCGGCCCCGGAAACCCGGCCCCGGAACCCCGGAGAGGAAGCAGCCGTATGAGCGCCACCCCGTCCGCCGTCGAACGCCCGCTGAACTTCAGCACGCCGTACCTGAGGGCCGCGCTCGTCCGCGACGCCGTGGACTACACCGTCGAAGGCCGCACCATCGTCGTCAACCCCGGTGTGACACCCGTGACCATCGCGGAGACACCGCGCAAGACCATCCCCCCGCTCTCCTCGACCGTCCTCGCCGACACCCGCATCGAGAAGGCCGACGCGCTCCTCCTCCTGCGCACCGCGCCCGAGGGCACGGACATCACCGGCATCACCGCGGAACCCGGCTGGTCCCACCTCGCCGACCTCCTCGGCCCCGGCGAGTTCCCCCGCGAAACCGCCCTGTACCGCAGCCCCCAGGACGACATCAACACCGTCCTGTTCGATCCGGCCCACGTACTCGGCGAACGCGAGAGCGTCATGGACCTGCGCGAGTTCGACGTCCGCGCCAACCTCTGGTTCTCACCGGCCGGCACCGACTGCGCCGTCCACAACCAGCACGACTTCATCGAGGTCCACACCCAGGTCCACGGCCTGGGCCGGATGCAGCGCTTCCGGGACCGCGACCACGCCTCGCTCTACCAGGACGTCCTGATGAGCCCCGGCTACACCACCCCGGACCCGTTCTGCGCCACCGGCCCCAAGTGCACCTACCACTACCCCTGGCACCAGTACCGGGCCGACACCGACTGCATCTGGCTCGCCATCGAGTACCACCCCGTACCCCGCGCGCTGCGCACCCTCCACCCCGCGACCGCCCTCACCTCCCTGGAGAGCCACTCATGACCACCGACGGCACCCGCACCCGCACCCGCACCGGCAGGAACACCGAAACCGGCCTGCGTGCACCGAAGTTCACCGCCGAGGTCGTGGCCGACCAGCTCCGCGACGGCTACTGGCTGGAGGCGCCCGACATCGACGGCGACGGCAAGCCCGACCTGTTCGGCTACGGGCTGCGCCTCGGCGAGATCTACTGGTACGCCAACGACGGCGACTGGACCCGCCGGCTGATAGCCGACCGGATCAAGATGCCCGTCGGCGCCGACTTCGCCGACGTCAGCGGCAACGGCCACCCCGACGTCATCGTCTGCTACGACCTCTACGGTCCGATCGGCACGATCCACGACGCCAACACCGAAGGCGGCAAGATCGACTGGCTGGAGAACCCGGGTACCCCCGACAAGGACGAGTCCCGCTGGAAGCGCCACTACGTCGGCCGCGCCACCGGTATGCACCGCCTGCGCGCGGGCCACTTCACCCGCACCGACCGACTCCAGATCATCGGCCTCCCGATCGTCGCCAAGGAGGACGTCCACGCCGTCCTGCCCGTCGTGCTGTTCACCCAGCCGGACGACGTGCTCACGGCGGAAGAGTGGCCGATGACCGTCATCGACGACAGCCACTTCCGTATGATCCACGGCGCCGAGAAGAAGCGGGGCCTGGTCCCCGGCTCCGACCTCGAATCCCTGCTGCTGGCCTCCGACGAGGGCGTCACCTGGCTCTGGTTCGACGAGGCCCGCCAGGAATGGGTCCGTGAGCTGATCGGCACCGGCGAACTCACCCAGTTCGAGCAGACCGGCTTCCGCGGCAGCGGCGATCTCAACGCGGGCCGGCTCGGCGACGATCCGATGGCCTACGTCGCCGCCATCGAGCCCTTCCACGGCAACACCGTGGCCGTCTACACGAAGGCCGAGGGCGGTGAGGGTTGGAACCGCGTCCTGCTCGACGTGTACGGCGACCCGAACGAGAACGGCGAGGGCCCCGGCCACCAGATCGTCTGCGCCGACTTCGACGGCGACGGCGACGAGGAGTTCCTGGTGGCGCTGCGCGGACCGTGGCCCTGGCAGGGCGTCATGTACTACAAGGCGATCGACGCGGCCAACGGCGTCTGGGCCAAGTGGCGGGTCTCCGAGGAGTCCGTGGCCCGCATCGCCACGGCCGACTTCAACGGGGACGGCCGCCTCGACTTCGCCACCATCGCGTACTCCGTCCAGAACTACTACGTGGCCAAGGACGCCAAGCTCATGGTCTACCGCAACGGCATCGAGCAGTAGGCGCACGGGCCCGCAGGCCCCGTCCACCCCGTCCACCCCATCCGCCCCTCCCGGCAGTCCCGTACGCCCCTTCGCGCCGCCGGGACCGCGCACCGCACGGCGGAGCACGGTCCCGGCCGTCGTCCCTGACGAACCCCACTCCAGAAAGAGCGATCCCTGTGGCCTCCACGACGTCCCCCGACGCCGCGAAGCGGGCGAAACTGCCCTCACTGACCGGCCTGCGGTTCTTCGCCGCACTCTCCGTCTTCTTCTTCCACTCGTCCCTGACCGACTCCCCGATACCGCCGAACGCGCCCATCAACCCCTTCGCCGACGCCTCCATCGCCGACGGTTTCTCCACCGCCTTCGGCAAGGCCGGCTACCTGGGAGTCTCGTTCTTCTTCGTCCTCTCGGGCTTCGTCCTCGCCTGGGCCGCCAAGCCCGGCGAGCGCGTCACCGCCTTCCTCCGCCGGCGACTGCTGAAGATCTTCCCCAACCACCTCGTCGTCTTCGCCGCCGCGATGATCCTCTTCGCCGGCTCGGCCGTCACCGGCGTCGCCGACTGGCTCCCGAACCTTTTCCTCATCCACACCTGGTGGCCGCAGCCCACCGTCAACCTCAGCGTCAACCCGCCCAGTTGGTCACTGGGCAGCGAGCTGCTCTTCTACATGCTCTTCCCGGCCCTCATCGTGCCGATCCGCAAGCTCCGCGGCCGGACCGCCCTGTGGGGTTGGAGCGCCGCGATGATCGCCGGAATGGTCGCCCTCCAGCTGGTCGCCACCTACTTCGTCCCGGACACCCCGAAGTCCACCATCACGCCGATCTCCGGCATGCAGTTCTGGTTCGGGTACCTGCTCCCGGCCGGCCGCCTCTTCGAATTCGTCCTCGGCATCCTGCTCGCCCGGATCGTCCTCGCGGGACTGTGGCCGCGCCGGGTCGGCTTCGGCGTCTCCCTCGTGCTCGCCGTTCTCGGCTACGCCGCAGCCCTCGTCGCCCCGTTCCAGTACGGATTCGTCGTCGCGACGATCATCCCGGTCGCCGCGCTCATCGGGGCCACCGCGCAGGCCGACGCGGACGGCCGGGCCACCTTCCTGCGCAGCCGGCCCATGGTCTGGCTGGGCGAGGTGTCCTTCGGCTTCTACCTCGTCCAGGGTGTCACGATCTTCTACCTCCGCTCGCTACTGGGCGAGCACACCTACAGCGTCCCGGTGGCCCTGCTGGTGATCGCGGGATTCTTCGCGGCCTCCCTGCTCGGCGGCTGGCTCCTGTTCCGCTTAGTGGAGATGCCCGCCATGCGCCGCTTCGGCCGTGCCAGGCCCCGTACGCCCCTGGTCCCGGCACCCGCCGCCCCGGCCGCCCCCGCCGCCCCCGCCGAGCTTCCCGGCGACCGGACCCCGGTCACCGCGGCCGCTCGGGACTGACCCGCCGCCCTACCGCTCCCCGCCCGCGTCCGCATCCGCCGACGCGGGCTTCGGGCCGTCGTGCCGCGCCCCCGAGGACGCCGCCGTCAGGCTCGACAGCATGCGCAGCGCCGCGTCGGAGGGGGAGGACTCGGGGGCGCTGTAGAGCAGCATCCGGTGGTTGGTGCCGTCGGTGAGGTTCAGGTTCTCGAAGTCGAGGGTCAGCGGGCCCACCACCGGGTGGTGCAGGTTCTTGGTGCCGACCGTGCAGTCCCGTACGGGATGCTTCGACCACAGCGAGGCGAAGTCGGGGCTCTGCAGCATGAGCGACCCGATGAGCTCGGCCAGCGCGCGGTCCTCCGGATTGCGTCCCGCGACCAGGCGCAGGGCCGCCAGGGCGACACGCGCCTCGCCCTTCCAGTCCGTGTAGAGCTCCCGGGTGTGCGGGTCCAGGAACAGCATCCGCGTCAGGTTCGGGCGGACCGCCGGGTCGTCGGGGCTCGCGAAGCCGACGTGCCCCGCGAGCAGGGCGTGCCCCAGCGGATTCCAGGCGAGCACGTTGTTGCGGCCGTCCAGGACCACCGCCGGGACGTGCGGCATCGAGGTGATCAGACGCCGCGTGGTGTCACGGGCGTACTCGGGACGCGGCGACCGGTCCCGCTTGGCACGCGGCGGCCGGGCCAGGTTCAGCAGGTGCGCGTGCTCGTCCGGCGTCAGGCGCAGCGCGCGGGCCAGGGCGTCGAGGACGCTGTCCGAGGCGTTCGTGCTCTGCCCCTGCTCCAGGTGCGTGTAGTAGGTGATGCTCACGCCGGCCAGCAGGGCGAGCTCCTCGCGCCGTAGCCCGGGCACGCGCCGGCGGGTGCCGTGGGAGGGGAGCCCGACGTCCTCGGGCTGGAGCTGGGCGCGACGAGTGCGGAGGAATTCGCCCAGGGCAGTCGGTGAGTCCATGCGTTCCAGTGTGCCGGGGGAGGGTGCCGAACGGTGCTCGGGAAGGTGGCCCTGGGAGTGCTAGCTTGCCCGGCGCCAGCAACACCAGGGGGCTGGGTAACCCTCTCCGACCGGTCCAGAGTCGATGACGCAACAGGTCGTTGCGTGATCGAGAGGATGTGGTCGGCGATGTCGGTCGTCGAAGGTACGCGGGTCGATGCGGGAACGGAGGGGCCCGTTCGGCTGGACGGGCGTCTCAGGTTGGTTCTTGTGGTGCTGTTGGTGGCGCAGTTCATGCTGGCGGTCGATTTCTCGATCCTGAA
>NZ_JBICYT010000083.1:0-11274 GCF_043201215.1 Streptomyces sp. NPDC048331 | reverse complement strand
GGGACCGCCCCGACCCGGAGGGACGATGGGACTGACGGGAAACCCCCATACCCCTCCCTGATGCCGCCCGGCCGGCTCCCGCCCCCGAAGCCCCCCCAAGCCCCCGCCCCACCGACCAGACCCCGCGCACCGCACCCCCGCCCCCCACGTGGCCGCCGTCACGGTCACGTGGCCTCCTGGGCCCGTACCCTGTCTCCGTGGCAGAACCAGTCCGTGTCCCGACCGCGAAAGTCGCCCTCTCCACCGCCTCCGTCTATCCGGAGTCGACGGCGACCGCCTTCGAGATCGCCGCGCGCCTCGGTTACGACGGCGTCGAAGTGATGGTCTGGACGGATCCGGTCAGTCAGGACGTCGACGCCCTGCGCCGCCTGTCGGACCACCACGGCGTGCCGATCCTGGCCGTGCACGCGCCCTGCCTGCTGATCACCCAGCGGGTCTGGTCCACCGATCCGTGGACCAAGCTCCAGCGCGCCCAGGCCGCGGCCGAGCGACTCGGGGCGAGCACCGTGGTCGTGCATCCCCCGTTCCGCTGGCAGCGCCAGTACGCGCGGGACTTCGTCACCGGCATCTGGCGGATGGCCGACGAGACCGACGTGCGGTTCGCCGTGGAGAACATGTACCCCTGGCGCTACCGCGACCGCGAGATGCTCGCGTACGCCCCCGAGTGGGACGTCACGAAGGACGACTACCGCCACTTCACGGTCGACCTGTCGCACACCGCGACGGCCCGTACCGACGCCACCGCGATGATCGACCGCATGGGCGACCGGCTCGCGCACATCCACCTCGCCGACGGGAACGGCTCGGCCAAGGACGAGCACCTGGTCCCGGGCCGCGGTACGCAGCCCTGCGCCGAGCTGCTGGAGGGCCTTGCGCGGACCTCGTTCGACGGGCACGTGGTGATCGAGGTCAACACCCGCCGGGCGATGTCCTCCGCCGAGCGCGAGGCCGATCTCGCCGAGGCGCTGGCCTTCACCCGGCTGCACCTCGCCACCGCCGCCGCCCCCACCGCCCGGCGCGACAAGGCCCGCCGGCCGTGAGCGACACCCCGGACGCACCCAAGCCCCGCCGGCGCGGCCCCGGCCGGCCCCGGCAGGACGAGGCCGACGAGGGTCCCGGCACCCAGGAGCGCATCCGGCTCGCCGCCCGCGAGGTGTTCGCGGAGCGCGGGTACGACAAGACGTCCGTGCGCGGCATCGCGAAGGTCGCCGGCGTCGACCCGGCTCTGGTCCACCACTACTTCGGCAGCAAGGACGATCTCTTCGCCGCCGCCATCGAGGTCAGCATCGAGCCCGCGCTGGTGGTCCCCGCGGTCATCGGCGAGGGCCCGGACGGCATCGGCGAGCGCCTCGCCCGCTACTTCCTCGGCATCTGGGAGAACCCGGTCACCCGGGTCCCGCTGCTCGCCGTGATCCGCTCCGCGCTGACGCACGAGGCCGCCGCGAAGGTGCTGCGCGAGCTGGTGCTGCGGCGGCTCCTGGCGCGGGTCGCGGCCGACCTCGACGTCCCCGACCCGACCTTCCGCGCCGAGCTCGCCGCCTCCCACATGGTCGGCATCGCGATCCTGCGCTACGTGGTCCAGGTGGAGCCCCTGGCGTCCACCGACCCGGAGAAGATCGTGGCCCTCGTGGCGCCCACCCTCCAGCGGTACCTGACCGAGGAATGAGCCGTCCGTCCCGACATCCGGACATGCCGTCCGGATCGCGGGCGGTGGGCGTAGCCTCGTATCTGAGCCATATCCGCAGTCGCGGCTGACCGTACAGCCGCACTCATGGGGAGTGAAACCGCATGCCCGAGCTGAGGTCCCGCACCGTCACCCACGGCCGCAACATGGCAGGCGCACGTGCGCTGATGCGCGCGTCGGGCGTAGCGAGCGCGGACATCGGCAAGCCGATCGTCGCGGTCGCCAACTCCTTCACCGAGTTCGTCCCCGGTCACACCCACCTGGCCCCGGTCGGCCGGATCGTCTCCGACGCCATCCGTGCCGCCGGCGCGATCCCGCGCGAGTTCAACACCATCGCGGTCGACGACGGCATCGCCATGGGCCACGGCGGCATGCTGTACTCCCTCCCCTCCCGCGACCTGATCGCGGACTCGGTCGAGTACATGGTCGAGGCGCACTGCGCCGACGCCCTGATCTGCATCTCCAACTGCGACAAGATCACCCCCGGCATGCTGATGGCCGCGATGCGCCTCAACATCCCGGTCGTCTTCGTCTCCGGCGGCCCGATGGAAGCCGGTCAGGCGACCCTCGTCGACGGCACCGTCCGCAAGCTCGACCTGATCGACGCCATGGTCGACGCCTCGAACGAGAACGTCTCCGACGAGGACGTGCTGCGCATCGAGGAGAACGCCTGTCCCACGTGCGGCTCCTGTAGCGGCATGTTCACGGCCAACTCGATGAACTGCCTGGCCGAGGCCATCGGCCTGGCCCTCCCGGGCAACGGATCGGTCCTCGCCACGCACACCGCCCGCCGCGCCCTGTACGAGGACGCCGGTCGTACGGTTGTGGAGATCACCAAGCGCTATTACGAGGACGGAGACGAGTCCGTCCTGCCCCGCAACATCGCCACCCGCGAGGCCTTCGAGAACGCCATGGCCCTCGACATCGCGATGGGCGGCTCCACGAACACGATCCTGCACCTGCTGGCCGCGGCGCAGGAAGCGGGTCTGGACTACGACCTCACCGACATCGACGCCGTCTCGCGCCGCGTCCCGTGCCTGTCCAAGGTCGCGCCGAACGTGGCGCCCGGCGGCACGTACTACATGGAGGACATCCACCGCGCCGGTGGCATCCCCGCCATCCTGGGCGAGCTGCACCGCGGCGGTCTCCTCAACAAGGACGTCACCACCGTCCACTCGGACGGCCTGGAGGACTGGCTGGCGAAGTGGGACGCCCGCTCCGGCACGGCCACCGACACGGCCATGGAGCTGTGGCACGCGGCCCCCGGCTGCGAGCGCTCCGCCACCGCCTTCTCCCAGTCCAAGCGCTGGGAGTCCCTCGACCTCGACGCCGAGGGCGGCTGTATCCGCTCGGTGCAGCACGCGTACTCCAAGGACGGCGGCCTCGCCGTCCTGCGCGGCAACATCGCCGAGGACGGCTGTGTCGTGAAGACCGCCGGTGTCGACGAGTCGATCTGGACCTTCGAGGGTCCGGCCGTGGTCTGCGAGTCGCAGGACGAGGCGGTCGACAAGATCCTCCGCAAGGAGATCAAGGCGGGCGACGTGGTCGTCATCCGCTACGAGGGCCCGCGCGGCGGCCCCGGTATGCAGGAGATGCTCTACCCGACCTCCTTCCTCAAGGGCCGCGGCCTCGGCAAGGTCTGTGCGCTGGTGACGGACGGCCGCTTCTCCGGCGGCACCTCGGGCCTGTCCATCGGCCACGCCTCCCCGGAAGCGGCCTCGGGCGGCACCATCGCGGTCGTCGAGGACGGCGACCGGATCCGCATCGACATCCCGAACCGGTCCATCGAGGTCCTCGTCGACGAGGCCACCCTGGCGGCCCGCCACGCGGCCCTCGGCGGCGTCTACGCCCCGAAGAACCGCGAGCGCAAGGTCTCCGCGGCCCTGCGCGCCTACGCCGCGATGGCCACCAGCGCCGACAAGGGCGCGGTCCGGGACGTCTCCCTGCTGGGCTGACGACCGACCGCGAAGGCGCACCCGCCGACGCCTACCCGCCGACGCGCATCCGCCGACGCTCATCCGCCGACGCCCCCGCACCCTCCGGTGCGGGGGCGTCGGCGCGTCACCAGGCGGCAGGATCCCCCGCCCCCACCGCGAACACCGTCCCGTCGGGCGCCCCGGTGAACACCCGCCCGTCGCCGACCACGGGTGCGGGCAGCGTGGAGGTGTAGCCCTGCTCGCCGCCCAGCCTGGGCTTCGTCTGCCCGATGAGCCGGCCCGCGCCGTCGACGGCCAGCAGCCGCCCGTCGGAGGCCGCCAGATGGATCCGCCCGTCGTGGATCACCGGCCGCGAGCCCACGGCCACACCCGTCTCCAGCCGCCACTGCTCCTCGGCCGTTCCGATCGCGACCAGCGTGCCCGAGGTCCCGAACAGGTACACGGTCCCGTCCTGGCCCACCGCCGGCTCCGCGTCGTACACAGGCGCCGTCAGCCGCACGCGCTGCACCCCGTGCGCGGCCAGGTCGACGCGTACGATCGCGCCGGTCCGGGAGGACGCGTCGAGGTCCAGCAGGAACAGCCCGCCCCGCGCCACGCCGACCGGGCGCAGCCGCCCCGCCGTCCGGAGCTGCCAGCGCACCTTCCCGTCCGCCGGGTCCACGGCGGCGAGTTGGGTCGATCCGCTGTCGCCGCCGGGCGTCGCCACGTACAGCGCGGGTGTGCCGGCCTCGTCCGTGCCGCCCCACCACTCGGCGCCGACCCCGCCGATCCGCCGGCTCCAGCGCTGTGTGCCGGTGGCCGCGTCCAGGGCGGTGACGCTGCCGGTCGTTCCGACGAGCAGGACCTGTCCGCCCGCGGTCACCACCTGGGATCCGGCCGGTAGCTTCCGCCTCCAGGTCTCCGTTCCCGTGCCGGGGTCCAGGGCCTGGAGGGTCTCGCTGCCCGGCGCCATGACGAGGACCCGCCCGCCGGCGTGGACCGGCGCGGTGAGGGCCGTCGTCCGGGGCTCCGGGGCGGTCGCCTCCACCGCCCACACGGTGGTGCCGTCCGCGGGGTCCAGCCGGGCCGCGACGAGGCCCGGCCCGGCGCAGTAGAGGGCCGCCGACTGCCAGGAGCAGGCCCCGATCCGGCTGCCCGTACCGGGCTTCCCCAAGGGGACCGTCCAGGGGGCGAAGCTCTTGCGCGGCGCCGGACCGGCCTGCGTGGCGATCCGGTCGGCGGCTCCGGCGTCCGGTCCGAACTGCCAGTACCCGCCGACCGCGGCGGCGCCGGCGAGCAGCAGCCCGACCCCGATCCCGACGACCGTCCGGGTGCGCCGGCCTGCCGCCTCGGGCTCGGACTCGGGCTCGGGTGTGCTCCGTACCCGCTGGTGCGTCGGCTGCTCCGAGTCGGCCGGCTGCCGCTGCCGGGGTACGAAGGCCTGGGTGTCCTCGGCGGTCGGGTAAGCGATCGCCCGCATCTCGGCGATCAACTCCTCGGCGGTGGGCCGCTCCGACGGGTCCTTCGCCAGGCATCGGGCGACCAGCGGTGCGAGCCGCGCCGGCAGCCCGGTCAGATCGGGTTCGCTGTGCACCACTTGGTACGCCACCAGGTAGTGGCTGTCCGAGTCGAACGGTCCGTGTCCGGTCGCCGCGTGTACGAGTACGGATCCCAGGGCGAAGACGTCCGCGGCCGTTCCCACGTCGCGCGGTCGCTGGAACTGCTCGGGCGCCATGTACGGGGGAGTGCCGATCAGCTTCCCGGTCTCGGTCCGCAGGTCGCTGTCCGCCGGACGTGAGATCCCGAAGTCGATGACCCGCACGCCGTCCGGGGCCATCAGGACGTTGCTGGGCTTGAGGTCCCGGTGCACCACTCCGGCTCGGTGGATGTCGCGCAGGGCCTCGGCCAGGCCGGCGGCGAGCCGGGTCAGTTCGACGGGGGCCAGGACCTGGTCCCGTACCCGTTCGGCGAGCGTCGGCGCGTCGATGAACAGGGTGGCCATCCAAGGCCGTTCGGCATCGGGATCGGCGTCCACGACGGGCGCGGTGAACGCACCGCTCACCCGTCGCGCGGCGGCGACCTCCTGGCGGAACCGGGCTCGGAACTCCGGATCCACCGCGTGCTCGGGGTGCACGATCTTGACGGCGAGTTTCAGCCCCGAGTCGGACGTGGCCAGATGGACGACGCCCATCCCTCCGGAGCCGAGCACCGATTCGAGCCGGTACTGCCCGGCGTACTCCGGAAATCCCACGTAGTCCGCGCGCAGCGAATGCACCGCTCACCACCCCCGCCGGAGCCTAGTCGATGACCCCTGCGCATCTCCAAGGTCCTGCTACCCTGCGCGAGTTGCGCAGTGCAACGCCCATGGGGGGAGATTTCGCATGTCGGTCGAGAACGATTCGAGCCAAATCCAGAGCATGGCCGGCGGGTCCGGCTACCCGATGTTCCCGGTCGCTCCGGGCGCCCGGCTGAACGTCCGCAACGGCCCGGGTACCAACTACGCGGTCATCGAGGTCCTGCCGCTCGGCGCGACCGTCTCGCTCCGCTGCCAGTGCGAGGGCACCACCGTCTCGGGCCCGTACGGTACGACGGACATCTGGGACTGTATCGGCAACGGCCGCTTCGTCTCCGACGCGTACGTGCGGACCGGCAGTGACGGCTACGTCACCAACCGGTGCGCCTGACCGTTCCGCACCCGTCTGACACGTGAGACACACCCGGCCCGGCGGGCCCGGCGAGGGATAATCGCTGATGTGAGCGACGACCAGCGAGACCAGACCCCCGCCGAGCCGGCCGCGCAGGCCTCGGTGCCCGCCGGCCCGCAGCCCGAGCCGATCCGTTTCTTCGGCACCACCTGGGTCGAGCACGACGGCGGCTACGCACTGCTCCGCGTCGGCCTCGCCATCGGCTCGCTGGCCACGGCCATCGCCTCCGCGCTGATGCTCCGCTTCGCCTACGAGGGGCTGGAGATCGGCAACGTCGGCCCCTTCCTCAGCATCTCGGTCGTCGTCCTCTTCGCGATCGCCAGCTCGATCGCCTTCACCAAGACCTGGGCCTCCTTCAGTCGTCGCCCCGCCCCGTCCTCCGACGAGGCCGCCCTCAAGGGCCTCAAGACGATCGGCTTCATCGGTTCCCTGATCGCGTATTTCCTGCGCTGCCTCGGGGAGGCGCCGGGCGAGAAGCTGCGCCGCGCGGAGTACGAGCGCGCCCAGGCCGAGTACGCCCGCCGCCGCAGCACCCGTACGGGGAACCCGGCGGCCCGCCGCCCCAAGCGCAAGAAGTAGCCCCCGCGCGGCGCCTGCGGCCCGAAGTAACCCGCGACCGTTCCGGCGATTGACGTCCTGGCACCGTCAGGAGCATTATTCATCACATGATGAATAAGCAGCCCGAGGGAGACCCGGCCGCCGTCCACGCCCATGACCTCACCGTCCGCCGAGGCACCGGCCGCACCCCCCGCACCGTCCTCGACTCCATCGCCTTCGACGTGCCCCGCGGCCGCATCACCGGCCTCCTCGGCCCCTCCGGCTGCGGAAAATCCACCCTCATGCGCGCCATCGTCGGCACCCAGGCCCACGTCACCGGCACCCTCGACGTCCTCGGCCACCCCGCCGGCCACCCCCGGCTCCGCTCCCGCATCGGCTACGTCACCCAGGCGCCCAGCGTCTACGACGACCTCACCGTCCGGCAGAACCTCGACTACTTCGCCGCCGTCCTCGACCCCGGCCGAGCCGCCGCCGACCGCCGCGCCGCCGCCGTCAGCCGCGCCATCACCGACGTCGACCTCACCAGCCGAGCCGGCGCCCTCGCCGGCAACCTCTCCGGCGGCCAACGCAGCCGCGTCTCCCTCGCCGTCGCCCTGCTCGGCACCCCCGAGCTCCTGGTCCTCGACGAACCCACCGTCGGCCTCGACCCCGTCCTGCGCCGCGACCTGTGGAACCTCTTCCACGACATCACCGCCACCCGCGGCGCGACGATCCTCGTCTCCTCCCACGTCATGGACGAGGCCGAACGCTGCCACGACCTCCTCCTCATGCGCGAGGGCCGCATCCTCGCCCAGGACACCCCCGACGCACTGCGCACCCGCACCCACGCCACCACCGTCGAGGAAGGCTTCCTGCGCCTCGTCGACGAGGCCAACGCCGCCGCCGACGCTGCCGCCTCCTCTTCCAACGTCACCGCCATCCGGGAGCAGACCCGATGAACGCCGCCCGCACCACCGCCACCGCCGCCCGCGTCCTGCGCCAGCTCCGCCACGACCCGCGCTCCATCGCGCTGATGCTCCTGGTCCCCGTACTGATGCTCACCCTGCTGCGCTTCGTCTTCGACGGCAGCCCCCAGACCTTCGACGGCATCGGCGCCTCACTCCTCGGGATCTTCCCCCTCATCACCATGTTCCTGGTGACCTCCATCGCCACCCTGCGCGAACGCACCTCCGGAACCCTGGAACGCCTCCTCGCCATGCCGCTGGGCAAGGGCGACCTCATCGCCGGCTACGCCCTCGCCTTCGGCGCCGTCGCCGTCCTCCAGTCACTCCTCGCCACCGGCCTCGCCCTCTGGGCCCTCGGCCTCGACGTCGTCGGATCCCCCTGGCTGCTGCTCCTCGTAGCCCTCCTCGACGCCCTCCTCGGCACCGCACTGGGCCTCTTCGTCTCCGCCTTCGCGGCCTCCGAGTTCCAAGCAGTCCAGTTCATGCCCGCGGTGATCTTCCCCCAGCTGCTCCTGTGCGGACTCTTCGCCGCCCGCGACACCATGCACCCCGTCCTCGAAGGCCTCTCCGACGTCCTGCCCATGTCCTACGCCGTCGACGGCATGACCCAGGTCCTCACCCACACCGACATGACCGCCGACTTCGTCCGCGACGCCGCGATCGTCGCCGCCTGCGCCCTGCTCGTCCTCGCCCTCGGCGCGGTCACCCTCCGCCGCCGCACCCCCTGACCGCACCCCCTGACCGCACTACGGACAGCACCTCCCCGGTCCCCGCCCGGGTGCGAGGATGAGCACGTAGACGTAGCTCACGCGCAAGCACAGTTCGGCGAGGTGGATCGGGCATGACCCAGACAGTCGCAGTCCTCGGTACCGGCAAGATCGGTGAGGCCCTGCTCAGCGGAATGATCCGCGGCGGCTGGCCCGCCTCGAAGCTCCTCGTCACCGCCCGCCGCGCCGAACGGGCCGAGGAACTGCGCACCCGCTACGGCGTCGAGGCCGTCACCAACGCCGAGGCCGCCAAGCGCGCCGACACCCTCATCCTCACCGTCAAGCCCCAGGACATGGCCAAGCTCCTCGACGAGCTCGCCCCGCACGTCCCCGCCGACCGCCTGGTCATCAGCGGGGCCGCCGGCGTTCCCACGGCCTTCTTCGAGGAACGACTCAGCCCCGGCACCCCCGTCGTCCGCGTCATGACGAACACCCCCGCCCTCGTCGACGAGGCCATGTCCGTCATCTCCGCCGGCAGCCACGCCACCGCCGCCCACCTCGCCCACACCGAGGAGATCTTCGGCAGCGTCGGCAAGACCCTGCGCGTCCCCGAGTCCCAGCAGGACGCGGCCACCGCCCTCTCCGGCTCCGGACCCGCCTACTTCTACTTCCTCGTCGAAGCCATGACCGACGCCGGCATCCTCCTCGGACTGCCCCGCGCCCAGGCCCACGACCTGATCGTCCAGGCCGCCATCGGCGCCGCCGTGATGCTCCGGGACAGCGGCGAACACCCGGTCAAGCTCCGCGAGGCCGTCACCTCCCCGGCCGGCACGACGATCAACGCGATCGTCGAGCTGGAGAGGCACGGCGTACGCGCCGCGCTCATCGCCGCCCTGGAAGCGGCCCGCGACCGCAGCCGCGAGCTCGCTTCCGGCAACAGCTGAGACCCGTACCGGTGGGGGCCCCGCGACCCGCGGAACCCCCACCCGTCACGGCTCCAGCAGCCCGATGGCCCGGTACGCCCGGTCCACCACCGGCCGCGCCAACTGCCTGGCCCGCTCGGCACCCTCCCGCAGCACCTTCTCCACCTCGGCCGGATCGCCCGCGAGCTCCGCATGCCGCTCCTGCAGCGGCCGCAGCAGCTCGACCACCGCGTCGGCGACATCCCGCTTCAGCGCCCCGTAGCCGCTGTACCCCTCGGCGAGCACGGCCGGATCACCCCCGGCACACGCCGCCAGGATGTCCAGCAGATTCGCGACCCCCGGCCGGGACTCACGGTCGTAGACCACACCGTCGTCCCCGCTGTCGGTGACCGCCCGCATCACCTTCTTCCGCACGACCCCCGGCTCGTCGAGCAGATAGACGATCCCCGCCCCGCTCTCGTGCGACTTCCCCATCTTCGACATCGGGTCCTGCAGGTCCATGACCCGCGCGGCCACGGCGGGAAGCGTGGCCTTCGGGACGGTGAAGGTGTGCCCGTACCGCTGGTTGAACCGCACCGCCAGATCCCGGGTCAGCTCGACGTGCTGCCGCTGGTCCTCCCCGACCGGCACCTCCTGCGCCCCGTACGCCAGGATGTCCGCCGCCATCAGCACGGGATAGGTGAGCAGGGACAGCCGCACGCCCTCCCCGGAGACCTGCGCCTGCGCCGCCTTCTCCCGGTACTGGATCATCCGCCGTAGCTCCCCGTCGGTGGCGGTGCACTCCAGGAGGTACGCCAGCCGGGTGTGCTCGTCGACATGGCTCTGCACGAAGAGGGTGCACCGCTGTGGATCCAGCCCGGCGGCCAGGAACAGCGTCGCCGCCTGCCGGCTCAGCCTGCGTACGCGCGCCGGCTCGTGCTCGACGGTCAGCGCGTGCAGATCGACGACGCAGAACAGCGCGGACTCGGGCGTCCGATCGGCGGCGACCCACTGGCGCAGGGCCCCCAGGTAGTTGCCCAACGTCAGGTGTCCGGTGGGCTTGATGCCGCTGAAGATCCTCGGAGTCGTCGTCGTCATGTCCTGCTCTCCCTGTGTGTGAGTGGTGTCGGGGCCACCGCGTCGGGCGACCGAGCCACTCCCGGGAGGGGAGAAACAAGAACGGCCGCCGTAGCGGCGGCCGTGAGCGCATGCGTGCTCGCGTGGAAGGACGGCCGCCGTCAGGCGGCCCACCAGCGAAGGTCGAGCGTGAGCGCATGCGTAGTCATGGACCCAGCGTAGACCGAGGGCGTTGAGGACGGCGGGAGTTTCGTCGGATCCGGCGCGGCGGGCCGGCCAGGGGTTGACACTGGTGTGCCCAGTCCGTAAGGTTCTTCGAGTTGTCCGAAGTGAGCGCCGACCCCGGTCGGTCCCCGGACGGCCATCCCGCACTACACATTCGAACGAACGACGCACTCCGTCGTCTCGTTTTCATGCGTATTTGCGAATGAGGAATCCGCGTTCCAGGACGCGGCCGCCGATTAGGTTCGGGGGCAAGGAATCCGCTACTGTCTCACTCGTCGAAAGGGCCCAACAGCCCGGAAGGCAAGCCCCGCTGACTGGGGGTCAGGCCCGAAAGGATCTGATAGAGTCGGACTCGCCGGAAAGGGAAACGCGAAAGCGAAAACCTGGAAAGCGAAGCGGGACTGACTCTGATAGAGTCGGAAACGCAAGAACAGAACGAAAGCCCGGAGGAAAGCCCGCGAGGGTGAGTACGAAGGAAGCGTCCGTTCCTTGAGAACTCAACAGCGTGCCAAAAATCAACGCCAGAAGTTGATACCCCGTCCACTTCGGTGGATGA
>NZ_JBICYT010000082.1:0-12532 GCF_043201215.1 Streptomyces sp. NPDC048331 | reverse complement strand
CACGCGCCGAGCCGAGGAGACCCTCCTGCGGGGCCCCGACCCACACCACCAGCCCCGCCGGCGTTTGAGGCGCAGCCCCGGGCGCAGCCCGACCCCAGCAGCACACCGCCGAGCACCCCGCAGGGGCACGGCGCAGCCCGAGCCGCACCGCACACCGCCGAGCACCCCGCAGGGGACACCGCAGGGGCAAGGTCAGCGCGACGGTAGTGGGCCCCAGGAGTTGGGGTCGGGGGTTGCGGTGTTCGGGGGGTCGGTCCGGCGGCGTCGGCGGCGGTCGAGGGCGTCGCGGGTGGCCGCCGTCACCGCCCAGGCGGGGAACACGAAGGCGGTCAGCCCCAGGCCGATCGGTGCGAGCGAGCTCGCGAGGCTCATCTGTACGGCGTGGTCGGCCGACGGGCCGCTGACGCGGGCGCTCACCGGCCCCTTGGGCCGCTCGTCGAACGAGCCGTCGATCTTGATCCGGGCGAGCGTGAACGAGCCGTCGGCGGCGGTGAAGTCCCCCGTGCACGTCGTCGTCCGGTCGCCGTCGGCGTCGGGCTCCCCCCAGACGCAGCGCTCGGCACGGAACGCACCGTCCACCCCGGTCAGTTGGGTGATCAGCCGCGGTACCGCCGCATGGCACATGTAGATCCCGGCGGCGATGCTGACGGCGATCGGGACGGCGTGGATCCATCGCACGCCGGAGTTCTTCCTGGTCGCACCGGGGACGGGGACGGGGGCGGGGACGGGGGCGGGGGGCGCGGCCACGGCCACGGCCGGATCGGCTCTTCGGCGGCGTCGTCGGCGGGTCAGGAGGTCGCGGACGACCGCGAACAGGACCCACAGGGGGTACGCGAAGCCGACCAGTCCGATGCCCAGCAGGGGGGCCAGGGACATGAGCCCCGGCCGCACGGCCTCGTCGGCCGACGGTCCGGCGACCCGGGAGGCCACCGGCCCGACCGGATCGGTTTCGAACACGCCCTCGGCCGCTATTCGGTGGATGGTGAACGATCCGTCGGCGGCGGAGAAGGAGCCGGAGCACGCCCGTCGCTCGACCCCGTCGTAGTCGTTCTGCCCCCAGCATTGCTCCGCGTGGAAGCTGCCCTCCACCCCCGTCAGCTTGGTCATCAGCTGCGGTCCGGCCAGCGAGAAGGCGGAAATCCCGATCACCAGGCCCACGGTGATCGAGATGATGTCGCGCCGGCGGAGCTCTGCGTTTCTCCAGGTCATGGGCTGGAGAGTAGCGATCCCCGAGGCTCGTGGGCCCCGTTGGGCTGCGTTCAGGTGTCGGTCCGCGCAACGCCCGATCGGCGGGAATTGGCACTCCGCTTGACCGAGTGCTAATCGCCGGAATAGTCTCGCACCTGGCACTCACCCCTGGTGAGTGCCAACACAGCGACAGGCAGATCCGGCACCCGCGACGACGGATCGACCTGGTCGCCACCTCAGACAGTTAACCCCGGATCTCCGAAGGGGGAGGTCGGATCGTGACGACCGCCAGCTCCAAGGTTGCCATCAAGCCGCTTGAGGACCGCATTGTGGTCCAGCCGCTCGACGCCGAGCAGACCACGGCCTCCGGCCTGGTCATCCCGGACACCGCGAAGGAGAAGCCCCAGGAGGGCGTCGTCCTCGCGGTGGGCCCGGGTCGCTTCGAGGACGGCCAGCGTCTCCCGCTGGACGTCACCGTCGGCGACATCGTGCTGTACAGCAAGTACGGCGGCACCGAAGTGAAGTACAGCGGCGAGGAGTACCTCGTCCTCTCGGCTCGCGACGTGCTCGCGATCGTCGAGAAGTAATTCTCTTCATCAGTACTGCTTTGAGCTGCGCCCCTGGTCACCCCGCTGATTGCCGGGCGGCGAGGGGCGTAGCTCGTTAAACCCGAGTTTTCGAGAGGGCTGAACCGCTCCCATGGCGAAGATCCTGAAGTTCGACGAGGACGCCCGTCGCGCCCTCGAGCGCGGCGTCAACAAGCTTGCCGACACGGTCAAGGTGACGATCGGCCCCAAGGGCCGCAACGTCGTCATCGACAAGAAGTTCGGCGCCCCCACCATCACCAACGACGGTGTCACCATCGCCCGCGAGGTCGAGCTGGACGACCCGTACGAGAACCTGGGCGCGCAGCTCGTGAAGGAGGTGGCGACCAAGACCAACGACATCGCGGGTGACGGCACCACCACCGCCACCGTGCTGGCCCAGGCGCTGGTCCGCGAGGGTCTGCGCAACGTCGCCGCGGGTGCTTCCCCGGCCGCCCTGAAGAAGGGCATCGACGCCGCGGTCAAGGCCGTGTCCGAGGAGCTCCTCGCGACCGCCCGCCCGATCGAGGACAAGTCCGACATCGCCGCCGTGGCCGCGCTCTCCGCGCAGGACCAGCAGGTCGGCGAGCTCATCGCCGAGGCGATGGACAAGGTCGGCAAGGACGGTGTCATCACCGTCGAGGAGTCCAACACCTTCGGCCTGGAGCTGGAGTTCACCGAGGGCATGGCCTTCGACAAGGGCTACCTCTCGCCGTACATGGTCTCCGACCAGGAGCGTATGGAGGCCGTCCTCGACGACCCGTACATCCTGATCAACCAGGGCAAGATCTCCTCGATCCAGGACCTGCTGCCGCTGCTCGAGAAGGTCATCCAGGCCGGCGCCTCCAAGCCGCTGCTGATCATCGCCGAGGACGTCGAGGGCGAGGCGCTCTCCACCCTCGTCGTCAACAAGATCCGTGGCACCTTCAACGCGGTCGCCGTCAAGGCCCCGGGCTTCGGCGACCGTCGCAAGGCGATGCTCCAGGACATGGCCACCCTCACCGGTGCCACCGTCATCGCCGAAGAGGTCGGCCTCAAGCTCGACCAGGCCGGTCTGGACGTACTGGGCACCGCGCGCCGCGTGACCATCTCCAAGGACGACACCACCATCGTCGACGGTGGCGGTTCCTCCGACGAGGTCCTCGGCCGTGTCAACCAGATCAAGGCCGAGATCGAGTCCACCGACTCGGACTGGGACCGCGAGAAGCTGCAGGAGCGCCTGGCGAAGCTCGCCGGTGGCGTCTGCGTCATCAAGGTCGGCGCCGCCACCGAGGTGGAGCTCAAGGAGAAGAAGCACCGCCTCGAGGACGCCATCTCGGCGACCCGTGCCGCGGTCGAGGAGGGCATCGTCTCCGGCGGTGGCTCCGCGCTCGTCCACGCCGTCAAGGTCCTCGAGGGCAACCTCGGCCTGACGGGCGACGAGGCCACCGGTGCCGCGGTCGTGCGCCGCGCCGCCGTCGAGCCGCTGCGCTGGATCGCCGAGAACGCCGGCCTCGAGGGCTACGTCATCACCTCGAAGGTCGCCGAGCTCGACAAGGGCCAGGGCTTCAACGCCGCCACCGGCGAGTACGGCGACCTGGTCAAGGCCGGCGTCATCGACCCGGTCAAGGTCACCCGCTCCGCGCTGGAGAACGCCGCTTCCATCGCCTCCCTGCTGCTCACGACCGAGACCCTGGTCGTCGAGAAGCCGGCCGAGGACGAGGGCGACGCCGGTCACGGCCACGGTCACGGCCACAGCCACTGATCGCACGCACCACGCCGGGAAGGCCCCGCTCCGCAGTCGCGGAGCGGGGCCTTCCCGTTGTTCTGCCGTCGTCGCCCCTGGTGTCGGGTCGCCTCCCGTGGCGGGGCCTCAGGTCCCGTACGGCGTACCCGTTCCACCCATCTGCTGTTGCAGGGCGCCGGGGTTGTAGTGCCACCAGCCCTCGACGATCTCTCCCTCCACGCACCGGAAGGTGGTGCTCCCGGACATCTCGTACGTCTTGCCGGTCGGTGCGACTCCCATGAACGGGCCCTTGTGGGTGCCGCGCCAGTTCCACACCGTCGTGACCATGTCGCCCTCGGCCAGCTGGGCCATCGGCTCGAAGGACATGTCGAAGGCGGCGCGCCACGTCTCCATGTCCGACCGCAGGGCGTCGCGCCCGATGACGGTGGACTCCGCCTTGCTGACGTCGTGGTCGATGTAGTTCGTCGCGAAGCACTCGTCGAGGACGCCCATGTTCCCGCCCATGGCCGCTTCTTCGAACACCCGTAGGGCGAGCTGCTTGTTGAGGTGCTCGTCGCGGACCACGTCGAGGTTCATGAACTTCGGCATGCCTTCGCAGAGAGCCACCATCTCCTGGAACATCCGGTCCGTCTCGGGGAGTCCGGAGTTCTTCATGGCCTCCTCGTACGAGGCGAACTCCACCATGTCGACGTAGTGGTTCCGGGCCTCGCGGTCCTGGCCGATCATCGTGTGCGTGGCGGTGCGCCTGCCGCTGGTCTGCTCCGCCCAGCGGTCGATGAGCGCGTTCATCTCGTCGAACCGCCTGGTCTCGTAATCGATCACCTGTACGAATGTCATCGCGTCGCCTCCCGCGCTGGATGGGACAGGTCCAGTTTAGGGAGATTTCACCCGATCGGCCGCTTGGGTCGGGGCTTGTCGGGGTACCCTCCGGCGCTACTGGGGGCCGTACTTGCGGCCCGTACGCGAGGACATCCCGCCCAGCAGTCCGCGCGGCGTCAGCTTCACCACGCCCATCAGCGCCTTGTACCGCGGGTCCGGGATCGACACCGTCCTGCCGCGGGCCAGGTCGGCCAGGGCCGTGGCCACCAGCTTGTCGGCGTCCAGCCACATCCAGCCGGGGATGTTGTCCGTGCCCATGCCGGCCCGCTGGTGGAACTCGGTCCGGACGAAGCCGGGGCACAGCGCCATCAGCCGCACCCCGGAGCCCGCCAGGTCCCGCGCCGCGCCCTGGGTGAACTGCACGACCCAGGCCTTGCTCGCCCCGTAGGTGCCGCGCGGTACGAAGGCGGCCACCGAGGCCACGTTGATCACGCCGCCGCGGCCGCGCGAGCGCATCGACTCCGTGGCCGCCGAGGTCAGCCGCAGGACCGCCTCGATGTGCACCTTCAGCATGGTCAGCTCGTCGGCCATGGAGACTTCGAGGTAGCGTCCCTTGTTGCCGAAGCCCGCGTTGTTGACCAGCAGGTCCACCGGGTGGGTGCGGTCGCCGAGGCGCTGCTCGACCGCCGCGATGCCCGCCTCCGTGGAGAGGTCGGCGACCAGTACGTCGGCCTCGATGCCGTGCCGGTCGTGCAACTCGGTGGCCTGCTCGCCGAGCCGCTTCGTGTCGCGTGCCACCAGCACCAGATTGTGTCCCTGGGCGGCCAGCCGCCGGGCGAAGGCGGCGCCGATGCCCGCCGTGGATCCCGTAATCAACGCAGTCGTCATAGGCGCAACCTAGCTTCCCCCGATGACGGCGCTACCTCGCCCCGGCCCCCGCCCCGTACTTCTCCACGTACAGGCGCACCCGCTCGTGGGCCTCGGGCTCCATCGCCTCGCCCGCGGCCAGGGTGAGCGGCAGCAGGTCCCGTTCGGTGGTGAAGGCGCGGAACCACAGATGCACCGTCACCTCGTGGTCGGGCCGGTGGATGATCTCGATCGGATCGCCGGGGGAGATCGAACCCTCCTGGATCACCCGCAGGTACGCGCCCGGCCGGGCCTCCTGGGTGAACCGCTTGACCCAGCCGGTCTCGCCCATGGCTCCTTGGAAGGTCCGGCACGGGATGCGGGCCGAGGCCACCTCCAGGACGAGGTCGGCGCCGACCCGCCAGCGGTCGCCGATCCGCGCGGTGTTCAGGTCGATGCCGGAGGTGGTGAGGTTCTCGCCGAAGAGGCCGCCGGGCAGCTCGCGACCCAGCACGTGCTCCCACAGGTCCAGGTCCTCGCGGGCGTACGCGTAGACGGCCTGGTGGTCGCCGCCGTGGTGGCGCCGGTCGCAGACGGCGTCGCCCTCCAGGCCGCTGCCGAGGCCGGTGGCCTTGGGGCCCGGGGCGAGGACGTGGACCGGTCCGGGGACGGGGCGCTTGCCGATGCCCGTCACCCCGCCCTCCGCGTCCGTGTAGTCGACGGCCGTGGCACGGCCGAGGTTCACAGAGATCAAGTGCATGGAGCTCATGGGAACACGCTAACCGAGCACCCCAAAGTGACGTCGGTAGATTTCCTCGGAAATCAAAGTAGGGCTTATGCTCGAAGGGTGATCGAAGCACGCCATCTCCGGGTACTGCGCGCCGTCGCCGGGACCGGGTCCTTCTCCGCCGCCGCCCGCGAGCTCGGCTGCACCCAGCCCGCCGTCTCCCAACAGATGAAGGCGCTGGAGCAGTCGGCCGGCACCCCGCTGCTCATCCGCACCGGCCGCGAGATGCGGCTGACCCAGGCGGGCGAGGCCCTGGTGCGCCACGCCGCGGGAATCCTGGCCGGGCTGACCGCCGCCGAGGAGGAGGTCGCGGCCATCGCCGGGCTGCGCGCGGGCCGGGTCCGGCTCGTGTCCTTCCCCAGCGGCAGCTCGACGCTGGTGCCGACCGCGCTTGCGGCGATGCGCGCCGAGCACCCGGGAACCCGTATCTCGCTGGTCGAGGCGGAGCCGCCGCGCTCGGTGGAGATGCTGCGCGAGGGCGACTGCGACCTGGCGCTGGCCTTCCGCTATGGCGGCGCGTCCCATACCGCCGCGGAGTGGGACGACCTCGTGGTGCGGCCGCTGCTGACCGACCGGCTCGTCGGGCTGGTCCCGGAGGGACACCGGCTGGCCGGGGCGGAGCGCGTGGGCATGGCGGAGCTGGCGGACGAACCCTGGATCGCGGGCTGTCCGCGCTGCCGCCGGCATCTGGTGGAGGTGTGCGAGGGCGTGGGCTTCACCCCGCGCATCGACTTCGCCACCGACGACTACCCGGCGGTGGTCGGCCTGGTCGGCGCCGGGCTGGGCGTGGCGGTGCTGCCGGAGCTCGCGGTGGAGTCCGTACGGGCCAAGGGCGTGAGCACGGTGGCGGTGGAGCCGGCCGTCGAGCGGGAGGTCGTGGCGCTGACCCTGCCCGACCTGGCCCGGGTGCCGGCCGTGGCCGCGACCCTGTCCGAGCTGGAGCGGGCGGCCGCGCGCTGACCCGCGTCCGCCCCCGGCGGCGGCCGGGGGCGCACACGTCGGACGACCGGATACGGCCGAACGGGTGAAACGCGAGCCGGGCGGCGACACGCCCGGGCGGGCTGGTGATTCGAAGAAACGTTCCTTCGGACGCTTCGTCGGCTCTCAGTTCGGAGCGATCGGTCCGATCGCACTCGACGCGGGGATCAGGCGATGCCGGGCGCGGCCCATCAGTTCCTCGCGCTCGTCCTCGGTGAGGCCGCCCCACACCCCGTAGGGCTCTCGGACGGCGAGTGCGTGCGCGGCGCATTCCGAACGCACCGGGCATCTCATGCAGACCTCTTTAGCCGAGGCCTCGCGCGCGCTCCTGGCCGCGCCCCGCTCGCCTTCCGGGTGGAAGAAGAGGGAGCTGTCGACCCCGCGGCAGGCGGCTAGCAGCTGCCAGTCCCAGAGGTCGGCGTTCGGTCCGGGGAGGCGGGAGAAATCTGCCATTGGTAGTCCCTCTTGGTGCCGGTACTGAGGCGGATACGGTCCATGTCTCCACACCTACTGTCGGAGTAGATGTAAATATGACTCATTGGGAATCTAGCCTCAGACACGTGCCAAACGGAAGGAAAGCCGCCAAATAGGGCATAGCTCCAGATGGAGGACAGGCCGCTCGCGCCTCCGACGCCGTGATCGCTTCCTCACGTAGAGTGCTGAAGGTGTCCGTCCGACCCGTAACTCTTTCGAGTGACCATCGTTGAGAGTGCGAAGGCGGTTGAACCAATAAGTTCTCGGACAGGTGTCCGGGAGCATCGACCGCACAGGTGACGATACGTACCAGCCTGGAGGCTCAAGGTGACGCGCATCAGCAGCTGCGGAGGGCGGTCATGACATCCGTCCTCGTCTGCGACGACTCCCCGCTTGCCCGAGAGGCGCTCCGTCGCGCGGTTGCCACCGTGCCCGGCGTCGAGCGTGTGACGACGGCTGCCAACGGCGAGGAAGTCCTCCGCCGCTGGGGCGCCGACCGCTCCGATCTGATTCTGATGGATGTACGGATGCCCGGGCTGGGCGGTGTGGAGACGGTCCGCCGACTGCTCTCGGCCGACCCCGGCGCCCGCATCATCATGCTGACGGTGGCCGAGGACCTGGACGGCGTGGCCCTCGCGGTCGCCGCCGGCGCCCGTGGGTACCTGCACAAGGACGCCTCACGCGCCGAACTGCGGGCCACGGTCACCCAGGCCCTCGCCGACCCGACTTGGCGACTGGCCCCGCGCCGGCTCCGCTCGGCCGAGATGGGCGCCGCGCCCACGCTCACCGCGCGCGAGATCCAGGTGCTGGAGGGCATGAGCCACGGCCGGTCCAACGCGGAGATCGGGCGCGAGCTCTTCCTCTCCGAGGACACGGTCAAGACGCACGCCCGCCGGCTGTTCAAGAAGCTCGGCGCCTCGGACCGGGCGCACGCCGTGGCACTCGGCTTCCGCTGGGGTCTGGTCCGCTGACCTCCGGGTCGTGGCCGGGCGCGCCCCGGTCCGCCGCGGGCCGCGGAAAGTCGAGATCGGTCCCGTCCGCCACCCGCGGACGGGGCGGCGCGCCGCCCTCGACGGCTCCTGTTGTCGAGGGCATCTCCGTCCCCGCCGTACCCGGTGCGCACCCGGGGATTGGCGGGGCACAATCCGGGGGACGTCTCGCTTCGCGCGCGATGCCGCATCCTTGAGGGTGTGGAGTCTCTCGGGGACTATTCGGCCGAGCGGGAGGGGAGGGCGCAGACGATGAGTTCCGGCGCACCTGCTCATAACGCTTCGATGCACAACAAGGGCCATGGCGGCGCGGATGCTCCGGCGCCAAGGCACCATGGATTGATGCGCGACGACGAGGCCCTGGGGTCCCCTGCGGCCACAGGCCAGACCAGCACCGCCAAAAGTGGCGGTGCCGTAGGCGTCAGCGCGCTCGTACGCAGGGCGGTGGAGGGCGACGAGCAGGCCACGCACGACCTGCTCGCCTTCGTGCACCCCCTCGCGATCCGTTACTGCCGCACCCGACTCTCACGATTGCCGGGTGACGCTCGTCACTTCGTGGAGGACCTGGCGCAGGAGGTCTGCGTCGCCGTCCTGATGGCGCTGCCGCGCTACCGGGACACCGGGCGGCCCTTCGAGGCCTTCGTCTTCGCGATCGCCGCACACAAGGTCGCCGACCTGCAACGGGCCGCCATGCGGCACCCGGGCAGCACGGCCGTGCCCTCCGACGAGATGCCGGAGCGGCCCGACGACTCGCTGGGTCCGGAGGAGCGCGCGCTGCTCAGCAGCGACGCGGCGTGGGCCAAGAAGCTGCTGGCCAACCTTCCGGAGAACCAGCGCGAGCTCCTCGTGCTGCGGGTGGCCGTCGGACTGACCGCGGAGGAGACCGGGCAGATGCTGGGTATGTCCCCCGGGGCCGTGCGCGTCGCCCAGCACCGTGCGCTCAGCCGGCTGCGGGCACTCGCCGAGCAGTAGACGGCCGTGCGTGCGGTCCGCGTGGCACGCGCGGTCCTCGCGGCTCGCACGGTCCCACCGCGGCCCGGTGCGTCCGTTCCGTGGGGTCCGTACGGTGCGTGGGCTCCGCCGTCGGCTCGACCGAGGCCCCCGGCCTTCGGCGTCCCGCCCGCTGTCCGCAGTCGTAGGAAACGACGAATCTTCTGCTTGACCTTGGTCGTGGAATGAGACGCGTCGGGATCCCGTTAGCATGGACATCCGCGCTGAGCAAGACCATTTGGGAAGGTGTCATGACCGCCGACGGAGTGCCCGACAAATTCGCCACGCTCGGACTGACCTACGACGACGTGCTGCTGCTGCCGGGCGCGTCGGACATGTCGCCTGACGCGATCGACACCTCTTCCCTCATCTCGCGGAACGTCCGGGTGAACGTCCCGCTGCTGTCCGCCGCCATGGACAAGGTCACCGAGGCCCGCATGGCCATCGCCATGGCCCGTCAGGGCGGCGTCGGCGTGCTGCACCGCAACCTCTCCATCGCCGACCAGGCCAACCAGGTCGACCTGGTCAAGCGCTCCGAGTCCGGCATGGTCACCGACCCGATCACGGTGCACCCGGACGCGACGCTGCGCGAGGCCGACGAGCTCTGCGCGAAGTTCCGCATCTCCGGCGTCCCGGTCACCGACCCGGCGGGCAAGCTCCTCGGCATCGTCACCAACCGCGACATGGCGTTCGAGTCGGACCGCAGCCGCCAGGTGCGCGAGGTCATGACCCCGATGCCGCTGGTCACGGGCAAGGTCGGCATCTCGGGCGTGGACGCCATGGAGCTGCTGCGCCGCCACAAGATCGAGAAGCTGCCGCTGGTCGACGACGCGGGCATCCTCAAGGGCCTCATCACGGTCAAGGACTTCGTCAAGGCCGAGAAGTACCCGAACGCCGCCAAGGACAAGGGTGGCCGGCTCCTGGTGGGCGCGGCCGTCGGCGTCGCCGGCGACGCGTACGAGCGTGCCCAGGCCCTGATCGAGGCGGGCGCCGACTTCATCGTCGTCGACACCGCCCACGGTCACTCCCGCCTGGTCGGCGACATGGTCGCCAAGATCAAGTCGAACTCCACCGTCGACGTCATCGGCGGCAACGTCGCCACGCGTGACGGCGCCCAGGCGCTGATCGACGCCGGCTGCGACGGCATCAAGGTCGGCGTCGGCCCCGGCTCCATCTGCACCACCCGCGTCGTCGCCGGCATCGGCGTCCCGCAGGTCACCGCGATCTACGAGGCCTCGCTCGCCGCGAAGGCGGCCGGCGTCCCGGTCATCGGCGACGGCGGTCTCCAGTACTCCGGCGACATCGCCAAGGCCCTGGTCGCGGGCGCCGACACGGTGATGCTCGGCTCGCTGCTCGCGGGCTGCGAGGAGTCCCCGGGCGAACTGCTCTTCATCAACGGCAAGCAGTTCAAGTCGTACCGCGGCATGGGCTCGCTCGGCGCGATGCAGTCCCGCGGCGACCAGCGCTCCTTCTCCAAGGACCGCTACTTCCAGGAGGGCGTGGGCGGCGACGACAAGCTCATCCCCGAGGGCATCGAGGGCCAGGTCCCCTACCGCGGCCCGCTCTCCGCGGTGGTGCACCAGCTCGTCGGCGGTCTGCGCCAGTCCATGTTCTACGTCGGCGGCCGTACGGTCCCCGAACTGCAGGACCGTGGCCGCTTCGTCCGCATCACCTCGGCGGGCCTCAAGGAGAGCCACCCGCACGACATCCAGATGACGGTCGAAGCACCGAACTACTCCCGCAAGGGCTGAACGGCATGAGCTGAGGGGGCGGGTCCATCGGGCCCGCCCCCTTCGCCGTGCCGCGCGGCCGTCCGTACAGCGGTCACCGGAACGCATGCCCCCGGCGTTCGGGGATACTGGACGGGCAGACCCAGAGGAAAGGCCACCACACGTGACTGAGATCGAGATCGGGCGCGGCAAGCGCGGCCGCAGGGCGTACGCGTTCGACGACATCGCCATCGTCCCGAGCCGGCGTACCCGGGACCCGAAGGAGGTCTCGATCGCCTGGCAGATCGACGCGTACCGCTTCGAGCTGCCCTTCCTGGCCGCCCCCATGGACTCGGTCGTCTCCCCGCAGACCGCCATCCGCATCGGCGAGCTCGGCGGCCTCGGCGTGCTGAACCTCGAAGGCCTGTGGACCCGGTACGAGGACCCGCAGCCGCTGCTCGACGAGATCACGGAGCTGGACGAGGAGGCGGCCACCCGCCGTCTCCAGGAGATCTACTCCGCGCCGATCCAGGCGGACCTGATCCGGCAGCGGATCAAGGAGGTGCGCGACTCCGGCGTCGTCACCGCCGCCGCGCTCTCCCCGCAGCGCACGGCCGAGTTCTCCAAGGCCGTCGTCGACGCGGGCGTGGACATCTTCGTGATCCGCGGCACCACCGTGTCGGCCGAGCACGTGTCGGGCGCCGCCGAGCCGCTGAACCTCAAGCAGTTCATCTACGAGCTCGACGTCCCGGTCATCGTGGGCGGCTGCGCCACCTACACGGCGGCCCTGCACCTGATGCGCACCGGCGCCGCCGGTGTCCTCGTCGGCTTCGGCGGCGGCGCCGCGCACACCACGCGCAACGTGCTCGGCATCCAGGTCCCGATGGCCACCGCCGTCGCGGACGTGGCCGCGGCCCGCCGCGACTACATGGACGAGTCCGGCGGCCGCTACGTGCACGTCATCGCCGACGGTGGCGTGGGCTGGTCCGGCGACATCCCGAAGGCCGTCGCCTGTGGCGCGGACGCCGTGATGATGGGCTCCCCGCTGGCCCGTGCCACCGACGCGCCCGGCAAGGGCAACCACTGGGGCATGGAGGCCGTCCACGAGGACGTGCCGCGCGGCAAGAAGGTCGACCTCGGCACCGTGGGCACCACCGAGGAGATCCTCACCGGTCCCTCGCACACCCCGGACGGCTCGATGAACATCTTCGGCGCGCTGCGCCGCTCGATGGCCACCACCGGCTACAGCGAGCTCAAGGAGTTCCAGCGGGTCGAGGTCACGATCGCGGACTCGCAGCACAGCCGCTGATCGCTTCGCCGTACGCCGGAGGGGCGGCCCCCCCCCCCGGGGGGCCGCCCCCCCGGGGGGCGCCGGGGGGGGGGGGCCCGGGGGGCCGCGCTGGAGAAAGACGCCCCCCCGGGGGCGGGAGGCACCCCCGCGG
>NZ_JBICYT010000081.1:0-13468 GCF_043201215.1 Streptomyces sp. NPDC048331 | reverse complement strand
CCCCCCCCCCCCCCCCCCCCCCCCCCCCCCCCCCCCCCCCCCCCCCCCCCCCCCCCCCCCCCCCCCCCCCCCCCCCCCCCCCCCCCCCCCCCGCCGACGTCGGTCGGTGCCGTGCCCGGTCAGACGCTCGCCCTGGTGTGCCGGTTGACCGGCCGGGCGAGGCCGTAGTTCTCGCGGAGGGTGGCGCCGGTGTACTCGGTGCGGAAGAGACCGCGCCGCTGCAGGATCGGCACGACGTGGTCGACGAAGGCCGTGAGTCCGGTGGGCAGGACCGGCGCCATGATGTTGAAGCCGTCGGCGGCGCCCTGGGTGAACCACTCCTCGAGCTGGTCGGCGATCTGCTCGGGGGTACCGGCGAAGACGCGGTGGCCGCGGCCCGCGCCCAGGCGGGCGATCAGCCGGCGCAGGGTCAGGCCCTCGCGCCGGGCCAGTTCGGCGACCAGGGTGAAGCGGCTCTTGTTGCCGTTGATGTCCCGCTCCTCCGGCAGGTCTGGGAGCGGGCCGTCCAGCGGCAGTCCGGTGAGGTCCACGTTCAGCATGCCGGAGAGCTGGGCGAGGCCGTACTCGGGCACCTGGAGGTCGGTGAGCTGCTGCTCCAAGGCCTTCGCCTCCGCCTCGGTGGACCCGATGACGGGGGCGATGCCGGGCAGGACGAGCAGGTCGCTCTCGGCGCGCCCGTAGGTGGCGAGGCGGGACTTGAGGTCCTTGTAGAAGGTCTGGCCGTCGGCGAGGGTCTGCTGGGCGGTGAACACGGCCTCGGCGTACTGCGCGGCGAACTCCTTCCCGTCCTCGGAGGAACCGGCCTGCACGAGCAGCGGGTAGCCCTGTGGGGAGCGCGGGACGTTGAGCGGCCCGGCGACGCCGAAGTGCTCGCCGCGGTGGGCGGCAGGGTGCAGCTTGTCGGTGTCGGCGTAGACGCCGCGCTCCTTGTCGAGGACGATCGCGTCGTCCTCCCAGCTGTCCCAGAGCTTGGTGGCGACGTCGAGGAACTCGCGGGCCCGCTCGTAGCGGAGGTGGTGCTCCAGGTGCTCGTCGCGGTTGAAGTTGCGGGCCTCGTCGACGGTGCCGGAGGTGACGATGTTCCAGCCGGCCCGGCCACCGCTGATGTGGTCGAGGGAGGCGAACTTGCGGGCCAGGTTGTAGGGCTCGTTGAAGGTCGTGGAGACGGTGGCGATGAGCCCGATGTGCTCGGTGACGGCGGCGATGGCGGAGAGCAGGGTGAGCGGCTCGAATCCGCCGAGGGCGTTGTGGCGGGCCTTGCCCCAGAGCGCGACCCCGTCGGCGAAGAAGATGGAGTCGAGCAGTCCGCGCTCGGCGGTGCGGGCCAGGTCCTGGAAGTACCGCAGGTCGGTGATGAGCTCGGGACGGCTGTCGGGGTGGCGCCAGGCGGCGTCGTGGTGACCGGCGTTCATCAGGAAGGCGTTGAGATGGAGGGTGCGGTTCGCGGTCATGGCTGTTCCCTGTGTTCGGTGGCGTTGCGTGCTGTGGCGGGCCCGGACGGCGCGGGCGTCAGGCGGGGCGGCGCGGACGCGCCGGGCGCTCAGGCGGGGACGCGCCAGGTGCTCAGGCGGCGTTCGATCGTGACCAGCAGCTGGTTGAAGGCCACGCCGACGGCGGAGATGGTGATGATGCCCGCGTACATCTGCGGGATCGCGAAGTTGTACTGCGAGGCGTTGATCAGGTAGCCGAGGCCCGCCTTGGCGCCGATCATCTCGGCGGCCACCAGGACCAGGATGGAGACCGAGCCGGCCAGCCGGATGCCGGTGAAGACGGCCGGTACGGAGGACGGCAGGATCACCTTCTGGAAGAGCCTCGGGGTGGAAAGGTCCATCGAGCGGGCCAGTCTGACCAGGGTCGGATCGGCGTTGCCCACCGCGCTGATGGTGTTCAGCAGGACCGGCCAGAGGCAGGCGTAGACGACGATCGAGACCTTCGACGTCTCCCCGATGCCGAGCAGCAGCACGAAGACCGGGAGCAGGGCCAGCGCGGCGGTGTTGCGGAACACCTCCAGCAGCGGGCCGAGGAACGCGGCCACCGGCCGGTACCAGCCGATGAGCAGGCCGAGCGGGACCGCGACGACGACGGCGATGGCGAAGCCGCCGAACGAGCGGGCGAGGCTGGCCCGGGTGTGCTGCCCGAGCTGGCCGTTGCCCAGGAGGTCCCACCAGGCCGTGGCGACCTCGCTGACCGGCGGGAGGAAGGTGGCGTCGACCAGGCCGAGGCGGGGCGCGGTCTCCCAGAGGAGGAGCAGGGCGACAAGGGCCGCCGAGCGCAGGGCGGTGGCGCGCAGCCACCGGCCGAGTGCCCCGGCGACCTCGCGGACCCGGGACGGGGTGCGGTCGCTGAGGGCGGTGGCCCGACCGGTGCCCGGGGAGGCGGGGTCCTCCGCCGCGGGTACGGCGTCGGCTCGGGGGGCGGGTACGGCGTCGGCTCCGGGGGCGGGTACGGCGTGCGCTCGGGTGGCGGGCGCGGTCCGCGTACCGCCCCGGTCGACGGGGGCGGGAGCCGCAGTCGCCGCGGGAGCCGTGTCCTCGCGTACGGCCTCGCGTACCGCCTGCCGGTCGGCCGGGGCATCGGCGGGGGTGGTGATGTCGGTGGTCATACGGTGGCCTCCTCCTTCTCCAGTTGCTGGGCGCGGGCCACCTCGTCGTGGAGCAGGGTCCAGATCTCGTGGCGATAGCGGGCGAACTCGGGGCTGGAGCGCAGGTCCTCGCCCTGGAAACCGTCGCCGCGGACGCCGAAGGAAACCGGGACGATCTCCTTGACGCGACCGGGGCGGGACGTCATGACGGCCACCTTCTGTCCGAGGTAGACCGCCTCCTCGATGCCGTGCGTGATGAAGACGACGGTCTTTCCGGTGCGCTGCCAGATGCGTCGCAGCTCGTCCTGGAGGGATTCGCGGGTCTGCGCGTCGAGGGCGGCGAACGGCTCGTCCATCAGCAGTACGTCCGGGTCGTACGCCAGCGAGCGGGCGATGGCCACGCGCTGGCGCATACCGCCGGAGAGTTCGTGCGGGTGCCGGTCCTCGAAACCGGTGAGGCCGACGAGGTCCAGGAACTCCCGGGCCCTCGCACTCCGTTCACGGCGCGGGACGCCGGTCGCCTCCAGGCCGAACTCCACGTTGCCGAGCGCCGTGCGCCAGGGCAGGAGGGCGTACTGCTGGAAGACGATGCCCCGGTCCAGGCCCGGTCCGGTGATCGGTTTCCCGTCGAGCAGGATCCGTCCGGACGTCGGGCGGGTCAGCCCGCCGAGCAGGTCCAGGAGGGTGGACTTGCCGCAGCCGCTGGGGCCCACGACCACCACGAACTCCCCCGCCTCGATCTCCAGGTCGATGCCGTCGAGTGCGGTGAACCGCTCCGTGTTCCTCTTGTTCTTCTTGACCTTCGTCGGGAAGGTCTTGGTCACTTCCTCGAACACGATCTTGGTCATGGTGGATCAGCCCTTCCCGAACCCGTTGAACTCGTTCGTGTAGAGGTCGGCCGGCTTCAGCTGTCCCTGCTTGATGTCGCCGCGCTCGCCGAGCCAGTCCAGCCAGAGCTGGAACTCCTTGTCCTCGATCCGGCCGCCCTGCTCGGCGACCCCGTACGAGCGCCAGTACTGGAGGGTGGCGGTGTCCTCGTTGCGGCCGCGCTTCTTGACGATCTCGGTCTGCCGGGCGATGACCTCCTCGCGCGGAGTGGTGCGGGCCCATTCGATGGCCTTGGCCACGCCGGTCACGAAGGTCCGCGCCGTGTCCGGGTTCTGCTTGATGAAGCGCTCGGTCATGATGTAGGAGCCGGCGCTGAACTTGCCGAGCAGGTCGAAGTCGCTGAACAGCGGTCTGATCCCACCGGCCGCCACGGCCTTGTCGCGCAGGATCCCGCCCAGCACGCCGACGTCGATCTGCTTCTGGCGCAGCACCTGGTCGGTGTTGACGGGCGGCACGACGAGCGACTCGACCTTGGACGAGTCGGCCTTGGCGAGGCCGTTGCGGCTCAGGTAGATGTCGAGGACGGCCTGGGAATGCGCGCCCAGGGTGTTCATGCCGACCTTCTTGCCGAGGAGGTCGCGGGCGGAGCGGATCGGGCTGTCCTCCAGCACGTAGTAGCCGCTGTACGACTGCTCGTCGACGCCGTAGTAGGAGATGACGGCCTTGATGGGGGCCTTGCTGGAGGCGAGTTTGACGATCGCGCCGTTGAAGGCGCCGCCGAAGTGGGTCTGGCCGGTGGCGGCGGACTGGATGTCCTGCGGTCCGCTGATGGTGTTGCCGACCCACTCCAGTTTCAGATCATCCAAGTAGCCGAGATCCGCTGCGAGTTCGGGGAGCGTGACGGCTCCGACCGAGCCCTGGTACTTCAGGGTCTTGATCTGCGCGCCCGAACCGCCGCCGCCCGCGGTGGCCGTGCCGCAGCTCACCGCGGCCGCCGAGATGCCGAGCAGGGCGAGGAACTGGCGTCGGGAGGTGGTGGTCGAGGTGAACGCTGCGGGCATGACGGTTCCTTGTCGGTGCGGGTCGCGTGGTGGTGGCGGTGTTACGGGGTGGCGGTGAGGGCGGCGGCGCTGACGGTGGCGGCGGGGGGCACGGAGCGCAGTGCGGCGGCGAACTCGTCGACGGCCTGGTAGAGGTCCAGTTCGGCCTCGGGCCGCAGCCGGTCGGGGCCGGATCCGCGCTCGACGGAGGAGTCCAGGACGAACCGGCCGGCGGTGACGTGCCGGGCGCCGAGGGCGGCGAGCACGGGTCGCAGGGCGTAGTCGATGGTCAGCACGTGGGCGAGGCTGCCGCCGGTGGCCAGCGGCAGGACGGTCTTCCCGTCGAGGCCGTCCTGCGGGAGCAGGTCGAGGAAGGCCTTGAGCAGTCCGGTGTACGAGGCCTTGTAGACCGGGGTCGCGATGACCAGGCCGTCGGCCTGGGCGACGGCCTCGAGCGCGCGGCGGATCTCGGGTTCGCCGCGGCGGGCGGCCAGGAGGTCGGCGGCGGGGAGCTCACGCACGGACAGGTGCGCGGTCTCGAAGCCGGAGTGGGACAGGCGGCGCACCACGTGGTCGGTGACGACGGCGGTACGGGAGTGGGCGGACGGGCTGCCGGTGAGGGCGAGCAGGTGGGGCACGGGGGCTCCTTGGGAGTCGTACGGGGAGCGGTGGCGTGTGGGTCAGGCGGTGGTGGCGGCGGGAGCGGCTGTGCGGGCGGCCGTGGAGGCACCGGAGGCGATGCCGAAGGCCGGGTCCGGGACGGCCTCCGGGCTGATCAGGCGGGAGGGCTCACCATCGGGGCCGACCGGGACGTCGCCGTCGACGGTGACCCGGCGCAGGGTGCGCTCGTGGTCGTCGGAGTCGTCCACCCCGTAGTGCTGGGTGGCGCGGTTGTCCCAGATCGCGACGTCGCCGGCCCGCCACTGCCAACGGATGGTGTTCTCGGGGCTCTCGATGTGCGACTGGAAGAGGTCCCGCAGGGCTCGGGAGTCCCGGCCGGTGAGGCCGTTGATCCGCTGGACGAAGTTGCCGAGGAGCAGGGTGCGCTCGCCGGTCTCGGGGTGGACGCGGACCACCGGGTGCTCGGTGAGGAACTTGGTGGAGGTGAACACCTCGCGGTACTGGGCCAGGGCCTCGGGCAGGGCGTCGGGCTTGAGTGCGGCGTAGTCGTACTCGTTGGAATGGACGGCGCGCAGGCTGTCGGCGAGGGTGCGCAGCGGTGCGGGGAGGTTGCTGTAGGCGGTGGCGGTGTTGGCCCAGAGGGTGTTGCCGCCGTACGGGGGGATGGTGACGGCGCGAAGGATGGAGAAGGCGGGGTAGGCGGGGACGAAGGTGACGTCGGTGTGCCACTGGTTGGCGCGGGCTCCGTGGTGGGAGTCGATGCCGAGGGCGTAACGGCCGTCCGCGGAGGGGACGGTGGGGTGCGCGACGGGTGAGCCGAGCCGTTGGGCGAAGGCCTCGTGAGCGGCCTCGTCGAGGTGGTCCTGGCCGCGGAAGAAGACGACCTTGTGGGCGAGGAGGGCGGCCCGGATGTCGGCGACGGTGCCGTCGGGCAGGTCGCCGCCGAGCCGCACGCCGCCGATCTCGGCTCCGATGCGACCGCCGATCTTGGTGACGGTGACGGTGGTGGTGGCGTCGGTGGTGGCAGTGGCAGTGGCCATAAGGACTCCCAGGTGTGGGCCGCGGGGGTTATTTCCGCAGCGGAAGAAACGGCGCGACGGGGGCGCCGAGCGGTACGGGTGCGGGGGCGGGTGACGACCACGGGTACGGGTCGTGGAAACGGGTGGCGCGGAACCGCGGCTCACCGACCGGGGCGCCCGGAGGTCCCCGGGCCCGGGACGAGACCTGCCCGACGAGGCTCACCGGCGGGTGGTGCCGGGTGGGGCACCACCCCTGGGGGTGCCCCACCCGGACAGGGGCGGACCGGGCGGGCGCGGTGCGGGCGGACCGGCGGGGGCGGCCCCACGGGGCGCCGCCGGCGCGGAACCGACCCGGTCGGGCCGGTCGCCGGACCGGCGAGGTCAGGCGCTCAGGCCCGGCTGCGGGCCGGACAGCGGCCCGGACACGCGCCCGGCTCGATACAGAGGCCGGTGGTGAGGAGCCGCGGGGCGAGGAGTTCGTTCGCGGACATGTCCCGGAGCGTGTCAGCGGCCCCGGCCGTGGTCAACCCCCGTCCGTGGCCACCGGACGCGCTCCCCGCCGGACCGCGGTCGCCCCCGACGCACCCCTACGACCTGCGCTTTCCCTCGTACGCCGAGCCGCGCACCACCCCACCCCGACGGCCGAAAAGCGTGGCCGGATTTCATGGCCCCGCAATGCGGCCGCCACGCGTTCGCCGGGATCGACCCGGTTCTCCGTCCGCTCCGCCGGGGTGCGTCCGAAGGTCCCGGCCTGCGGCGAGGCCTGGCGGGCGCACGCCCGCCGCGTCGTCACCTCTCGCCGCCACGCCGGCACCGCTCGCGGCCACGCCCCACCGCGCGCATCGTGGCGGCGGGAGCCGAGTCGTCCCGCCGAGTCGTCCCGCCGAGTCGTCCCGCCGAACCCCCCGCAGGGGAAGCGGCATGATCGGGGGACACACCCCAGCTCCCCGAGGAGACCGCGTGACGCGTATGGCCGGTGACAGCCGGGCCGCCGCCAATGCCGCCACCGTGCTGCGGACGGTGCTCGACCACGGGCCGGTCGCGCGCAGTGCGATCGCCCCGCTGTGCGGGCTGAGTCCGGCCGCCGTGTCCCGGCAGACCACCGGGCTGCTCCACGCCGGGCTGCTGCGCGAGCTGCCCGGGCCGGGCGGCGGCGTGGGCAGACCGCGGATCCCGCTGGACCTGCACACCGGGGCCGTCGGCGGGCCGGTCGCCGCCGGACTGCACATCGGGGTGCCGCACTCGACCTTCAGCCTCGTCGATCTGCGCGGGCGGCTGCTCGCCCGGCGGGCCTTTCCGCACGAGGGGCGCCCGACGGACGGGCTGTCCGCCGAGATCGCCGTCGAACTGCGTCGCTTCCTCGACGCCTACGACTCGGGGCTGCCGCTCCTCGGCGTCGGCGTGGCCCTGGGCGGATGGGTCGACCCGGACGAGGGGATCGTCGTACGGCACCCCGCGCTGGGCTGGACCCGCAAGCCGCTCGCCGCCGAGCTGTCCGCCGCGCTCGGGCTGCCGGTGCGGGTCGACAACCACGCCCGGGCCGTCGCGCGGGCCGAGATCCTCTTCGGCCGGCTCGAGGCCCGCCGGAGCCTGGTGCACCTGTTCGTCGGCCGGGTCGTCGACGCCGCCTTCGGCATCGAGGGGACCGTGCACCAGGGGCCGGGCGCCGCGGCGGGTGATGTGGCCCATCTGCCGGTGCCGCGCTCGCAGGTCCCGTGCGTGTGCGGACGTACCGGCTGCCTGGAGGCGACCGCGTCCGACACCGCGCTCGGCGCCGAGGCCGTGCGCCGGGGCATCGTGCCGGACCCTTCGGTGAACCTGCTGGTGGACGCGGCCGCCACCGGCGATCCGCGCGCCGACCTGCTGCTGCGCGAGCGGGCCCGCGCCGTGGGCCGCGCGGCGGCTCTTCTGTTGGATGTCTTCAATCCGGCGGTCATGGTCGTGACCGAGTCGGCGAGCGTCCTGGACGAGGGATACCTGGAGGAGATCCGGGGGGCCGCGATGGAGCTCTCGCACGTCTGCGACGATCCCGAGCGGATCGTCGTACCGCACGCCGGTCCTGCCGTGCTTCCCGAGGCGGCCGCAACCGTGCTGCTCAGCCGGGTGTTCCAGGACCCCTTCGGTCAGGCCCGAGAGGGGGAGATCACACCCACCGGTATGGTGCCACTTGAGCGTGCTCCCCTACATTCGAGCCATGACGGTCCTGCCTGACGACGGGCTCTCCCTGGCCGCCGAGTTCCCTGACGCGACGCATGAGCAGTGGCAGCGCCTTGTAGAAGGCGTACTGCGCAAGTCGGGCAAGGAAGTCTCCGGCGAGGCCGCAGAAGACGCGTTGTCCACCCCAATCGAGGACGGGCTCACCACGCGCCCGCTGTACACCGCGCCGCCCGACGGGGCGGCTCCCGACACCGGTTTCCCCGGATTCGCCCCGTTCGTCCGCGGGGGCAGGCCGGAAGGCACCACCGCGAACGGCTGGGACGTGCGCCAGCGCCTCGCGGGTACCGATCCGGTACGCGTGAACGAGGCGGCCCTCGCCGATCTGGAGAACGGGGTCACCTCGCTCTGGCTCACCGTGGGCCGGGGCGGTCTCCCGGTCGAGGGCCTCGCCCGGGTCCTGGACGGGGTCTACCTGGACCTCGCCCCCATCACCCTGGACGCCGGAGCCCAATACGCCGAGGCCGCGCGCGCGTTGCTGCGCCTGTTCACCGAGAGCGCGGTGGCCCCCGAGGCCGCTCGGGCCTCGCTGGGCGCCGACCCGCTGGGCCACGAGGCCCGCACGGGTGAGGCACTGGACGCGGCCGACGCCGTCGCGCTGGCCGTGGAGGCCGCCGCCGGTTGGCCCGGGGTGCGCGCCCTGACCGTGGACGCACTGCCGTACCACGAGGCCGGTGGCAGCGCCGCCGAGGAGCTGGGCCTGTCCCTGGCCACCGGTGTCGCCTATCTGCGCGCCCTCACCGAGGCCGGGCTGAGCACCGAAGCGGCGCTCGGCCAGCTGGAGTTCCGCTACGCCGCCACCGCGGACCAGTTCCTCACCATCGCCAAGCTGCGCGCCGCGCGCCGACTGTGGGCCCGTATCGCCGAGGCCTCGGGGGCCCCGGAGGCGGGTGCCCAGCTCCAGCACGCCGTCACCTCGCCGGTGATGATGACCCGCCGCGACCCCTGGGTGAACATGCTGCGCACGACCGTGGCCTGCATGGCCGCGGGTGTGGGCGGCGCGGACTCGGTGACCGTGCTCCCCTTCGACAACGAGCTGGGCCTGCCGGACGCCTTCGCGCGCCGGATCGCCCGCAACACCTCCACCATCCTGCTGGAGGAGTCGCACCTGGCCCGGGTGATCGACCCGGCCGGCGGCTCGTACTACGTGGAACGTCTCACCGACGAACTGGCCCACGCCGCCTGGGGGTTCTTCCAGACCCTGGAGAAGGCCGGCGGCCAGGCCGCCGCCCTGCGTTCCGGGCTGGTCGCCGAGCGGCTCGCCGCCACCTGGGCCGCGCGCTCCAAGAAGCTGGCGAAGCGGCGCGAGCCGATCACGGGCGTCAGCGAGTTCCCGCTGCTGGCGGAGAAGCCCGTCGTCCGCGAGCCCGCGCCCGCCGCCCCCACCGGCGGACTGCCGCGCGTACGGCGCGACGAGGCCTACGAGGCCCTGCGGGCCCGTAGCGACGCGCACCTGGCGGCGACCGGCGCCCGCCCGAGGATCTTCCTCGCCGCGCTGGGCCCGGCGGCCGCGCACACCGCGCGCGCCACCTTCGCCTCGAACCTGTTCCAGGCGGGCGGTGTCGAGTCCGTGCACGACCCGGTGTCGGTGGATGCGGCGACGGCCGCCGAGGCGTACGCCGCGAGCGGCGCCGACGGCATGGCCGTGCTCTGCTCCAGCGACGCGCTGTACGAGGAGCAGGCCGCGGCGGTGTCCGAGGCGCTGCGCGCGGCGGGCGCCACGACCGTCTTCCTCGCCGGCCGGCCGGGCACCGCAGAGGCTTCCGTGGACGAGTACGTCTTCGCCGGCTGTGACGCCGTCGCCGTGCTGTCCTCCGTACTCGACCGGATGGGAGTGCCGTCTTGAGCATCCCCGATTTCTCCGAGCTGGCGCTCGACCCCACATCCTCCGCCCGGGTGACCGAGGAGCAGTGGCGCGCCTCGGTGAAGGAGTCCACCGGCAGCGCGGCCGCCGACCTGCTGTGGGAGACGCCCGAGGGCATCGGCGTCAAGCCGCTGTACACCGGGCGGGACGTGGAGGGCCTGGACTTCCTGCGGACGTACCCGGGCGTGGCCCCGTACCTGCGCGGCCCGTACCCGACGATGTACGTCAACCAGCCCTGGACGATCCGGCAGTACGCCGGTTTCTCCACGGCCGAGGAGTCGAACGCCTTCTACCGGCGCAATCTGGCGTCCGGCCAGAAGGGTCTGTCGGTGGCCTTCGACCTGCCGACGCACCGCGGCTACGACAGCGACCACCCGCGCGTGACCGGCGACGTCGGCATGGCGGGCGTGGCGATCGACTCGATCTACGACATGCGGCAGCTGTTCGACGGGATCCCGTTGGACAAGATGTCGGTGTCGATGACGATGAACGGCGCGGTGCTGCCCGTCCTCGCGCTCTACATCGTGGCGGCGGAGGAGCAGGGCGTCTCCCCCGACAAGCTCGCCGGGACCATCCAGAACGACATCCTCAAGGAGTTCATGGTCCGCAACACCTACATCTATCCGCCCAAGCCCTCGATGCGGATCATCTCCGACATCTTCGCGTTCACCTCGCAGAAGATGCCCCGGTACAACTCGATCTCCATCTCCGGCTACCACATCCAGGAGGCCGGAGCCACGGCCGACCTGGAGCTGGCGTACACCCTCGCGGACGGTGTGGAGTACCTGCGGGCCGGGCAGGCCGTCGGGCTGGACGTGGACGCGTTCGCGCCGCGCCTGTCGTTCTTCTGGGCGATCGGCATGAACTTCTTCATGGAGGTCGCGAAGCTGCGCGCGGCCCGCCTGCTGTGGGCGCGGCTGGTCAAGCAGTTCGACCCGAAGAACGCCAAGTCGCTGTCGCTGCGCACGCATTCGCAGACCTCGGGCTGGTCGCTGACCGCGCAGGACGTCTTCAACAACGTGACGCGCACCTGCATCGAGGCGATGGCCGCGACCCAGGGGCACACCCAGTCGCTGCACACCAACGCCCTCGACGAGGCGCTCGCGCTGCCGACGGACTTCTCGGCGCGCATCGCCCGCAACACCCAGCTGCTGCTGCAGCAGGAGTCGGGGACCTGCCGGTCGATCGACCCGTGGGGCGGCAGCGCGTACGTCGAGAAGCTGACGTACGACCTGGCGCGGCGGGCCTGGCAGCACATCGAGGAGGTCGAGGCGGCCGGCGGCATGGCGCAGGCCATCGACGCGGGCATCCCGAAGCTGCGCGTGGAGGAGGCCGCGGCGCGTACGCAGGCGCGGATCGACTCCGGCCGGCAGCCGGTGATCGGCGTCAACAAGTACCGCGTGGAGAACGACGAGGCGATCGACGTCCTCAAGGTCGACAACTCCTCGGTGCGCGCGCAGCAGATCGCCAAGCTGCGGCGGCTGCGCGAGGAGCGGGACGAGGCGGTCACGCAGGACACGCTGCGGGCGCTGACGAACGCGGCCGAGCGCGGTGACGGCAACCTGCTGGCCCTGGCGGTGGACGCGGCGCGCGCCAAGGCGACCGTGGGTGAGATCTCGGACGCACTGGAGAAGGTGTACGGGCGGCACGCGAGCCAGATCCGTACGATCGCGGGCGTGTACCGAAACGAAGCGGGCGAGTCCCCGTCGGTGGAGCGCACCCGTGCGCTGGTGGACCGGTTCGAGGAGGCGGAGGGTCGCCGTCCGCGCATCCTGGTCGCCAAGATGGGCCAGGACGGGCACGACCGCGGCCAGAAGGTGATCGCGACGGCGTTCGCCGACCTGGGCTTCGACGTGGACGTCGGCCCGCTGTTCCAGACCCCGGCGGAGGTGGCCCGCCAGGCCGTCGAGGCGGACGTCCACGTGGTAGGCGTGTCGTCGCTGGCGGCCGGTCACCTGACCCTCGTACCGGCGCTGCGCGAGCAGCTGGCGGAGGAGGGCCGCGAGGACATCATGATCGTCGTGGGTGGGGTGATCCCGCCCGCCGATGTCCCGACGCTGCTGGAGATGGGCGCCACGGCGGTGTTCCCGCCGGGCACGGTGATCCCGGACGCGGCCCACGACCTGGTGACGCGGCTGGCCGCGGACCTGGGCCACGAGCTGTAGGCGGGCGCCGGTGCCGAAGATCGACATCGAGGCCTACACGAAGGGGGTGCTCGACGGGAAGCGCGCGTTCATCGCACGCGCGATCACTCTCGTCGAGTCCACCCTCCCCGCTCACCGGGCGCTCGCGCAGGGCCTGTTGACGGAGCTGCTGCCGCACGCCGGCCGGGCCCGGCGGATCGGCATCAGCGGGGTGCCGGGGGTGGGCAAGTCCACCTTCATCGACGCGTTCGGCACGATGCTGACGGGGCTCGGCCACCGGGTGGCGGTGCTCGCGGTGGACCCGTCGTCGACGCGTACGGGCGGCTCCATCCTGGGCGACAAGACCCGGATGGAGCGGCTGTCGGTGGACCCGGCGGCCTTCGTGCGGCCGTCGCCGTCGGCGGGCACGCTGGGCGGGGTCGCCAAGGCCACCCGCGAGTCGATGATCGTGATGGAGGCGGCGGGCTACGACGTGGTCCTCGTCGAGACCGTCGGCGTGGGCCAGTCGGAGACCACGGTGGCGGGGATGGTGGACTCCTTCCTGCTGCTCTCCCTGGCCCGTACGGGCGACCAGTTGCAGGGCATCAAGAAGGGTGTCCTGGAGCTGGCCGACGTCCTGGCGGTGAACAAGGCGGACGGCCCGCACGAGCGCGACGCGAAGGCCGCGGCCCGGGAACTGTCGGGCGCGCTGCGCCTGATGCACCCGGTGGACGCGGCGTGGACCCCGCCGGTGCTGACGTGCAGCGCGCGGGAGTCGAGCGGGCTGGACGAGGTGTGGAGCCGGCTGGAGCAGCACCGGACCCTGCTGGAGGCGGGGGGCCGGCTGACGGCGAAGCGGGCGGCGCAGCAGGTGGAGTGGACCTGGTCGATGGTCCGCGACGAACTGCTGGAACGCCTACGGGCGGATCCGACGGTACGGGAACTCGCGCCGGACCTGGAGTCCGCGGTCCGGGCGGGCACGGTGACCCCGACGTCGGCGGCGGACCGCATCCTGGCGGCGTTCGGGAACGCGGGAAGCTGAGGCGGGCCGGGGGGGGGCCCCCCGGGGGCCCCCCCCCCGGGGGCCCCCCCCCCCCCGGCGCCCCGCCCCCCCCCCCCGGCGCGCGGCGGGGGGGGGGGGGGTGGGCGGGGGTGGGGGGCGGGGGGGGGGGCGGGCG
>NZ_JBICYT010000080.1:0-13649 GCF_043201215.1 Streptomyces sp. NPDC048331 | reverse complement strand
GGCGGCCCCCCCCCCCCCCCACCCCCCGTCCCCCGGGCCCGCCCCGCCCCCCCCCCCCCCCCGCCGGCGTGCCACAAACCCCCCCCCCGCCGGCGATTGAGGCGCGGGCGCGGAGCGCCGTGGGGGAACGAGAGCCACCCGGTCGGGCAGGCCCGCAGGGCTACCGGCGGCGTTCCATCAGTTCGTCGTAGACCGACAGGACCTGCGCCACCGTGTCGTCCTCGGACGGCCACGTCGCGGCCTGCACGCGCCCCGCGGCCGCCAGCGCCGCCCGACGGTCCGGGTCGGACAGCAGGCCGGTCACGGCCGAGGCGAGCGGCCCCGCCTCGCCCGGCGGGACCAGGACCGCGCCCTCCCCCACGAGTTCCGGGACCCCGCCCACCGCCGTGGCCACCAGCGGTACGCCCGCCCGCAGTGCCTCCTGCGCCAGCAGCGCCCGCGCCTCCCACCGGCTCGGCAGCACCGCCACATCCGCCGCCGCCAGCAGGTGCGCCGCGTCCCGGCGGCGCCCCAGCAGCCGTACCGGCAGCCCCTCCGCCACGATCCGCCGGGAGAGGTCCGCCCGGAGCGGCCCCTCCCCCGCGATCACCAGCAGCGGCGCCGGGTCCAGGCCGCGCCACTCCCGTGCCGCGTCGAGCAGTACGGAGTACCCCCGGTGCGGCACCAGGCTGCCGACGGCGATCAGCAGCGGCCGTTCCACCGCGCCGAGTTCCGCCCGTACCTTGCCGGGGTCGGCCGCCGGCTCCGGACCCGCCGGGTCGGCCGGTACCGCCACCGGGGCCAGCCGCGCGTCCTTGGCTCCCCGCAGCCGGGCGACGTCCACCTGGTCCGAGGAGGCTCCGAGCACCACCGCCGCGGCCCGGGCGACGTGCCGTTCCAGCAGCCGGCTGAGCCGTCCGAGCGCTCCGGCCGCCGTCGGGCCCTCGCCGTGCCAGCTCACCACCAGTGGCACCCGGCGCCCCCGTATGGCCAGGGCGGCGCGCATCCCCGCGCGTACGCCGTGCGCGTGCACGAGGTCCGCTCCGGCGCAGGCCGCCCGCAGCACGCCGACCGCGTCGGGGGCGAACTGCGCCCCGGCGCCGGTGAAGTCGTACTCCCCCTCCGCCTGGACGGGCGCGCACACCGTGACCCGTACCCCGCGCGCGGCGAGGCCGGTCGCGAGCGACCGGACGTGCGCGCTGCTGCCCGCGCCCGCACCGGTGCCGAGTACTTGCACGGTGCGCAGCGGCGGCCGGCCGTAGGGCTGGGCCGGGAAGGAGGTGGAGACCGGGGAGCTGCTCACGGGCCGAAGCTCCAGGGTGAGGGAGTCAGAGACGTCGCCAAGGATGCCAGTCCGCACGCGCGTTCCGGGACCATACGGGTGCGGATCCCGTACGAGATACCGCAGGACGCCCCTCAGCCTCACCCACACGGACTATCCCTTCGCCGTCCCGGGTACGGCGAAGGGACCGGAACGGCGAGCGTTCCGGGCCCCCGTCGTCGTACGTGTCACGCGTCCGCGCGCGCCGCCGCCAGCAGCTCCTCGGCGTGGGCCCGCGCCGAGACCGAGTCCTCGTGGCCGGCCAGCATGCGCGAGAGCTCACGGATCCGGTCCTCGCCCTCCAGGACGGTGACCCCGGAGCGCGTGACGGAGCCGTCGTTGGTCTTCTCGACGAGCAGCTGACGGTCCGCGAAGGCCGCCACCTGCGGCAGGTGCGTGACGACCACGACCTGCGCCGACTTGGCCAGCTTCGCGAGCCGCCGGCCCACCTCGACGGCCGCCTTGCCGCCGACGCCCGCGTCGACCTCGTCGAAGAGGTAGGTGGGTACCGGGTCGGAGCCCGCGAAGACGACCTCGACGGCGAGCATCACCCGGGACAGCTCACCGCCCGAGGCGCCCTTGGCGATCGGTCGGGGCTGGGCACCCGGGTGCGGGGCCAGCAGCAGTTCGACCTCGTCCGCGCCCGACGGGCCGTAGGCGACCGGGCGGCCGTCCACGTCCACTCCGTCGGGGTCGTCGGTCTGCCGGACGTCGATGGTGACGCGGGCGTGCGGCATGGCCAGCGAGGCCAGCTCCTGCGTCACGGCGGAGGCGAAGCGGGTCGCGGCCTCCACCCGGGCGTCCGTCAACGCCTGCGCCAGCAGGGACAGTTCATCGCGCAGTCCGTCGCGCTCGGCGGTCAGTTCGGTGATCCGCTCGTCGTCGCCGTCCAGTTCCAGCAGCCGTGCCGCGCCCTGTTCGGCCCACTCCAGTACGGCGTCCACGGTGCCCGCGGTGCCGTACTTGCGGGTGAGCTGCGTCAGGGCGGCCCGCCGCTCCTCGACCGCGGCCAGTCGCAGCGGATCGGCGTCGAGGTCGTCGGCGTAGCCCGCCAGCTCCCCGGCCACGTCGGACAGCAGGATGCCCAGCTCCCCGATGCGTTCGGCGAGCGCGCCGAGGGCCGGGTCGTGGGAGCGTACGGATTCCAGTGCCCGGTGGGCGCCCGCGACGAGCATGTTCGCGTCGATGGCCTCCGGGTCCTCGGGGTTGCCCGCGAGCGCGGCGTGCGCCAGCTGCGCCGCCGAGGCCAGCGCTTCGGCGTGCCCGAGGCGCTCGGCCTCGGCCGCGAGTTCGGTGTCCTCGCCGGCCACCGGTTCCACGGCCCCGATCTCGTCCAGTCCGAAGCGCAGCAGGTCGGCCTCCTGGGCCCGTTCCCGGGCCCGGGTGGTGATCTCCTCCAGCTCCACGGCGACCGCGCGGAGCCTGCGGTAGGCCGATCCGTACTTCTCCAGGGGGACGGCGACGGCGTCCCCGGCGTACCGGTCGAGCGCCTGCCGCTGGCGGGCGGGGCGCAGCAGCCCCTGCTGGTCGGTCTGCCCGTGTACGGCGACCAGGTCGTCGGCGAGTTCGCCGAGCAGGCCGACGGGCACGGAGCGGCCGCCGACGTGGGCGCGCGAGCGTCCCTCGGCGGACACGGTCCGACTGATCAGCAGGGCGCCGTCGTCGAGCTCGGCCCCGGCCTCCTCGGCGCGTACGGCGGCGGGGGCGTCCGGGCGCATGACGATGCGACCCTCGACCACCGCGGCCTTGGCCCCGATCCGCACCAGGGCCGGGTCGGCGCGACCGCCGAGCAGCAGCCCGAGGCTGGTGACGACCATCGTCTTGCCCGCGCCGGTCTCGCCGGTCACCGCGGTGAATCCGGGCGACAGCTCGACCACCGCGTCGTCGATGACCCCGAGCGACCGTATCCGCATCTCCTCAAGCACGGGACGACGATACCGAGGTTTCATGGGTGCCATGTGACGTCACCCGCTCCGAGTTGTTCGAACGGATGTGCTATTGAGGGCGTGTGAGCTGCGTCTCAGTGCGGCGCCCCGCGCCAACCCGACACCGGCAGCGCGAACTTGGCGACGAGCCGGTCCGTGAAGGACGCGTGGTGCAGCCGGGCGAGCCGCACCGGCACCGCACCCCGCCGCACCTCGACCCGCGCACCGGCGGGCAGCTCCAGCGTGCGCCGCCCGTCGCACCACAGCACGCCGTGCGGAGTACCGCTCTGCACCTCGACCGCCAGCACCGAGGTCGGCGACGTCACCAGGGGCTTCGCGAACAGCGCGTGCGCGCTGATCGGCACCATCAGCAGCGCCTCCACCTCCGGCCAGACCACCGGCCCGCCCGCGGAGAAGGCGTAGGCCGTGGAGCCCGTCGGAGTCGCGCAGACGATCCCGTCGCAACCGAAGCCGGTCACCGGACGCCCGTCGATCTCCAGGACCACCTCCAGCATCCGCTCCGGGGACACCTTCTGCACCGCGGCCTCGTTCAGCGCCCAGTCCCGGTGCAGCACATCACCGTTCGTCCGCACGATCACGTCGAGGGTCATCCGCTCCTCGACCTCGTACGAGCGCGTCACCACCCGGTCCACGACCTTGTCCAGGTCGTCGCGCTCGGCCTCGGCGAGGAACCCCACCCGGCCCAGGTTGACGCCCAGCATCGGCACCCCCGAGGCGCGCGCGAACTCCGCGCCCCGCAGCAGGGTCCCGTCACCGCCGAGCACGATGAGCAGCTCACAGCCGTCCAGGGCCCCCGGGGTGGACTCCGTGACCAGCTGCACCTCGGGGGGCAGCGGCAGGTCCACCGCCTCGTGCTCCATGACGCGCACGCCCAGCCCGCATCTCAGCAGACCCTGCACCACCAGCTCGGCGCTGCGGATGGCCGCCGGCCGTCCGGTGTGAGCGAGCAGGAAGACCGTCCGCCCCTCCCCCGAAAGTCCGGAACCCGTACTCGAACCCGATCCCGCTGTACCCGATGAATCTGTCACTGCGGCCCCTCCGCCACTGCACGGTCAACATCCGCCGGGTCGAGTGCCGGTGCCCCCGCCCGCAGCCACAGAAAGTACTCGACGTTCCCCGACGGCCCCGGCAGCGGACTCGCCGTCACCCCGAGAACACCCAGTCCCAGCTTCGCCGCCTGCGCCGCGACCTCGCGCACCGCCTCGGCCCGCAGCTCCGGGCTGCGCACCACCCCGCCGCTGCCCAGCCGGTCCTTGCCGACCTCGAACTGCGGCTTGACCATCAGCACCAGGTCCGCGTCCGGCGCGCAGCAGCGCACCAGCGCCGGCAGCACCAGACCGATGGAGATGAACGACAGATCACCGACGACCAGGTCGACCGGGAGCCCGTCGAGCTGCTCCACCGTCAGCTCGCGCACGTTCGTCCGGTCCTTGACCGTGACCCGGTCGTCGCTCTGCAGCGACCAGGCCAGCTGCCCGTAGCCGACGTCCACGGCCATCACGTGGGCCACGCCCGAGCGCAGCAGCACGTCGGTGAACCCGCCGGTGGACGCGCCGGCGTCCAGCGCCCGGCGGCCCTCGACGGCCAGCCCCTGGGGCTGGAAGGCCGCGAGGGCGCCCGCGAGCTTGTGCCCGCCGCGCGAGACGTAGTCGGGATCGGCGTCGTCCTTGAGGACCACGAGGGCCGCGCTGGTCTCCACCTGGGTGGCCGCCTTGGTCGCGGTCGTGCCGCCCACGGTCACCCGGCCCGCGGCGATCAGCTGCGCGGCGTGCTCCCGCGAGCGGGCCATGCTGCGGCGTACCAGTTCGGCGTCCAGGCGGCGGCGTGCCACTCCTGCCACGTTCGGTTCAGCTCCTGTTTTCGTACGGTCCGGGGACGGGCGGTGCGTCCAGCGCGGTCAGCGCCTCACGCAGCCCCCGGTGGACATCCTCGTACACCTCGACGTGTCCGTCGGCCGCGAGGTGGTCGGCGTCCGCCAGCCGCGCCAGGTGCGCGTCCACGCCGGCGTGACCGGTGGGCGTGCGTACGAGGCCCAGCGCCACCGGTCCGGCGGGCTCGGCGGAGGCTTCGGCCGGGGGCTCGGCGGCGGCTTCGTCGGTCATGCCCCGACGCTACCCCGAAGCGCCCGGCGACCACGCATGGCTCTGCGGTACGGTCGTGATCACGATGGCTACGATCCAGGAGTGCCGCGAAGCGCTCGACAACCTCTCCGGCAATCTCGCGCGGGCCGACGCCGGCGTGCGCGGCGCGGCCGCGTTCGACCGGTCCCTGAGCTGCCACATCACCGACCTGGACCAGACGTTCACGGGCCGCCTCGACGCGGGCCGGATCCGGGTGGACGCGGTCGCTCCGGGTCCACCCGCGAAGAAGGCGCAGATCCGGCTCGCGATGACCGGCGACGACCTCGTGGCCCTGGTCGCGGGCGAGCTGAAGTTCGCGAAGGCCTGGGCCTCGGGCCGAGTGAAACTGGAAGCCGGCCTGCGCGACCTGCTCCGCCTGAAGAGCATGCTCTGACCGGCCGCCTCTTCCTGCCCCCGCCGCCGCCTCTTCCTGCCCCGCCGGCGCCTTTTCAGCCCCGCCGGCGTTCGAGGCGCGGGGGTCCGGGGGCAGCGCCCCCGGCAACGGCGCCGCACCCGGCAGCGAACCGCCACCCGGCCGGAGGCTACTCGGCCCGGGCCACCGCACGGGCCTTGCGCGCCGCCGGAACCACCAGCGGCGTCCCCGTCTCCGGATCCGGGATCACCTGACAGCGCAGCCCGAACACCTTCTCCACGAGCTCCGCGGTGACCACCTCCGCCGGCGGCCCCTCCGCGACGACCGCCCCGCCCCGCATCGCGATCAGATGCGTCGCGTACCGGGCCGCGTGGTTCAGGTCGTGCAGCACGGCCACCAGCGTCCGCCCCTGCGTCTCGTGCAGCTCCGCGCACAGGTCCAGCACATCGATCTGGTGCTGGATGTCCAGGTACGTCGTCGGCTCGTCGAGCAGCAGCAGCGGCGTCTGCTGCGCCAGCGCCATCGCGATCCACACCCGCTGCCGCTGCCCGCCCGACAGCTCGTCCACGGCCCGGTCCGCGAGCTCGGCGACCCCGGTCGAGGCCATCGACTCGTTCACGACCCGCTCGTCCTCGTCCGACCACTGCCGCAGCAGCCCCTGGTGCGGGTACCGGCCGCGCGAGACCAGGTCGGCCACCGTGATGCCGTCGGGCGCGATCGAGGACTGCGGAAGCAGGCCCAGGGTCTTGGCGACCTTCTTCGCGGGCATCGACCCGATGGCCTGCCCGTCCAGCAGGACCCGCCCGGCGGACGGCTTCAGCATCCGCGACAGGGCCCGCAGCAGCGTGGACTTGCCGCAGGCGTTGGGACCGACGATCACCGTGAAGGAGTTGTCGGGGATCTCCACCGACAGGTTCTCGGCGATGACCCGCTGGTCGTAGCCGAGGGTCACGTTCTCCGCGGTCAGCCGCTGCACTTGGGTACTCCTCATCAGGTTCATATACGTCCCGCCTTGCGCTCGGTGACGAGCAGCCAGAGCAGGTAGACACCGCCGACGAGGCCGGTCACCACACCCACCGGCAGTTGGTCGGCGCCGAAGGCCCGCTGCGAGGCCCAGTCGGACACCATCAGCAGCACCGACCCCATCAGGGCGGCGTTCACCAGGTTCCCGCCGGGCGAGCGGGTCAGCCGCCGGGCCAGCTGCGGCGCGGCCAGCGCGACGAAGCTGATGGGCCCGGCCGCGGCGCTCGCCGCGGTGGTGAGCAGGATCGCCGCGAGCATCAGCAGCAGCCGCGTCCGTTCCACCCGCACCCCGAGCGCGTACGCGGCGTCGTCACCCATCTCCATCATCCGCAGGGCCCTGCCCTGCCCGAGGACCAGCGGGAAGAGCACCGCGCACAGCGCGAGCAGCGGCCACACCTGCGCCCAGTCCCGGCCGGCCAGCGAGCCGGTCAGCCAGACCATGGCCCGGGTGGCCTCGATCAGCTGGGCCTTGGTGATCAGGTACTGGATCACGGCGACGAGCATGGCGGAGGCGCCGATGCCGACCAGCACCAGCCGATAGCCCTGGATGCCCTGCTTGTAGGCGAGCAGGTAGACGGCGGCTCCCGCCAGCAGACCACCGGCCAGCGCGCCGACGGCCACCTCGGTGGCGCCGCCCTTGAACAGGACGATGACGACGAGCGCGCCGACCGCCGAGCCGTAGCCGAAGCCCAGCAGGTCCGGGGAGCCGAGCGGGTTGCGGGAGACCGACTGGAAGACGGCTCCGGAGATCCCGAGCGCCGCGCCTACGAGCAGCGCGACCAAGGCCCGCGGCAGCCGCAGGTCGTTGACGATGAAGTCGGTGGCGGGGGTGCCGTTGCCGAGCAGGGTCTGTACGACGTCCCACGGCGCGATCTCGAAGTCGCCGGTGCCGATGAGCACGACGGACATCGCGAGCGCCGCGACGGTCAGCAGGACCCCGACGGCCAGGGCGCGCCGCTCGACGCGTAGCGACACCCCGCCGGGCAGACGCAGCCGACGGGGTCCGGACCGGCGGCCCTTGCGGGGCGTGTCGGTCGCGGTTCCGGTCGACGTCTCGGTCACGGTCGCGGTCACAGCTGGGCCATCCTCTTGCGCCGAACCAGGTAGATGAAGACCGGGCCGCCGACGAGCGCGGTCACGACGCCGACCTGCAGCTCGGCGGGTCGGGTGACGACCCGGCCGATGACGTCGGAGCCGAGCAGCAGGGCCGGCGACAGGACGGCCGAGTACGCGAGCACCCAGCGCATGTCGGGACCGGTGAAGGCCCGGACGAGGTGCGGGACCATCAGCCCGATGAACACGATGGGCCCGCACGCGGCGGTCGCCGCACCGCACAGCAGGGTGATGGCGACCATGGCGCAGATCCGGGTCCGCGTCAGGTGCGCGCCGAGCGCCCGCGCCGTGTCGTCGCCCATCGCCATCGCGTTGAGCGGCCGGCCCAGCACCAGCGCGAGCACCGCGCCGACGAGCAGGAAGGGGGCCACCTGCCGGACGGTGTCCATGTTGGCCGAGGCCAGCGAACCCACCGTCCAGAAGCGCAGCTTGTCCAGCGCCTTGCTGTCCATCAGCTGCACGGCGTTGATGTAGCCGACGAGGGCCGCACTGGCCGCCGTACCGGCGAGCGCGAGGCGCACCGGGGTGGCGCTGCGGCTGCCGCCGAGCACGTACACGAGGACCGAGACGAAAGCGGCGCCGAGGAAGGCCCACCACACGAACTCGCTCAGCGAACTCGCGCCGAAGAAGCTGATCGCGGAGACCACGGCGGCCGCCGCCCCCGCGTTGACACCGAGGATGCCGGGTTCGGCCAGCGGGTTGCGGGTCAGCGCCTGCATCACGGCACCGGACAGGCCGAGTCCGAGCCCGACCATCAGCCCGAGCAGGGTGCGCGGGATCCGCAGGTCCCGCACCACCACGTCGTTAGGCGTTCCCGCGTAGGCGAACAGGCCGTGCCAGACCTCGTCCAGGGACATCTGCTTGGCGCCCACGGCGATGCTCACGACGGCGATCACTGCCAACACCGCGAGAGCGGCGAGCAGACCGGCGGCGCGCGCGGCATGGCGCGGGCGGGCTACGGCGACGTCGGCGCCCTTCTCGGGCGCCGCGCTCCGTTCGGGTTCAGGGGGACTCTCGACCAACACGCAGGTTAGGCTAACCTACCCTCCGCACGCTCGGGTCCCCCGGACGGCCCTAAAGACCCAGCCTGGCCAGTGCCTTCGCCGCGTCGAACGTGCAGACGCCGTCGCCGGCCGCCGTCCAGGCCGCCGCGCACAGCGCCCGCAGCCCGTCGAGCGGATCGCCCGTCCCCTCGGCTTCCGCGCCGTTCTCCCCGTACTCCCGGAGCTCCAGCACGCCGCCGTTCGTCGCGACCGCCGTCCAGCCGCCGCAGCGGAAACCCTCCGCGAACGGCTCGACCTCCGGCTGCCCGGCCAGCAACCCCCGCAGATCCCGGTCCACATAGGTCGGGCGGTGCCTGGGCTCGGCCCGCAGCAGCTGCTCGGCGTCCGTGACCCCGGTCAGCACCAGCAGCGAGTCCACCTCCCCGTTGAAGGCACCCTCGATGTCGGTGTCCAGCCGGTCCCCGACCACCAGCGGCCGCTTCGCCCCGGTACGCAGCACCGTCTCGCGGTGCATCGGGGGCAGCGGCTTGCCCGCCACCTGCGGCTCCGCGCCCGTGGCGATCCGTACGACCTCCACCGCCGCCCCGTTGCCCGGACCGATCCCCCGTGTCCCCGGAATCGTCAGATCGGTGTTCGACGCGAACCACGACACCCCGCGGTTGATCGCGTACGAGGCCTCCGCGAACCGCCCCCACGGCAGGTCGGGACCCCCGTACCCCTGGACGACCGCCGCGAGCCCCTCCTCCTCGGCCGAGTCCACCGGCACCAGACCCCGCTCGCGCAGCGCGACCCGCAGCCCCTCCCCACCGATCACCAGCACCTTCGCCCCGGGCTCCACCTGCTCCGCGATCAGCCGGGCCACCGCCTGCGCCGAGGTGATCACCTCGGCCGCCTCCGTCGGGATGCCCAGCTCGCCCAGGTGCTCCGCGACCGCGTCCGGCGTCCGCAGCGCGTTGTTCGTGACGTACGCGAGGTGCATCCCGTCCGCGCGGGCCGCGGCCAGGGACTCCACCGCGTACGCGATGGCCTCCCCGCCCGCGTACACCACCCCGTCCAGGTCCAGGAGGGCGGTGTCGTAGGCCTGGTGCAGACTCTGCTCACTCGCCGCGGGACTGGTCCTGCTCTGCCGGGTCATCCTGTCCGCTCCTCTTGAGATCGACCTTGTCCGATTCCGTACTGCCCCGATCATCCCGCATGGCGAGACGCGTCTTACCATGCACCAATGACCACATCTGGTACCGCGGAGCATGGGCTGCGCCTGATCCCGTTCCACGGCCTGCGTTACGTCCCCGAGCGTGTCGGCAGCCTGGCCGCCGTCACCTCGCCGCCGTACGACGTGGTCGTGCGCCCCGACGGAGTCGACCACCTCGAATCCGCCGACCCGCACAACATCGTCCGTCTGATCCTTCCCCAGGCGGGTACCCCGGCCGCGCGCAACGAGCAAGCCGCGCGCACCCTGCACGACTGGCTCGCCGAGGGCATCCTCAGCGCCGACCCCGAGCCCGCGCTCTACGTGTACGAGCAGCGCCGGGCCGGGCTGCTCCAGCGCGGCCTCATCGGCGCCCTCGCCCTGTCGACCGCCGACGCCGGCATCGTGTTGCCGCACGAGGACGTCATGCCGGACGTGGTCACCGACCGGGCCGGCCTGATGCGCGCGACCTCCGCCAACCTCGAACCCCTGCTGCTCACCTACCGGGGCGACGACCCCGGCACCGGAGCGGCGGCGGTCGTCGAACGGACGGCCCGGCTCGGCCCCCTGCTGTCGACGACCACCGAGGACGGCTTCCAGCACCGCCTGTGGGCCATCACGGATCCGGCCGAACTCGCCACCGTCATGGCGGACCTCAGCCACCGCCAGGCTCTCATCGCCGACGGCCACCACCGCTGGGCGACGTACCTGCGCCTCCAGGAGGAGCACGGCTCCCCCACCGCCTGGGACTTCGGCCTGGTTCTCCTCGTCGACACCGCCCGCTATCCGCTCCAGGTCCGCGCCATCCACCGGATGCTGCGCCGCCTCCCGGTCGCCGACGCCCTCGCCGCCCTCGACGGCCACTTCCGCGTCCGCCCGGTCGACGGACCGCTCCCGCTGGCCCTGGACGCCCTCGGGGACGCCTCGGAACGCGGCAACGCCTTCCTGATCGCCGGTGACGGCGCCTTCCACCTGGTCACCGACCCCGACCTGGCGCTCCTCGACACCACCGTCCGCCACGACCGCCCCGAGGCCTGGCGCCGGCTGGACGCCACCGTCCTGCACGCGACCCTCCTCGACGCCCTCTGGCACATCCCGGACACCCCCGACCAGATCACGTACATCCACGACGCCGCGTCCACGGTGGCCATGGCCGAGCGGCACGGCGGTACGGCGGTCCTGCTGCACCCCGTACGCGAGGAAGTCGTACGGGACCTGGCCCGCCAAGGCGTCACCATGCCCCGCAAGTCCACCTCCTTCGGACCGAAACCGGCCACCGGCCTGGTCCTGCGCGGCCTGGGCTGACCTCCTCCGGACATGAAGAAGGGCGGTACCCCGGTCGGGGTACCGCCCTTCTTCATGTCACCGTGCCTCAGGCCTTGTCGCCCTCGGCGTCGGCGTCGGCCGCGGACTGCTCCAGCGGCTCGTACTCCTCGTCGTCCTCGTCGTAGTACTCGGCGACGTCGGAGGCGCGCTCGGCCGCGGCGATCTCCGCCGCGTCCTCGTCGTCGTCCTCGTCGTCCTCGTCCGCGTCCTCGGCAAGGTCGGACAGGTCGACCGAGGCGTCGACGAACTCGACACCGTCGAGCTCGGCGAGACGGTCGGACGCGTCGGTGGACCCGTCCTTGTCCGCCTCGAGGGTCTTGGCGAACCACTCGCGCGCCTCGTCCTCACGACCGGCCGCCAGCAGGGCGTCGGCGTAGGCGTACCGCAGGCGCGCCGTCCAGGGCTGGACGGAGTTGGAGGCCAGCTCCGGGCTCTGCAGGGTCACGATGGCGGCTTCGAGCTGCCCCTGGTCCCGCCGGGCACCGGCCGCGACCAGACGCATCTCGACCTGACCGGCCTTGTCCAGCTTCTGCACCTCGGGCTCGCCGGCCATGGCCAGGGCCCGCTCCGGACGGCCGAGGCCGCGCTCGCAGTCGGCCATGACGGGCCACAGCTCGACGGAGCCGGTCATGCGCTTGGCGGCACGGAACTCCGCGAGGGCCTCGCTGTACTTCTGCGTGGCGTACGCGGCGAAGCCTGCGGCCTCGCGGACGGCGGCGACACGGGAGGCCAGCCGCAGGGCGATGCGCGAGTACGCGTACGCCTGCTCCGGCTCGTCGTCGATCAGCCGGGCGACCATGACGAGGTTCTTGGAAACCTCCTCGGCCAGGCCCTTGGGCAGGCTCAGCAGCTCCTGACGCACGTCGGCGTCGATCTCGAAGCCGGTGACGTCCTCGTCGATCGGAAGCCGCTTGACCGGGTCCCGGTCACGGTCCGCGCGGAAGTCGCGGTCGCCGCCGCGGTCATCGCGACCACGGTAGCCACCACGGTCACTGCCGCGATCGTCACGGCCACCACGGAACCCGCCACGGTCGCCGCCACGGTCGTCGCGGCGCGGGTAGGACGGGCGGTCGCCGCCGCGGTCGTCACGGCCGCCACGGTAACCACCGCGGTCGTCATCACGGCGCGGGTAGGACGGGCGGTCGCCACCACGGTCGTCACGGCGGAAGCCGCCGCCACCACCGGAGGGACGCCCACCGCGGTCGTCGTCGCGGCGCGGGTACGACGGGCGGTCGCCGCCGCGGTCGTCACGGCCACCACGGTAACCACCGCGGTCGTCATCACGACGGGGGTACGAGGGACGGTCCCCACCACGGTCGTCACGACGCGGGTAGGACGGGCGGTCGCCGCCGCGGTCGTCACGGCCGCCACGGTAACCACCGCGGTCGTCGTCACGACGGGGGTACGAGGGACGGTCCCCACCACGGTCGTCACGACGCGGGTACGACGGGCGGTCGCCGCCGCGGTCGTCACGGCCGCCACGGAATCCACCGCGGTCGTCGTCACGACGGGGGTACGAGGGACGGTCCCCACCACGGTCATCGCGGCGCGGGTAGGACGGGCGGTCGCCACCACGGTCGTCACGACGGAAACCGCCGCCACCACCGGAGGGACGCCCACCACGGTCGTCGTCACGACGCGGGTAGGACGGACGGTCCCCACCACGGTCATCACGACGCGGGAAGCTGGGACGGTCGCCACCACGGTCGTCACGACGGAAACCGCCGCCACCACCGGAGGGACGGCCACCACGGTCGTCGTCACGGCGGGGGTAGGACGGACGGTCGCCGCCACGGTCGTCGCGGCGGAAGCCGCCACCGCCACCGGAGGGACGCCCACCACGGTCATCGCGACGGAAGCCGCCACCACCGCTGGACGGCCGGCCGCTGGCACCACGGTCGTCACGACGGAACGGAGGACGGTCGCCACCACGGTCGTCACGGCCCCCGCGGTAGCCGCCCCTGTCACCGCCGTCGTTGCGCCGAGGCTCGCGCTCCGGACGATCGTCGGGAGAGTTGGACATGGGTGTGACTCCTGTCTTCGGGGTACCGCTAGTCATTCTCGCGCAACCAACCCATGGCCGCGCTTCGGCGTAAAGAGGTGAAAAACAAAAAGGACCCTTGGTCCAGCGTTGAACGCTGGACCAAGGGTCCTTTGAAAGATTGTTCGGCGGCGTCCTACTCTCCCACAGGGTCCCCCCTGCAGTACCATCGGCGCTGAAAGGCTTAGCTTCCGGGTTCGGAATGTAACCGGGC
>NZ_JBICYT010000079.1:0-14489 GCF_043201215.1 Streptomyces sp. NPDC048331 | reverse complement strand
CCCCCCCCCCCCCCCCCCCCCCCCCCCCCCCCCCCCCCCCCCCCCCCCCCCCCCCCCCCCCCCCCCCCCCCCCCCCCCCCCCCCCCCCCGCCCCGGGCGCAGCCCGACTCGCACCCCACACCACCGAGCAACCCCGCAGGGGACCCGGCAGGGGACCCGGCCCCGGGCGGAGCCCGACCCGAACCTCACACCACCGGGCCGCCCCGCAGGGGAACGCAGCGGCCTTCCTCCGTGCGGTACTGCCACTTGGCTCCGGAGGTGACCAGTTCCTGCACCGCGCCGACGAAGCGGTCGACGTGCTCGTCGGGGGTGCCTGCGCCGAAGCTGACGCGGATCGCGTTCAGCGAGCGCTCCCCCGGCGCCGCCTCGGGGGCTCCGCATTCGCCCTGGGTCTGCGGCTCGCTGCCCAGCAGGGTGCGGACCAGCGGGTGGGCGCAGAACAGGCCGTCGCGTACGCCGATCCCGTACTCGGCGGACAGGGCGGCGGCGAAGTGGGAGCTGTTCCAGCCGTCCACCACGAAGGAGATGACGCCGACGCGCGGCGCGTCGTCCCCGAAGAGGGAGAGGATCCGGACCGCCGGGACCTCCGCCAGGCCCGACCGGACCTTCGCGATGAGTTGCCGCTCGCGGGCGACGAGGTTCTCGAAGCCGGCCTCGGTCAGGGCCTTGCAGGCCGAGGCGATGGAGTAGACGCCGATGACGTTCGGGGAGCCGGCTTCGTGGCGGGCCGCGGTGGTGTGCCACTCGACGTCGACGCCGCCGTCCTCGCGCCGGGCCACCTTGCGGGAGGCTCCGCCGCCGGCCAGGTAGGGCTGTGCTTCCCGCAGCCAGTCCGCGCGCCCGGCGAGTACGCCCGAGCCGAAGGGCGCGTACAGCTTGTGTCCGGAGAAGGCGACCCAGTCGACGTCCAGTTCCTGCACGGAGACGGGGTGGTGCGGGGCCAGTTGGGCGGCGTCCAGGACGATCCGCGCGCCGTGGGCGTGCGCGGCGGCGGCGAGTTCCTTGACGGGCCACAGCTCACCGGTGACGTTGGAGGCGCCGGTGACGCAGACCAGGGCGGGGCCGTAGGGGTCGCGGTCGGCGAGGGCCCGCTCCAGGGTGGCGACGGCCTCGCGCGGGGTGCGCGGCGCGTTCAGGTAGGTGACCTGCGCGTCGACCCACGGCAGCAGGGAGGCGTGGTGCTCGGTCTCGAAGACGAACACCTGGCAGTCGGCGGGAAGTACGGCGGCGAGCAGGTTCAGCGAGTCGGTCGTGGAGCGGGTGAAGACGACCTGGTCGGTGGGACGGCAGTCGAGGAACTCGGCGACGGTGACCCGGCTCTGCTCGAAGAGGTCGGTGGAGAGCTGTGACAGGTATCCGGCGCCGCGGTGCACGCTGCCGTAGTACGGGGCGTACGCGGCCACGTCGTCCCAGACGCGCTGCAGGGCGGGGGCGCTGGCCGCGTAGTCGAGGGCCGCGTAGGTGACCTCGCCGCCGGTGACGAGGGGGACGGTCACGTCCCGGCCGAGGACCGCGAGCGGCTCGACACAGGCGGGGTCGACGGGGGCGGCGGAGGCGGTGGTGGCGACGGCGTTCAGGGATGCGGACATGGCGGTATCTCCCGGCAGGCAGGGCTGAATGGCTTCGGTGTGCCCGTACGCGGGTACGACGCTGCGGCCGTCCGGGGTACGGGAGGGGCCTCGGACCGCGCTGGGCGGGGGCACACGGAAGTGGCCCTGATCCGAGGGGTGAAGTAGGGGCGGAGTCGCCCTATCGCATTCGCTTGCTCACGGAAAAAGCTCCTCGAGAAGACCAGGACCCCTGGTGTCGAGGGATCCGCGCTTGCCGTAGGCCTTGCTGCCTACGACCTGGTCATCACCCGGGGCACCCCGCCACGGAAGGAGGGTTGCCGGACAGCAAGCCGGGGCCTAAACGCTGTCACTCGTGACCTGTCCAGCATCCTGCCACAAGATCGCCGCAACGCAAGACCCCGGTCCGCATGGCGGACCGGGGTCGTCGCTTTCCCGCCGTTCTCGTACCGCTACGCGTTGCTGGCGGTCACCCAGCGCTCCAGGGCGGCCCGCGCCGCGCCCGAATCGATGGATTCCGCCGCCCGGGCGATGCCGGCGGCGAGCTGGTCCTCCAGGCTGCCGGGGCCGGGGTCCAGGGCGACGAGGGCGGCCGCCGAGTTCAGCAGCACGGCGTCACGGACCGGGCCGGTCTCACCGGCCAACAGGCGGCGGGCCACGTCCGCGTTGTACGCGGGGTCCCCGCCGGCCAGGGCGGAGACGTCGACCAGGGGGATGCCCACGTCGCGGGGGTCGAAGGCCTGCTCGGAGACCTTGCCGTCCCGGACCCACCAGATGCGCGAGGTCGAGGTGGTGGTCAGTTCGTCCAGGCCGTCGTCGCCGCGGAAGACCAGGGCGGAGGAGCCCCGCGAGGCGAGCACGCCCGCCACGATGGGGGCCATCCGGGGGTCGGCCACACCGGTCGCCTGGGCCCGCACCCGGGCCGGGTTGGTCAGCGGGCCGAGCGCGTTGAAGAAGGTCCGGATGCCCAGTTCCTTGCGGGCCGCGGCCACGTGCCGCAGCGCCGGGTGGAACTTCACCGCGAAGCAGAAGGTGATGCCGGCCTCCTCGGCGACCTCCACGACCCGGGGCAGGCTGAGGTTGAGGTTCACCCCCAGCTTCTCCAGGACGTCCGACGAGCCGCTCGCGGAGGAGGCCGCCCGGTTGCCGTGCTTGACGACCTTGGCGCCGGTTCCGGCCACCACGACCGCGGACATCGTGGAGATGTTCACCGTTTTGGCCCCGTCGCCGCCCGTGCCGACGATGTCCACCGTCCGGCCCGGCACCTCGATGAGGTTGGCGTGCTCGTACATGGCCCGTACGAGACCGTCGATCTCCTCGACCGTCTCCCCCTTGGCCCGCAGCGCGACCGTGAAGCCGGCGATCTGCGCGTCGGTGGCTTCTCCGCGCATGATCCGGTCCATGGCCCAGGCGGTGTCCTCGGCGGTCAGGTCCTGGCCGGTCAGCAGAGCGTCGAGAACGCCCGGCCAGCCACGGGCCGCCACGCTGTCGCCGCCTGCCGGGGTCGCAACGTTCATGGTCCGCTCCTGCTGTCGGTGGGCCGTCCTCATGTTCTGGCGCCACGTCTGATCGGTCAGGGTTCAGCCTATCCAGCCCCGGTTACGGCAAAGAGCCCCGTCCAGACACTGGACGGGGCTCTCGCCGTGGCGACACCAGGACTGACCGAAATCAATCCCTCATGCGTTCATCCGGAGATCAGTGGTGGCCGTGGCCGGACTGGATCTCCTTGTATTCCTCCACCGTGGGCTTCGGAATCTGGTTGTTCTCACCGTAGAGGCCCTGGCTGAGCTTGGCGCGCAGCTTCTCGGTGGCCTTCACCTTGCGCTCGACACCGTTCTCGTCGACCGTCGGGCCGATCTCGATCGGCTTGTACTGCTCGTGCGCGGTGAGCTTGTGCAGCTGGCCCGCCGGGAGCGGCTCGTGGACCTCGACGAACTCACCGTGCGGCAGACGCTTGATGATGCCGGTCTCGCGACCGTGCAGCACCTTGTCGTGGTCACGACGCTGCAGGCCGAGGCAGATCCGCTTGGTGACGATGAACGCCAGCACCGGGACGACGAAGAAGCCGATCCGGACGAACCACGTGATCGAGTTGATCGACAGGTGGAAGTACTGGGCGAACATGTCGTTGCCGCCGCCGATGAGGAGCACGATGTACTCCGCGATCCAGGCGACACCGAAGGCGGTGCGGGTCGGGACGTTGCGCGGGCGGTCCAGGATGTGGTGCTCGCGCTTGTCCCCGGTGACCCAGGACTCGATGAACGGCCAGACGGCGATCGCGCCGAGGACCAGCGGGAAGAGCAGCAGCGGGATGAACACGCCCAGGACGAGCGTGTGGCCCCACAGGTTGATCTCCCAGCCGGGCATGGCTCGGATCAGGCCTTCCGGCATACCCATGTACCAGTCGGGCTGCGCACCGGTGGACACGTGGTCCGGGCGGTACGGGCCGAGCGCCCAGATCGGGTTGATCGTGGCGATGGCCGCGACGGCCGCGATGACACCGAAGACCAGGAAGAAGAAGCCTCCGGCCTTGGCCATGTAGACCGGCAGCAGCGGCATGCCGACGACGTTGTTGTTCGTCTTGCCGGGACCCGCGAACTGGGTGTGCTTGTGGTAGAAGACCAGGATCAGGTGGGCCACGAGCAGGCCCATCATGATGCCGGGCAGCAGCAGGATGTGCACCGAGTAGAACCGCGCGACGAAGTCGCCGCCCGGGAACTCCCCGCCGAACAGGAACATCGACAGGTACGTGCCGACGACCGGGACGGACAGGATGGCGCCCTGCATGAAGCGGACACCGGTACCCGAGAGCAGGTCGTCCGGCAGCGAGTAACCGGTGAAGCCGGTGAACATGCCGAGGACCAGCAGCAGGAAGCCGAAGATCCAGTTGACCTCACGGGGCTTGCGGAACGCGCCGGTGAAGAAGACGCGCATCATGTGCACGACCATCGCCGCGACGAAGATCAGCGCCGCCCAGTGGTGGATCTGACGGATCAGCAGGCCACCGCGGACCTCGAAGCTGATGTTGAGCGTCGAGGCGAAGGCCTCGGACATCATGACGCCCTGCATCGGCACGTACGAGCCGTGGTACACGACCTCGTTCATGCTCGGGTGGAAGAACAGCGTCAGGTACACACCCGTGAGGATGATGATGATGAAGCTGTACAGGCAGATCTCACCCAGCATGAAGGACCAGTGGTCCGGGAAGATCTTGCGCATGTTGGCCTTGGCGAGGCCGTAGATGCCCAGGCGGCCGTCCGCCCAGTCCGCTACGCGCTCGCCGGCCGGCGCTTTGCGCTGGTTGTTGTCGCTGGTGCTCATCCGCGCTCCCAGAATGCAGGACCGACGGGCTCTTCGAAGTCGCCGAGCGCTTCGAGGAAGCCTTCGTCATTCACGCCGATCCGCAGCTGCGGAAGCGCGTGACCGGCCGGGCCGAAGATGACACGGGCGCCGTCGGAGAGGTCGAAGGTGGACTGGTGGCACGGGCAGAGCACGTGGTGCGTCTGCTGCTCGTACAGGCTGATCGGGCAGCCGACGTGGGTGCAGATCTTGGAGTAGGCCACGATCCCGTCGTGGGACCACTCCAGTTCCTTCTTGTCCTTGATGTCGTCCGGCTGGATACGGACGATCATCAGGGCGGCCTTGGCGATCTGGACCTGGAAGTCGTGCTGCTCCTCCTCCAGGCCTTCCGGCCTGACGAAGGTCAGCGACCCGACGAGCACGTCCTCGGGACGCAGCGGCTCGTTGGTGTTGTCGTTGATGAGCAGCTTGCCCTTGGCCCACAGGGTCTTGCGCAGCTTCTCCTCGGGCAGCGGGCCCAGGTCGCGCAGCAGCATGACGCCGGCGAGCGGCACCATGGCCATCGCGCCCAGCATCGTGTTGCGGATCAGGGGCCGGCGGCCGATGCCGGACTCGCTCGCGCCGTCGGCGAAGTCCTGCAGGACCTGCGCCTTGACCTCCGGCGGAGCGGCGATCTCGTGACGCTCGGCGGCGACCTCGACGTCGGACATCAGGGTGCGGGCCCAGTGGACCGCGCCCGCGCCGATGCAGAAGAGGGCCACGCCCAGGGTCAGGCCCAGGGAGAAGTTGAGCGCGCTGACCTTCCCGATGGGGAAGATGTAGACGATCTTGTCGACCGGGAAGATCACGTAGGACGCGATGAAGGCGATCGTCGCCAGCATCGACAGCGTGAAGAGCATCGCGACGGTGCGCTCGGAGCGCTTCGCCGCCCGCTCGTCGATGTCCTGGATGCGGGGCTTGTGGACCGGGAGGCCCGGGTCGGCGAACGGGTCGTCCGCGACCGCTACGCCACCGTGGTGGGCGTCGCCCTGCTCGCTCGGCAGGTGCTTCTCTTCGGGAATCTCTTGGTTACTCATGACTTCTTGGCCTTAGCGGTGTGGGCCGCGACCCAGACGGCGACAGCGATCAGCGCACCGAGGGCGAAGATCCAGCCGAACAGACCCTCGGAGACGGGGCCGAGGCCGCCGAGCTTCAGGCCACCGGGGCTGGTCGACTTCTCGCCGTTGACGTTCTCGAGGTACGCGATGATGTCCTTCTTCTGCTTCTCCGGCATGGTGCTGTCGGGGAAGGAGGGCATGTTCTGCGGGCCGGTCTGCATGGCCTCGTAGATGTGCTTCGGCGAGACGCCCTCGAGGTTGGGGGCGTACTTGCCGTTCGTCAGCGCGCCGCCTTCACCGGTGAAGTTGTGGCACTGCGCGCAGTTGTTGCGGAAGAGCTCACCACCGTTGGCGATGTCGGCACCGGCCGGGTCGTACTGCTTCTCGGTCGGCGTGATCGGACCGGCGCCGAGCGACGCGATGTACGCGGCCAGCTGGTCGATCTGCGCCTGGTCGTAGATGACGGGCTTCTTCGGCACCTGGGCGCCGGGCTGCTGGGCGGGCATGCGGCCCGTGCTCACCTGGAAGTCGACGGCCGCGGAGCCGACGCCGACCAGGCTCGGGCCGTCAGAGGAACCCTGACCGCCGGTTCCGTGGCAGCTTGCGCAACCCACGGCGTAGAGCTTCTTGCCCTCCTCGATGGCGAGGGACTGGGCGGTTTCATCGGCCTGCGCCTTGCCCGCGGGGGCGAAGGCGGCGTAAAGCCCCCCAGTGGCCGCCAGCGCGAGGAGTAGAACGACGACCGCCGCCAGCGGATGGCGTCGTCGTGCGGAGAGCTTTTTCACGGATTACCCCGGTGTCAGGATCTTCTGCGTCGGTGTGTCTGGATGGAGTGCCGGGTCTCGCCCGGTGACGTGTTCGCTACTTGATCAGGTAGATCGTCGCGAAGAGGCCGATCCAGACGACGTCGACGAAGTGCCAGTAGTAGGACACGACGATGGCCGACGTGGCCTGTTCGTGGGTGAACCTCTTGGCCGCGTACGTCCGGCCGAGGACCAGCAGGAAGGCGATGAGACCGCCCGTCACGTGCAGCCCGTGGAAACCGGTGGTCAGGTAGAACACCGAGCCGTACGGGTTGGACGAGAGGGACAGGCCCTCATGCTTGACCAGCTCGGTGTACTCGAACACCTGGCCGCCAATGAAGATCGCACCCATGACGAACGTGATGATGAACCACGTCCTGAGCTTCTTCACGTCACCGCGCTCGGCGGCGAATACGCCGAGCTGGCAGGTGAGCGAGGAAAGCACCAGGATCGTCGTGTTCGTCGCCGAGAACGGCAGGTTCAGGGCTTCGGCCTGTTCCGTCCAGAACTCGGGACCCATCACGGATCGCAGGGTGAAGTACATCGCGAAGAGGGCCGCGAAGAACATCAGCTCGGAACTCAACCAGATGATGGTTCCGACGCTGACGAGGTTCGGCCGGTTGACCGTCGGGTGCGCGTGCCCGGTATCTACTGTCGTTGCTGTCGCCACGACCGACATTATGTCGGTCGCTTATCCCGCCCTCACCCCGGGGGGTGCCGTTCGGAGTGTCAGGGGCGTGTGCAAGGCCCGAACGGCCCATCAGATGAGCCCTGCGCGCGGTCACCTGCGACATGTTCGAACCGATGTTGACGACGCACCGGGAGGAGTAGCATCCCGCGCAACATCAACGTGATTCACGGCCACGTGGAGGAACGAAATGCGGGCGACTGCGCGGGTTCTGGTCTACAGCGACGACGCGGGCACCCGGGAGCAGGTGCGGCTGGCGGCAGGACGCAGGCCCGCCGCGGACCTGCCGCCGGTGGAGTTCCTGGAGTGCGCGACGCTGCCGGCGGTCCTGACAGCGCTGGACGCGGGCGGTGTCGACGTGTGCGTGCTGGACGGCGAGGCGGTTCCGGCCGGGGGCATGGGTGTGTGCCGGCAGATCAAGGACGAGATCTTCCGGTGTCCGCCGGTGCTGTTGCTGATGGGGCGCCCGCAGGACGCCTGGCTGGCCACGTGGAGCCGCGCGGACGCCGCGGTGACCCTTCCGGTGGACCCGGTGCAGTTCGCGGACACCCTGGCGGGCCTCCTGAGGACCCGTCTGTCCCTGGACGCCTGATACGTCCCGCGGGGCCTCGCGCGCCCCACAGGGGCTCTTACGGGTGAATGAGGCCGGGATCCTCCCCCCGGACGGCGTCCGGGGGGAGGGACCGGGCCGCGGCCACCTAGACGGTGGGGCGCAGGCGGGCCTGGTCGACCGGGCTGCGGCCTTCCTGGGTGCCCTTGAGGAGGGCGCTGCCCTGGCGCCAGTCCTTCCAGTCCATGTTCCAGTCGCCGAAGCCGTTGCCGAAGACGTCCATGTCGTCGCCGATGCTGTTGATCACCTGGACGATGTCGCCCTCGGTGATGTTCTCGTAGAACCAGGCGGCGTTGCCGGTGCTCATGCCCGTGCAGCCGTGGCTGACGTTCTCGTAGCCCTGGGAGCCGACGGACCACGGCGCGGCGTGGACGTATTCACCACTCCAGGTGACGCGGGTGGCGTAGTAGACGGGCAGGTTGTAGTACTCGCTGCCGCCGATGCCGACGGTGTCGCCGCGCATCTGTACGAAGTACTGCTTGCCCAGCACCACCTTGATGCCGTTGCGGGTGGAGAAGCCGGGCTTTCCGGTGGTCACCGGAATGGTGTTGATCACTTCTCCGTTGCGCTTGAACGTGAGGTAGTGCGAGGAGGCGTCGGTGGTGACCTCGACCCGGTCCCCGATCTCCAGCTTCAGCGGCTTGGCGACGGCTCCGTGGAGCTCGTCGGTGATCCTGACGCCCTCCAGGTTGCTCCGTACGGAGACGGCCGAGTTGGCGGGCCAGTAGTCCTTGGGCCGGTAGTGGAGGTTCTTGTCGTCCACCCAGTGCCAGGCGCCCTCGACCCCGGGCGGGGCGTCGACGACGAGGCCCCGTTCCACGATGGCGCGGGCGGCCTTGTCCTGGACCGGTTCGCTGAGTTCGGCGGTGATGGGCTGCCCGACGCCGTACTTGCCCTCGTCCGGGCCGAATTCGACCTTCAGGATCCCCTTGGAGGGGGTGGTGTCGAAGGTGAGCGTGCGCTGCCCGGGGGCGCCCCGCTCGTCCTCGGTGCTCACGGTGACCGTGTAGCGGACGCCTGAGGCCATCGGGGTCGTGCTGTGCCAGCGGTCCCCCTTGGCGCTCAGTTCGCCCGCCAGGCGGCGGCCGTGGGTGTCCACGGCCAGCACATCGGTGATCCGGCCGCCGCCGCTCTTGGCGGTGATCTCCAGGGGCCGGTCGGGGTTCACGGGACGCTTGCCGGCGCTCTGGTTGAAGGCGACCTGATCGCCCGCGTCGAACGGGCGGGCTGACAGCGGGTTCTTGTCGCCGGACCCGCATGCGGTGGCGCCGGCCCCGAGGGACGCGACCAGCAGGGAGCAGCTGAGTACCGTCCAAAGACGCGGTGAGTGCTTCATGGATCCAACGCTATGAAGATATGACAAATACGGCGCGCGGGGTGACTGCAAACGAGGGGCCCGAGCTCCTCCCGAAGGAGGGGCCCGGGCCCCAGGTGCGTCACGGCGCGGCCGCGAAGGTGGTGCTACTGGTTCTGGTTCTCACCGCGGTAGTACTCGTACACCCAGCCCCACAGGCCGATCATGATGATCGGAGCCGAGAAGTACATGAGCCACCAGCCGAAGATGACGCCCATGAACGCGAGCGCACCGCCGATGCCCAGCGAGAGCGGCTGCCAGCTGTGCGGGGAGAAGAACCCCAGCTCGCCCGCCTCGTCGGCGACGTCGGCCTCCAGGTTGTCCTGGGCCATCTCGTCCACACGCTTGGCCGTGAAGGCCAGGTAGTAGCCGATCATGACGCTCAGGCCGAAGGCCAGGAAGAGCGCGGTGGTACCGACGGGCTCCTTCGACCACACGCCGTACACGACGGCCATGATCAGGATGAAGAAGGAGAGCCAGAGGAACATCTTGCCCTGGATCTTCACTTGTCGGCCTCCTTGCCACCGGTGACGGCCTTGGCGGCGACGCTGTGGTCCTCGAGGTGGTCGAGGGCCGCGATCTCAGGGTGGTGCAGGTCGAACGCCGGGGATTCGGAACGGATCCGCGGCAGGGTGAGGAAGTTGTGCCGCGGCGGCGGGCAGGACGTCGCCCACTCGAGCGAACGGCCGTAACCCCACGGGTCGTCGACCTCGACCTTCTCGCCGTACTTGGCCGTCTTCCAGACGTTGTACATGAACGGCAGCATCGACAGGCCGAGCACGAACGAGCTGATCGTCGAGATCGTGTTCAGCGCGGTGAAGCCGTCGGCGGCGAGGTAGTCCGCGTAACGACGCGGCATGCCCTCGGCACCGAGCCAGTGCTGCACCAGGAAGGTGCCGTGGAAGCCGATGAACAGCGTCCAGAACGTCATCTTGCCGAGGCGCTCGTCCAGCATCTTGCCCGTGAACTTCGGCCACCAGAAGTGGAAGCCGGCGAACATCGCGAACACCACGGTGCCGAAGACGACGTAGTGGAAGTGCGCGACGACGAAGTACGAGTCGGAGACGTGGAAGTCCATCGGGGGCGAGGCCAGGATGACGCCGGTCAGACCACCGAAGGTGAAGGTGACCAGGAAGCCGATCGTCCAGAGCATCGGGGTCTCGAAGGACAACGAGCCCTTCCACATGGTGCCGATCCAGTTGAAGAACTTCACACCGGTCGGTACCGCGATCAGGAAGGTCATGAAGGAGAAGAACGGCAGCAGCACACCGCCGGTGACGTACATGTGGTGGGCCCACACGGTCACGGAGAGGCCGGCGATCGCGATCGTCGCGGCGATCAGGCCGATGTAGCCGAACATCGGCTTACGGCTGAAGACCGGGATGATCTCGGAGACGATTCCGAAGAACGGCAGCGCGATGATGTACACCTCTGGGTGCCCGAAGAACCAGAAGAGGTGTTGCCATAGCAATGCGCCGCCGTTCGCGGCATCGAACACATGCGAACCGAACTTGCGGTCGGCTTCCAGCGCGAAGAGCGCGGCGGCCAGCACCGGGAAGGCGAGCAGGACCAGGACACCGGTCAGCAGCACGTTCCAGGTGAAGATCGGCATGCGGAACATCGTCATGCCCGGAGCGCGCATGCAGATGATCGTGGTGATGAAGTTGACCGAGCCGAGGATCGTGCCGAAGCCGGAGAAGGCCAGACCCATGATCCACATGTCGGCGCCGATGCCCGGCGAGCGGACGGCGTCCGACAGCGGGGAGTAGGCGAACCAGCCGAAGTCGGCGGCGCCGTTCGGCGTGACGAAGCCGGCCACCGCGATGGTCGAGCCGAAGAGGTACAGCCAGTACGCGAACATGTTCAGCCGCGGGAACGCCACGTCGGGCGCGCCGATCTGCAGCGGCATGATCCAGTTGGCGAAGCCCGCGAAGAGCGGGGTGGCGAACATCAGCAGCATGATCGTGCCATGCATGGTGAACGCCTGGTTGAACTGCTCGTTCGACATGATCTGCGTGCCCGGACGAGCCAGCTCGGCGCGCATGAAGAGCGCCAGCAGACCGCCGATGATGAAGAACACGAACGACGTGACCAGGTACATCGTGCCGATGGTCTTGTGGTCGGTCGTGGTCATCCACTTCACGACCACATTGCCCGGCTGCTTGCGCCGTACCGGCAGCTCGTTCTCATACGAGTCGGCGGCGGCACCCTGGGATTCGTTGAGGATGCTCACAGTTTGTTCACTTCCGCATTCCGGGCCGGGTCGCTCTGCTGGATACCGGCCGGGAGGAAGCCGGTCTGACCCTTCTCCGCCAGATCCTTCAGGTACGCCCGGTAGTCCTCAGGGGAGACCACCTTGACGTTGAAGAGCATCCGGGAGTGGTCGACGCCGCAGAGTTCGGCGCACTTGCCCATGAAGGTGCCGTATTCGGACGGGGTGACCTCGAAGACGTTGGTGTGGCCCGGAATGACGTCCTGCTTGAACAGGAACGGGACCACCCAGAAGGAGTGGATCACGTCGTTCGAGGACAGGATGAACCGGACCTTCTCACCCTTGGGGAGGACCAGCGTCGGACCCGGGTTGCCCGTCTGGGGGTTCCGGTCGCCCGGGACGCCCTTCTGGTAGACGCCCTCGGCGCCCGCCGGGAAGTCCTTGGTGAAGCGGTCCGGGAGGGAGGCCAGCTCCTTGGGGACCGTGCCCGCCTTCGGGGTGGCCGCGTCGCCGTCGACGTTCTCGACGTAGTTGAAGCCCCAGCTCCACTGGAAGCCGACCACGTTGATCGTGTGCGGCGGCTTCGGGGTGAGGGCCAGGAGCTTCGACTCGTCACGAGCGGTGAAGTAGAAGAGCACCGAGACGATGATCAGCGGGACCACGGTGTACAGCGCCTCGATGGGCATGTTGTACCGGGTCTGCGCGGGCACCTCGATCTTCGTCCGGCTGCGCCGGTGGAAGATGACGCTCCAGATGATCAGGCCCCATACGAGGATGCCCGTGACCAGCGCGGCCGCCCAGGATCCCTGCCACAGGGAGAGGATGCGCGGCGCCTCCTCGGTTACCGGAGTCGGCATTCCGAGGCGGGGGAAGTCTTTCCATGTATACGAGCAACCAGTGGCGGTCGCCAGGACCACGCCCGCAGTCAGCGCCTGCAGCAGCTTCCGCCGCATCGGGCGCCGCGGCGAGCGGTCGGAGCCGTAGGGACTCACGTAGCGCCTTCCCGAGAGTCTCGGCCCGCGCGGCCGGCCGCGGCCGTGTTCGGGTCGGTCGCCGGCCCTGACGCAGGCAGGGGTTTGGATGTTTATGCGGACCAAACCCTACTGGACGCTATTTGGGGTCGCGCGGGGAGGGTGCCCAACGCGCCGCTACTGCCCCCGAAGGGATGGATCCGCCGTCCGGGGGACGGTGCGAATGGCCCTGAATGGCGGGCTCCGGAGCACATCTGACGCCCCCTGACCTCGAACGCTCCGGGCCCGGGGGTAGCGTGACCGGATGCCGTACTTCGACAGCGCGTCCGCCGCTCCCCTGCACCCCGTGGCCCGCCAGGCGTTGCAGGCCTCCCTGGACGAGGGCTGGGCCGATCCGGCCCGGTTGTACCGGGAGGGCAGGCGCGCCCGGCTGTTGCTGGACGCGGCGCGGGAGGCCGCTGCGGAGGCGGTGGGATGCCGGGCCGACGAGCTCGTGTTCACTCCTTCGGGGACGCACGCGGTTCACACGGGAGTGGCCGGGGGCCTCGCGGGGCGCCGGCGCGTCGGAAGTCATCTGGTCGTATCGGCGGTCGAACACAGTTCGGTATTGCACGCGGCCGAGGTGCACGAGGCGCGCGGCGGGACGGTGGCCGAGGTCCCGGTGGACCGGTGGGGCGCGGTGACGCCCGCCGCCTACGCGGACGCGCTCACCCCGGAGACCGCCCTCGCCTGCCTCCAGTCGGCCAACCACGAGGTGGGCACGGTCCAGCCGGTGGCGGAGGTGGCCGAGGCCTGCGGGGCGGCAGGGGTGCCGCTGCTGGTGGACGCGGCCCAGTCGCTGGGCTGGGGTCCGGTGGAGGGCGCCTGGTCCGTCCTGGCCGCGAGTGCGCACAAATGGGGCGGTCCGCCCGGGGTCGGCCTGCTGGCGGTCCGCAAGGGCGTGCGCTTCTCCCCCCAAGGCCCCGCGGACGAGAGGGAGTCGGGGCGCTCCCCCGGTTTCACGAACCTGCCCGCGATCGTGGCCGCGGCGGCTTCCCTCCGGGCCGTACGGGCCGAGGCGGACGCGGAGGCGGCCCGGCTGCGGGTCCTGGTGGACCGTATCCGGCGGCGGGTGGTGCGGTTGGTCCCGGACGTGGAGGTGGTGGGCCATTCGGAGCGGCGGCTGCCGCACCTGGTCACCTTCTCCTGTCTCTACGTCGACGGGGAGACCCTGCTGCACGAGCTGGACCGGGCCGGCTTCTCGGTCTCCTCGGGCTCCTCCTGCACGAGCTCCACGCTGACCCCCAGTCACGTGCTGCGGGCGATGGGCGTGCTGTCGGAGGGGAACGTGCGGGTGTCCCTGCCGCCGGGGACCCCGGCGGAGGAGGTCAACGCGTTCCTGGAGGTACTGCCGCGCGCGGTGGCGGACGTACGGGAGCGGCTCGGCGTGTCGGAGCCGGTGGCGGTGGCTCCGGTGGCGGACTCCCTGGAGCTCGACGCGCTCGGGCTTCGGTGTCCCCAGCCGGTGATCGAACTGGCCCGGGCGATCGGCCGGGTCCCGGTGGGCGGCACGGTGACGGTCCTGTCGGACGACGAGGTGGCCCGGCTGGACATCCCGGCGTGGTGCGCGATGCGGGGGCACGTGTACGTGGGCGAGACCCCGCGCGAGGTCGGCTCCGCCTACACGGTCCGCCGCACCACCTGACGTCCCCGCCACACCTTCGGCCGCCTCGGCCCGGCCGTCTTCGGCCCGGCACATCCAGCCTGGGTCCGGCACATCCAGCCTGGGTCGGCACATCCAGCCTGGGTCGGCACATCCAGCCTCGCCGGCGTTTGAGGCGCGGGGTCTGGGGCGGAGCCCCAGGGAACCCGGCTCCGCCGGGCAGCGGGGGCCCCCCCGGCCCACC
>NZ_JBICYT010000078.1:0-15324 GCF_043201215.1 Streptomyces sp. NPDC048331 | reverse complement strand
ACGCGGCCCAGCGAACCGGCCCGATACCCCCCCCCCCCCCCCCCCGGCCCCCCCCCCCCCCGCACACCCCCCCCCCGCCCCCCCCCCCCCCCCCCCCCCCCGGCGCCGCCCCCCCCCCCCCCCCCCCCCCCCCCCCCCCCGCCACTTTGGCGGTGGAAGGACTCCTACAAGCTGGAGACCGTTGTGCCGATGCGGCGCTCGTCCCAGGTTCCGGCGTCGATCATCGGCCTGGCGGCGGCCTCGTACGCCTGAAGGACGCGGGGCGCGGAGTCGGCGCCGTGGCCCCAGACGCTCTCGAAGCGGCCGGCCCACCGGCCGACGCCCTTGAAGTACACGGAGGAACGGCCGCGCTGGTAGTCGGCGTCGCCCTGCTCCTCCTCGACCAGGGCGGCGGCGCTCGCGAACACGACGACGTCCACGGCCTGGTCGGCGCGCAGCCGGTCGCGGACGGCGAGTCCGCAGGTGACGCCGAGGTCGCGGTGCTGGCCGACGAGCGCGAGCAGGGAAGCGGCGAACTCCTGCTTGGCGAGGTCGGCGGCGAAGACGATGAACAGGCGGTCGATGCGCCCGCCGACCTCGGTGAATCGGCGCTGCGCGGCGATGTACTCGCGGCGGCTGGTGAGCAGCGTCGGGTTGGTCGTCAGATCGGCCGCCAGGATGCGCTGCGGCTGGGCCTGGGCCTCGGTGACCGTGTTGACCAGGAGGGTGGACAGGCGCGGGACTTCGGACGCGTACACGCGCAGGTGGCCGTCGGCGATCTCGCCGTAGTCCGAAATGAGTTCTGCTTCGAGTTGAGAGCGGACCCGGTCGTAGTACTGGACATCATCCATGGCCTTGAGGTTAGTCACCCGGCGCAGCTGAATGTAGGTCCTGCGCGTCCAGTAGTGGCCGGAGGCCAGGATGAGGATGAGCACCGCCTGGACGACGAGCAGCACCTTCAGGTTGACCCGGTCCATGGCCCAGCCGACGACGGGGACGGCGAACCCGGCGATGGCCAGGACCGCTTGGAGGGCCGGCGAATTCAGTACGGCGGTGACCCTGCCGAGCGGACTCGGCTGTGCTGTGGACATCTGGTTCCTCCCCCTGGGCGGGCCCCGGGCCGGGCCGCGGGTTTCATGATTCCCGAGGGGCCGGTGCGGCCTCAAGCGATCGGGGGATTCGCCGTGGTCATCGGCCAGTTCGGTGCACTCGGCGGGCAGGGTTTCAGCCGGTGGGGGTGTCGCTCAAGGTGATGTCGTAGTCGATGTTCCACCGGTCGGCTGGGATGACCAGGTCGGCGGTTTCCACCGGACGGTCGTCGCTGTCGAAGTAGGTCCGCTCGATCAGGGTCACGAGGGAGCCGGCGGCCACGCCGAGCTGCTGGGCCTGGTCGCGGTCGGCCTGGATGGGCCGGGTCCGTTCCACGGCTCGGACCACGACGATGCCCAGGTGCGCCATCCGCTCCACAACGCTGCGGCCGGCGAAGGGGCCGCCGTCGGGCAGGACCACGGCGCTCTTGCCGGTGATGGACATCGGCTCCCAGCTGACGCTGCTCATCGCGGGCCGCTGATCCTCATCGAGGAACTCGTACGCGGTGCGTACGCAGTGCTCGCCCGGCTGGATCCCCAGCCGGGCCGCGATGGCGTCGGGGGCGGGGACTTTGGCGGTGCTCTGGGCGTCCCAGGTGGAGATGCCGACGGGGGCGAGCGGGGCGCTGGGGTGGCCGGGCGCCGGGCAGCGCAGCATGCGCAGCCGCTCCTTGGGGGCGCGGACGTAGGTGCCCGCCCCTGGGCGGCCTTCGAGCAGGCCCTCGGTGATGAGGAGTTCCTGGGCGCGCCGGATCACGTTCTCGCCGACCTGGTACGTCTCGCCGAGGAAGTCCCGGGAGGGGAGTCGGGAGCCGACGGGCCATTCGCCCTCGGCGATGAGCCTGCGGAAGGTCTCCGCGACCCCCAGGTACGGGGCTGCGCGCCTCTTGTAGGACATGGTCTCCCTTGCCTGCCGCAGCTGACCGGTGGTCAGCGCGCTCTCCACTCGTACATCCGATTCGTTTGACAATCTAGTCCACTAGCTCAAAACTAGTTGACTAGAAGTGCATCAAGTAACTGACGGATGAGTCGGGGCGAGCGATGGACGAACTCTTAGGCGCCGCTGCGGCCATAGCCGCACTCACCGAACTCACCGGCGAGCCACCCGAAACCGCCGAGCAGGACGGCCTCCTGATCCTCCAGGCCGACTCCTCCCGCGTCCCGGCCGAGCACTGGCACCGCCTCGTCGCGGTCCTCGAAACCGGCACCTCCTACGGCATGACCACCACCGCCGCCGGCGCGAGCGTCGTCTGGCTGCGCATCGAGCTGGGAGAGACAACCCGCCCATGAACATTCCGATCGGCATCCCCTTCGCCAAAGGCCACGGCACCGGCAACGACTTCCTCATCCTCGAGGACCCCGGCGACGCGCTCGACCTCACCCCCGCCGACATCATCCAGCTGTGCGACCGCCGCAGGGGGATAGGAGCCGACGGCGTACTGCGCCTCGTCCGCTGCACCGCCGCCCCGGAAGCCTTCGCCATGGCCGACCGGGCGGAATGGTTCATGGACTACCGCAACGCGGATGGCTCGCTCGGCGCGATGTGCGGCAACGGCGCCCGCGTCCTGGCCCGCTACCTCGCCGCCACCGGACTCCACCAGGGCGGCCCCCTCACCCTCGCCACCCGGGCCGGGGTACGCGAATTGCACGTGCTGGTCGGAGAAGACGCCCACCACGGCGACGTCAGCGTCACCATGGGTATCCCGGCCCTTCCCGGACCGGACCGGATCACCGTCGCCGTCGGCACACGAAGCTGGCCCGCCCTCCACGTCGACGTCGGCAACCCGCACGCCGTGGCCTTCGTAGACGACCTCGACCACGCCGGCACCCTCGACACCGCCCCGGCCGTCACACCGCACAGCGCCTACCCGCACGGCACAACCGTCGAGTTCGTCCGCGACCTCGGCTCCCGCCACCTGGTGCTTCGCGTCCACGAACGCGGCGTCGGCGAGACCCCCTCGTGCGGAACGGGCGCCTGCGCCGCGGTCGCGGCAGCCCTCCACCGCACGCCCCGTCCGGGCGGTCCCGTCCGCTACACCGTCGACGCCCCCGGAGGGCGCCTTCTGGTCGACGTCGCCGCCGACGGGACCATGACACTCACCGGCCCGGCCTATCTCACCGCCCAGGGCACCGTCCGCCTCCACACCTCATGGCCTACGGCCGCCGCGCAGGGCGAAAGGGGACTCCAGAGGCCCGCCTACGGGGCTTCCACACCTGCCCTGCTGGCTCGGGCCAGCCACGGCCTCAGCCGCCTCGTCAGCGGCGAACACGGGCACCAGGACAGGGCGGAGGCAGACCGGTGAAAGGCGACGGACACGAGGCACACCCGTTGATCGGCCGCCTCGTTCGCGACATCGCCTCCGGCACCGAGGGCCGGCTGATGGCCGTAGTCCAAGAAGACCTCCCGACCCACACCGGCACCCCCCGCACGACCCGGCGCGCGTACATCCGCCCCACAGACGGAGGCAGGGAGCTCCCCACTGCCCTCGCCAACATCGAACCCCTCGGCGCATCCTGAGCAGGCTGGCCGTACGAGAGCAAGACACGAAAGCCCCTGGCGACCGCCAGGGGCTTCGTCGTACCTACGGGCCAGACAGGCCGGATCGCCTGCTGACGGCGATTCCTGGTCGGTCATGGGCAAGGCCACTCGTCAGGTGACGGTGGTGGGTGGTGTGGAGGGCTGCCGGAGAGCGATGACATTCGCGTTCGGCCCGGGGCCGCTTCCCGCCTGACGGGCACCTGAGAAGAAAGTTCGGCCGCTGCTCCCGCCTGGCGGGACGTACGGCTGATCGGCCTTTCCTTGCAGGTCAGAGCCGTGTGGCGTGGTCTCCATGATGGATATCGCGATCATTCGAGCCGGTCAGATGTACCGCTACTACCTGCGCCAGGTCGTCGTCGGCGACGGCCGCCGCCCGGCCCGCACGCCGCTGCGCGAGGCACAGGAGCAAGCCGGTGTCCTGGCCGGGCGATGGATGGGCCGCGGCCTGGCCGTGCTCGGACTGACGCCGGGTGAGGAGGTCACCGAGAGCCAGCTGCGGAACCTGTTCGGCGAGCGGGGCCGGCACCCGTACGCGGACCGCATCGAGGCCGAAGAGCTCGCCGCGGGGAAGTCCCCGAAGCAGGCGGTGCGAGCCGGCGCTCTCGGGCGCCGGGTCACGGTCACCGGGTTCGATCTCGTCTTCCGGCCGCAGCCGACGATCTGCCTGCTGTGGGCGCTGGGTGATGACGAGACCCGGCGGGTGATCGAGGCCGCGCACGAGCGGGCGATCGAGCGGGTGCTGGAGTGGATCGAGGACGAGGCGGCGGTGATCCGGTACGGCAAGGACGGCATATACAAGGTCCGGCCGCCCGGCGGTCTGGTCGCCGCCCGCTTCCGCCACTACGAAGCACGCTCCGGGATGCCGCTGCTCCACGACCATCTGCTGCTGTCGGTGAAGGGGCAGCGCCTGGACGGGAAGTGGGGGTCGATCCACTCGGAGGTCCTGTTCGAGAACACGGTCGCCGCGTCCGCGCTCTACAACGAGATCGTGGCCGCTGAGGTCTGTGAGGCGCTGGGACTGGCGACCGAGCCGCGGGTCGTCACGGCCGGGCGCCGCCCCGTCATGGACATCGCGGGCGTGCCCCACGAGCTGATCCGCTGGACCGCCATCCGGGGAGAGCAGATCGCCGCCTGCCTCACCGACCTGGAGCACGAGTACGTCACCGCCGTCGACGACGACGGTGAGCTGAAGTTCCTGCCGGCGGTCTCCGAGCGGGCCCGGGTGGAACTGATGCGGATGGCCGCCCACAAGACCCGCCCGCCCAAGCCGAAGGCCCGCTCCCTCGCGCAGCTGCGCGCCGACTGGAAGCAGAGCGCGATCGACACCTCCAAGGTGGCCGCCGACATCATCGACTCGCTCCTCGAGCGCGCCCGCGCCGCAGCCGTCGCGATCCGGGCCCGGGTCGCCGCCGTGGTCGACGTCGCCCTGGCGGCCGTGGACGTCGCGGCGGTGGTGTTCGTGATGAACGGTGGTGGCCGGTTCCACCGTCGGCACCTGCTCGCCGAAGCCCGCCGTCACCTCGCCCTGGTCCTGCGCGGCCGCCGGCGCGACCCCGGCCTGGACGAGGACATCGTGCGCACCGCGCTCGCGACGTACTGCCTGGACATCAGCGAGCCGAAGACCACACGCGGCCGGCTGGCGGACTACCGGCTTTACACCGCCCGGTGGGCGCTGTCCGATCTCGCCCCCGCCCGGCGCCCACCGACCCCCGTGCCGGACCCGGATCGGCTTCCACCGGCCGACCCGGGCTCCTCCTCCTTGGCCGCGCCCCGGCCGCCCGGCCAGGGCGCGGAGGAGTGGGACATCCCCCGCGTCCCGTTGAGCTACGACCGCGCGGTGCTCGCCGGAGCGGCGGTGCGGGAGAAGTTGCGCACCACCGTCGTGCGGGGCCGGACGTACGATGTCGCCGCACACCAGCAAGCGGCGATGCCCGAGCTCCTGATCGCGGGCCAGGACCCCGGCTCCGACCGCCCGGAGCCACAGGACAAGCCCCGGTCGGCGATCGACCTGGTGGCGCTGCGGGCCCTGAAGGCATCGCGGACAGATGTCGAAGCCCTGGACTTCACCGCCGAGCAGCTGCGCCGCGTGACGGACGCCTTCACGAAGGCCGGCGATGGAGCCCGCACGAGGACGAAGAAATACATCGCCCCCAAGGACGCCCCCGCACCGCACCCGGTGCGCGAGGACGATCAGCGGGTGCACCGCCCTCAGCAGCCGGACCGACATCACGGGCCAGGAGCCGGCCGCTGAGTGCATCCGGTGCGGTGCACTCGATTCGGCCGGTGTCCACCCGACGATGTCGTGCATTCTCCGCATGGATGCTCGAAGTCGTCCCGGAGTGCACGACATCGCGATGACGATGCACGACATCGCCGGGACGATGCCGAGCATCCACCCCGGTGCACCCTGCCGCGTTTCCCCTTGACACAGGCCCGTGTCAAGGGGAAACGCACCGCACCCGGACACCCGGAACACCGCACCGAAGCCACCCGATGCGCGCCACTTCCACCCGTCGGCATCCACGGCGTGCATCGTGCACCGGGTGGAATCCACCGAGTGGATGACATCGGGGAGCGAGTGGACGCCACCGAGTGGACGCCACTCGGTGGAGCTACCGAGTAGACGCCACTCAGTGGAGCTACCGAGTGGATGCGCCCCCACTCGGTACGGCCGGTGTGCGGCTACCGGTGCGTGCCGGTGGTGTGCACCGCGCGGGCGAGTTCCAGGCGCCCGTCGCGTATCACCTCCAGCGCGTGGGCGACATCCTTGGGTTCGGTGATGAAGATTTGGGCGACGAAGTGCGTGATGGAGCGGGCGATGGTCGGCGCCGCGCTGGCGGGGCAGTCGTGGGCCCACATGTGGATCGCCGTCATGAAGAGGACGCCGAGTTGGTCCAGGACGAAGGAGTCGGCGTTGATGTCGTCGACGTCGTCGGGCAGCGCGGTCATCGGGAGGATGAGTTCCTCTGCGATGGCGACCAGCAGGCCGGGGTGGGGGAGGAGCTCGATCGCGAGCCGGTCCACCGCGTCGTCGTCGCCGGCGTCGACCGCCAGTACGTAGTCGAACGCGAGCTGTACCTGTGCCGGGGTCAGCGCGCGGTTGATCGGCATGTTCTCGTGCATCGAAGGCTCCTGTCGTACGGTCACCGTGTGGGCCACGGCGACGTCTCCAACAGGTTGAGCCGCGGGCCTGTGGACAGCGGCCGGAGATTTCTCCCCCCTCCACGGGATGGGGATGGGTCAGGACGCCAGGGGCTTGCCCGGCCTCACCGGCGCTGGGCAAGCCCACGCAAGTTCCTGTGGGCCCCCCTTGGGAGGCCCCTTGGTAACCCCCTTTGGTGCCCGACACCCCGAGTCTGGGGAAATCCCCTGGTCAGGCCCAGAATCGGCGCGAAATCCGCACCGTCACAACCCTCTTCTCTACTCCTGATGTCAGTGGTGGAGGAGATCATCGGGTTCCAGGGGGCCCGGACGCCCTCCGCCAGGCCGGGCGCAGTCGGCAGCCAGCCGGCGACCGGTCGCGAGCAAGGGAGCAGAGCTGATGGCGGGGAAGCGGAAGACCAACCCGGCGGGGTCGACGAACAGTTCCCGCGGCGATGTGTTGCGCGTGCTCGGAGCGCTGAAGGTGGCGACGGCTGATCAGATCCAGCGGATCGGCGCTCCGCACCTGACGTTCCGGCACGCGGACAAGGAGACCCCGTCGAAGCAGAAGCAGGCCCGCACCGCCTCGCACACCGGCGCGCTCTCCGACATGCGCAAGCACGGCCTGTCGGAGAACGGCGGCTCCACCGAGACGGGGGATGTCCTGCGGAACCTGACCGTCAAGGGCCTGGAAGCCGCCTCCTACGAGCTGCAGCGCCCGGTGACGGAGATGGGATCCACCGCACGCGGCGCGGGCTCCAGCGGCGCCTCCCACCCGATGTCCGTCAACGAGACCGTGATCGCGATGCTGCGCCCGAGGCCGAACATGGCCAAGCTCGCCGACGATCCGCCGCACGTCCAGGCCGCCGCCCAGTCCGTCGTCGACTCGCCGCCCGGGATCGGCACGATCGCCTCGTACTGGACCGAGGTCCCGCTGCCCGCCACCGGCACCTGGAACGCACCCGGCAAGGGCGGCGCCCAGGCCGACCTCGTGCTCACCGCACCGCAGGACCAGGTGCCGCTGCTGTTCATCGAGGTCGACAACTGCCACGAGACCGCTGAGGAGCTCGCGGCCAAGCTGGAGAAGTACGCCCGGTTCTTCCGCAGGAAGATGAAGGACACCGACGGCAAGGAGCGCCCGATGTGGCGCACCCGCTGGATGGCCCCCGAGGGCCGGTACGGCGACGCGCCGCATCCGCCCGTGCTGCTGGTGTTCAACCACCTCGGCGAACGCAACCCCCAGCGCACGATCCCGCGCCTGCAAGACCTCACCCGCCACCTGTGGGAGGGAGAGCGGCAGCGCGGTGGCCACCACCTCTACGACCGGCGGATCCCGATCGTCGCGGTCGGGCTGCGCAATCTCCGCGAGTACGGGCCGGCCGGCGCCGTGTTCGCCCGCTTCGGCCGCGATCACCCGCAGTCGCTCCTGGAGGCGATCGGCAACCCGCGCCGTGATGCCGCCGACGCCCGCGAGCAAGACGAGGCCAGGGCCCGTCAGGCGGAGTACAAGGCGCAGGTGCAGCGCGCGGCGCAGGAGAAGGCGGCGGCGAAGGCAGCCGAGCGTGAGGCGCGCCGCCCCGTCTGCACCGGCTGCGGGACGAAGTTCACCGACGAACGCTGGGAGGCGACGCAGGCGACGGACTGGGACACCCCGAAGGACCCCCACCCCGCCCTGTGCGATGCCTGCAAGCAGCGGGCCGTGGCCCCCGGTGGAGGTCACGTGGGCACGCAGGAGCGCCACGAGCCGGCGCCTGGCGGGGCGGAGCGGGACGGCTTCCAGCGTGCTGCCCGCCGCCCTGTCTGCACCGACTGCGGCGCCACGTTCACCGACGAACGGTGGAAGGCGACCGAGCGCGTCGGCTGGGGCGTTCCCCCGGAGCCCCGCCCGTCTCTGTGCGGGGACTGCGACTGGCGGTTCGTCACCGACGTGCAGGAACCCTGGTCGGACGAGCCCCCGCATCGAGAGCAAGAGCAGGAGCAGGCCGTGCCCGCGCAGAAGACCGGCCGCTGGTTCTCGCGCCGCACCTGACCCGGGCAAGCCCTCGCCGACCGCGCGGGCAAGCCCAGGGTGACCCTGGGCAAGCCTTCCGCCGCCCCGTGGGCAAGCCCAAGGCGACCCTGGGCAAGCCCGCGTTGTCGGTGGTGGCTGGGAGGCTGGGACGCATGGACAGGGATGAGGAGTTGCTGCGCGGCCGGGTCTACGGCACCGATCACGACCACCCGGGCCCGCTCCCGCACCGCGACTACGCCGAACTGGTCGGCGGCCCGCTTGATGGGCTGCTGCTGGACATCACCGGCTGGACAGCGGACGAGATCCAGACCGGCGTCGCGCTGATGACCGAGCTCGGGCAGTTCGGCGCCGGCGGCCGCGCTCTGTACGACCCGCGGCCCGGCGAGCGGAACCGCTGGGACTGGTCCGGCGACACACCCTGAGGCTTCGCCAGGTGCTTGTGGCGAGCCGCCTATTGAAGAAGTTATGGCCAATGGTTGGGCGGCGTGGGTGGCACGGAAAATTAGTGATGCATTCCGGTTCACCGGAGTATGTTGATCGGTAATCAATTGCACGTGGGTGAAGCGAGGCGAACATGCAGGACCCTGCGGTTGTTGGTACGCGTCGATCGCGGATCGCGGAGTTTCTCCGACAGCTTGACCCCGACGTCCGCACGGCCCTGCACTTCGACGATGCGGCGATCATCGGTGCAGACCTGCTGATCTCGATGTGCCGGGCCCTCATGGACACAGGCAGCGACCAGCCCTGGCAGGACCGGATGGAGTCCACCTTCGAGGAGTTCGATCTTTCCGACGTGGAAACGGGGCTCGACCACATTCTGGAGCAAATCCAGGACAAGGATATGGCGATATCCTGGCTGAACTCTTTCAAGGGTGTGAATTACCTTGCCTTTGCGCTTCGTCTGCTCGGAGCCGGTGACTTCAGACGGCTCGCGGACGCGGTGAAAGAGGACGGCGCGATCGTAGCTCTGGCCGTGCGACGCGGACTCCGTGGGCTGATGCCGTTCGCCGTGGCCTGGAGCGACGCTGTCGCCAACATGTCGGAGAACCAGCGGAAGGCCGTCTCGAAGACCGACATCATCGGCCTCGAGGTTGTGCAGATGGTCATCAAGGCGGACGAGGCGTTCGGCAAGAAGTTCATCTCCACCCTCCCCATGCAGCTCACAGCCGCCACCGCCGACGACCTCGTCGGCTGGCGGCCCGACGACATGACGGAGATCGTCTCCACCATCCGGCACCGGGTGGCCGATTCCTCGGCGAAGAGGCTGGAGCGTGAAAACTCCCAGCTCGTCAGGAAGATCCGAGGCGCCAAGGACGCCCTGACGCACTCCGAGGACGGCATCTCGCAGGCGGCCAACTCGCTGATCGAGCTGATCGACCGGATCATGCGGGAAGCGTTCAGCAAGGAAGAAGTCATGGCCTGGGTCGAAGCCAACCTGCCGGACGAGCCCGGACTGACTCGAGAAGAGGATGGCAAGATCCTGCTGAACAAGCGGGCAGAGGCCCTGTGCTTCGTTTACCGCGGCGGTCCTACGGCGCGTGAAGCCAACGAGCACGACAACGGCCAAGGACCGACCCTCGTCCACGACGTCCTGGCCCGGGTGATCGTGGCAACCCGCACCAGCCTTCAGAAGTTCAAGCACGAGGACGCTGGAACACAGGAGGAGAAGGACCAGTTGTTCTCTCTGCTCGCCGGCCTGGAGGGAGCGCTCTTGCTGGGCCTCTCCATCAGCCAGATCGGCATCAAACGAGACCAGCTCCTCGACGACCTCGAAGCGTAGAGGCTCCCGATGTCCTCGGCTCTGCGGCGCCGCTCGCCCTGCGCGTACGGCAGACGTCGCTGCAGCCGGTACGGCGACGCACCCTGACCCGCGTACAGCGATGGGCCGCACGGAGACTTCCGTGCGGCCCATCGCTGTCTGTCCCGAAGGCTCACCGGCTCACGCGGATGCGCGGCCCCCACGCGAACTCGAGGTCGGCCAGCAGGACGGCTTCCATCGCCTCGTCCCATCGGCTGCGCAGGAAGAACGGCGCGGTCTCCATCCGCTCCAGGATGACCAGAGTCTCGGGCTGCCCGATCAGCGCGTACCGGCCGTGCGAGGCGGGCCTGCTGCCCGGCCCGTACGCGCGCAGCATCTCCTCCAGGCGAGCGCGGTGCTCCTCCACGAACACCTCCAAGCGCTTGATGTACCCCTCGCGTTCCTCGGGGCGCACCGTGCCCAGCGCGACGTCCAGGAACTCCCCGTTCGGCCAGTGCCGCTCGCCCGGGGCGGCCAGGGCCCACGGGAAGCGTTCCGCCGCCGCCAGGACGTCCCTCGCCTCCAGCGCCGGAGCCGGAGCCGGAGTCGGTTCCGCCACCGGGGCCAGCTCCTGTCCGTAGGCATCCGCGTCGTGCGTCGGTGGCGCGCTCAGCGCGTGCGGGGCGGAGTTCGCCAGCGGCATGTCCAGTGCTTCAAGGTGGGCCATGAGCAGGCGGGCCAGGGTGCGTCCGTGGTCGCTGCCGCGCGGTTGCTGGGGGGTGCTGCCGTCGCCCCGGTCGCCGGGGTAGGCGAGGTGCCAGGGGTGTACGACGGTGCGGTGGAACAAGTCGGTGAGCACCTCGTAGAGGCCGGTCGCTTCGGGGGCGGGTTCGTACGCGCCGGCCACGGCGGCCGCGGCCTGCCCCGTCTCGGCGGCGGCCTGCGAGAGCGCGTCCAGCATGTGCCGTGCGGAATTCGAGGGCGTGTCCTCGAAGACCTCCACGATCCGGTACAGGCCCGCAGGTCCGTGGAGGTTGCCCTCCTTCGCGCGGCGCACCTTCACCGCGGCTTCCTCGACCGAGTCGGCGGTGGCGAGGTTGGTCACCTCCGAGGCGCCGGGGTGCTCCGGCTCGGTGCACCTGGCGAGGACCCGGTAGAGCCCTCGCTGCTCCGGCGGCCGTACGCCGCCCGACGCGGGGTGCCCCTGTCCGCACTCCTCCGGATCGCCCGCAAGTGTGTACCCGCATCCGAATGCCTGCTGGCTCACCAGATTTTGGATCCGCTTCAGCTCCGTCATCCGCACCGCCGCCGTGTGCCGGTCGGCGGGGTCTGCCCCGACCCCGCCGACGGAGATCAGCTCACGCAGCTGCTCGTACGTCAGGCCGGTGACCTCCTGGCGAACCGCCATGCGGATCTTGAAGTCGCTGCGTGCTGTCGTGCCGTCGGTGTTCATGCTGTGTCTCCCTGGTCAGTGCGGGTGCGTTGGGCGGCCCAGTCCGGATCGCGTACGGGCGTCGGTGCCCGCGTATCGGTGGCCGGGGCGTGCATGATGCGCCAGCTGGTGCGCGGCGCGGTGACGACGTGGACCAGGACGACGGCGGCCTGCTGCCCCGCCCTGCCCCGGACCCACGCTCCGGTGAAGCGGACCTGATCGGCCGCCCAGTTGCCCGCTCGCCGCCAGGGGCGCAGGCGTCCGAGCAGATGGCCGGCCGCGAGCGCGGCGGCCGCGGTGACCACAACGCCGGTCATCAGGACCACCGCATCCCGACCTTGGACAGCTGCTCCGTGCGCTCCGGTGTCAGGGCGGCGGCCCGGCGGCGCTGGTTGTCGACCCAAGTCCCGAGTTTCAGCGGGACGTCCCGCTGCGCCTGGTCCCCGCTGCCCCCGCCGACGGCGATCGTCTCGACGTGCTTGCGCGGCACCGTCAGGTGCCCCTCGCGCGCGAAGAACTGCTCAGCGGCGGCGAGGTGCATCGCCCACTTGTCCGCCTGGCTGGTGCGCGGCTTCGGCTTCTCCTCCTCGGTCGCGGGCTCGATGCCGAGGACCTGCTCGCACATCCACTGCTGTACCGCGGTGAGCTGGTCCCACCCGTACCGGACGGAGGTGACCCACCGGCCGAGGTCCTCGCCCTGGCGCACGACCTCGCCCACCGCGGTCGGCAATGCCTGGCCCGCGTCCAGGTGCATCCGGACGAGATGGAAGCAGCGCTGCCACGTCACCGGCCACACCGGGCACCAGGACGGGTCGATCTCCTCCAGCTGCTCGCGCCGCTCCCGCGTCATCGCCCCGGCCGACGACTCCACCGGCAGGCCCTCGGCTCGCCGCTGCTCGATCTCCTGCGCCTTCCGCGCGGCGACCCGGGCGTTCTTCAGCCAGATCCCCACGGGTGCGCCCTGGTAGGCGGCGTCCAGCGGCGCCAGGAGGTGCCCGTGCTCGGCCGCCCACCCGCGCGCGGCGGACAGCCCTTCCTCCCAGGCGACGTCGAAGTGGGACCAGACCATCCCGAGCTTCTCCAGCTGGGCGACGCGCTCTTCGTCCATGTCGCCGCGGCTGTAGAACCGGCGGGCGTCGGCGGTCCACTGCCCGAGCGGGAAGTCTGCGAGAGAGGCCGGCCACCCCGCCTTCTCCGCGTCCTCGGCGGCCGGGACGCGGAACGTGAACGGGACGCGCAGGTCGCCGTGCGCGCGGGCGTAGATGACGGCGGCTTCCACTCCGCGCCGCCAGTGCTCGTGTTCGGGGTTCAGGACCCGCAGGTTGATGAACGCGGCGAGCGCAGCCGGGTCCCGGGGCGTGGAGAACTTCAGCAGGGCCTTGGCGGGACCGCTGACGCCTTCGGAGCCGCTGCCAGTCCCGTTGCCGCTCTTGCCGCTGCCGTCCTCATTGACGGGCTTGTAGCGGCTCGGGGCCTGCTGCTCCGCGAGGGTTTCCACGATCCGCGCGTCGTGCGCGCGGAGTGCTTCGAGGAGCTTGGCGAGCCCGCCGTACGCCCGGCTGGTGAGCATGTTGTCCGCCGTCTCGCCGGGGCCGAGCAGGATCGGCACCACCAGTGAGGCGACCTTGCCCTCGCCGGGCTGCATCCGCAGGGCCCGCCCCACGGCCTGGACGAGGTCGGGCATGGAGCCGCGGACATCCGCCCAGTAGACGGAGTCGCAGTTCTTGGTGTCGACGCCCTCGCCCAGCACCTTCACGGAGCCGAGGTAGCCCTTCTCCACGACGGTGCCGTCCGTGGCGATCCCCTCGGCGAACTCCGCGAGGACGCGGCGCCGGTGGAGCGGCTTGTGCTCACCGCACAGCCAGTCCGCCCAGATCGTCTTCGGGTACAGCTCGCGGTCGCTGGCGTGCAGCTGCTCGGCGACGTCGGGAAGGCCGGCCGCGAACGCTTCGGCCTCCTTCACCACGTGGTGGAAGACCAGCGTCCTGCGGAAGCCCTCCTCCGCCGATGCCTTCACCAGCGCGGTCTGCAGAGCGGCGAGCCGCGCCCCGCGGACCTCGGCCGAGCGGCCCTCGGCGCCCAGGAGCTGCGCGGCCTGGAGCTGGGTGTCGGTGACGTCCACGCAGACGACCTGGTAGGGGGCACAGATGCCCCTGTCGATGGCTTCCGAGAGCGACAAGGTGAAGCACCTGCTGCCGAACGGGCCGTCCGGGTCGTCGTCCATGCTCGCGACCAGCTCGCCCGGCGAGCTGGCCTCGTCCTCGTCTCCGAGCTGCCACATGCGGGGCGTGGCCGTCATGTACAGCCGGCGCAGGGCCGGGATGCGGGTGTTGTCGTGGATGACCGCCCAGGGCTTCCCGATCCGGCCGGAAACGCGGTGGGCCTCGTCCACGACGATGAGGTCCCAAGCCGCCAAGCCCCCGGCGTGCGCCCGCTCCAGCGTGCCCAGCCCGAGGCTCGCGTACGTGGCGTACACGGTGACCTTGTCCAGGCCCCGCGTCCACTCCACCAGCTCGTCCACGTCCGTGGTGTTGGGGAAGGACACCTCCTCGCCCCGCAGCGAGGACACCCCGAGCATCGGGCCCCGGCGGCCGCCCTCGCGCCACGCGGCCTCGGTCTGGGCGAGCAGGTCCAGCGAGGGCACGAGCACCAGCACACGGCCCGCGTGGAGCTCCTCCGCGCTGCGGACCGCGACCCGGGTCTTCCCGGACCCGGTCGCCATGATCACTTGCGTTCGAAGCCCCCGTTCGGGCACAAGTGATCTTGCAGGCAATTCGAGGGCAGCGAGGACCGCGTCAATGGCCTCTCGCTGGGCGGTCTCGCGGTGGTCAGTGCGGCTTGTGGTCGACATATCCGCCTGCTTCCTTCTGGGTGCCATCCGGTCGACCCGAGCGGCGAAGAACGGGAAACTTGCACGTAGATCCGGTGCGAGGTCTACGATTGGACTGGCGCTGATGTCTGGTTGGCTTGCCTCGCCGGAGCGTCAGCGAGGCCGTACAACGGATCTCTATAAGCTTTCGAGCACTCTGAGCCGGTGTGCTCTGAGTCCAGAGTCTATCTCCACACTCAAAAAGACGCACACAGATTGCCGAGATTCCTCCTAGCGTGGCGTGAAGCTGTTAGTCTGGTCTTATTGAAGCCAGGCAAGGCCCCTGATGGCCCCTCAATCCGCCCCTTTCCTCCGGAAGGTCGGCCCCCGTTGCTCCTGCTCCTTACCCGACAACCCGTCACCCCCTCTCCTCTTGCCGCCGCTTGCGCCTCACCCCGGTCCGGCCGGGCGGCTGCCCTACTGCCTGCCTGTTCCACGCCCGCGCGGAGCACGGGCTGTGGCTGGAGCGGAGCGGAGGCCACGGGTCGGCCGGAGGTCGGCCCCCGGGGGGCCGAAGGCGCCCCGGC
>NZ_JBICYT010000077.1:2312-15841 GCF_043201215.1 Streptomyces sp. NPDC048331 | reverse complement strand
CACGATCTGGGACCAGATCACCGGCGTCGCCGCCCTGCCCACCGTCGCCTGAGCGAGAACCGACGGCCGGCTCGACCACGCCCTGACACACCGCCAGACGCCCACACCCCCGACAACGTGACAACGCCGGCGGGAGTCCTGTCGTCCGCGAAGCTTGGCGATCTCCAGGAACTCCTCCACCTTGGTGGACTTGAGTAGGAGCGTGCAGCCTGACCGCCAACGCACTCCTCGTCTGGCTCCGCAGGCCGTCGCTGGAGTCCGCCGGCGGCGGCGAGGGTCTGCACCAGGAGGCCAGTGGGAGTACGTTGGCAACGTGCTGTTGAGGCGACTGGTCGGTCAGCCCGAGGGTGAGGCAGGCGTGGAACGTGCGGAGCGCTCCAGGACCCGGTAGACCGTTGCCCGGGAGACTGAGAAGAGCTCGGCGAGGTCGGCGATGGTGTGCTCGCCGGTGGCGTGCTCCTTGACCAGGTGGACCTGCTGGCGAACTGTCAGCTTTGGCTGCTTGCCCTTCAGCTTCCCCTTCGCCCTGGCCACGGCCATCCCCTCGCGGGTGCGCATCCGTAGGAGGTCCACCTCGAACTCAGCGAAGGTGGCCAGGATGTTGAAGAACATCTTGCCCATTGGGTCGGCCGGGTCGTAGAGCGTGCCACCGAGCGACAGTTTGACGCCTCGCGCCACGAGGGAGTCGCCGATGTCCCGGGCGTCGGGGACCGAGCGGGCGAGCCGGTCGAGTTTGGGCACCACCAGGGTGTCGCCGGCGCGGACGGCGGCGAGCGCCTGGCCGAGGCCGGGCCGCTCGCGGTTGGTGCCGGTGAGTCCCTTGTCGAGGTAGATCCGGTCCTCGCGGACGCCGAGACTGATCAGGATCTCCTTTTGGGCGGTGAGGTCCTGCAGGTCGGTCGAGCAGCGGGCGTAGCCCGCCGAGAGTTCGCTCATGCCCGGGGAGTGTACGGATAGCCCCCGCTCACCGTACAGATCACCGGACACCCTAAATGAGACGCCGTCACCGCAGGTCGCCGATCGCGCAGTTCCAGGAACGCGGTTGTTCGCTGGGGGATCCCCTAACGGACAGAGTGACCACTGGGCTCCTCGGACGTGGGCTGGGGCAGCGGTAACACCATGTTGATCACCGGCGCCGCCGCTGTGCTTCCATCGGGATGCATACCGAACGGTTACCTCGGTGCCTTCGGGTCCGTCATGATCCTGACGGAGTTCGCGCGAGGAAGGTAACGACATGACCGGATCTGGTCCGCACGAAGTACTGGCGGGAGCCTTCGAAGAGCAGCGTGAGCGACTGGTGGCGGTCGCCTACCGGATGCTTGGGTCGCGGGGGGACGCCGAGGACGCGGTGCAGGAGGCGTGGATTCGGCTGGCGCGACAGGACGCTGCCGCGATCGACAACCTGGCCGGCTGGCTGACCACGGTGGTCGGCCGGGTCTGCATCGACGTGCTGCGCTCGCGCAAGACCCGGGCCGAGCTGTCGTACGACGACCGCCTGCCCGAGCTGGTGGTGACAGTGGACGGCGGGGCGGCACCCGAGGACGACGCGATGCTCGCCGAATCGGTCGGGCTGGCACTGCTGGTCGTACTCGACACCCTCACGCCCACCGAGCGGCTGGCGTTCGTCCTGCATGACATGTTCGCGGTGCCCTTCGCCGAGATCGGCGAGATCATCGGCCGGTCCACCGACGCGACCAAGATGCTCGCCAGCCGGGCCCGCCGGAAGGTCCAGGGCACATCGGTGCCCGAGGAGGAGCCGCGGCGGCAGCGCGCAGTGGTCGACGCATTTCTTGCCGCGGCGCGGAACGGGGACTTCGAAGGGCTCGTACAGCTGCTCGATCCGAAGGTGACCTGGCGCACGTTCCACCCGCAGGGCGTGATGACCACGGTCGGGGCGACCGAGGTCGCCGAACCGATCCTGCGCGGCATCCGGGCGATGACCTCGGTGCTCCCGGTCCTGGTCAACGGCGAGCCCGGGTTCGTCGCCTGGGGTGCGAAGGGCAAAGTGCTCGGCGTGGTGGCGTGCACCGTGGTCGACGGCCGGATCGTCGAGCTCCTGACCGTGAGCGACCGCAAGCGCCTCGACGCCATGGGTCTGCCCGCGCGACCCGAGTAGCGAACTCGTCGAGCGCATGGGGTTGTTACGTCTTGGCGGGGCTCTTCGTCGTAGTGGTGCAAGTAACCGAAGACGAAGGAGACCGAGATGGAAACCCGGATCAACCCCATGCGCAACGAGGTCGGATCGAAGTGGGCCAAGCACATCATCTCGTCGAACAAGGCCATCACCGACTCGGCGCTGCCGAAGGCGGTGCAGGAGCTGGTGAAGATCCGCGCCAGCCAGATCAACGGCTGCGGCGGCTGCCTCGACATGCACACCAAGGACGCCGCGGCCGCCGGCGAGAGCATGGTGCGGATCAACCTGGTCGGGGCGTGGCGGGAGACGACCGTCTACACCGAGGCGGAGCGGGCGGCGCTGGAACTCACCGAGCAGGGCACCCGCCTCGCCGACTCCAGGGGCGTCACCGATGAGGCGTGGGCGAACGCGGCGAAGCACTTCGACGAGGACCAGCTGATGGCCCTGGTGGCCCTGATCTGCGTGATCAACGCCTTCAACCGGCTGAACGTAATCACCCGGACCCCCGGAGGCGAGTACCAGCCCGGTCAGTTCGGCTGAAGCGGACATTCCCCTTCACGATCTCGGGCGGACCTGGGGCGACTCCGGGTCCGCCTGCGGCCGCCACCCACAAGACGTTGCGCGCCAAGGAGAAGGCACACATGAACATCGCACTGTGGATCGTCACCGGCCTGCTGACCGCCGTCTTTCTGTTCTCCGGCCTCGGGAAGCTGTTCGTCCCACGGGAGAAGATGGCCAGGATGGCCGACGCCGCGCGCTGGGTCCTCGACTTCAAGCCCGGCACCCTCAAGGCCATCGGAGCTCTCGAGATCCTCGGTGCCGTGGGCCTGATCCTGCCCGCCTTGCTCGGCATCGCGCCGATACTGGTACCGCTGGCGGCCGTCGGCCTGGCGCTGGTCATGACCGGGGCCACGATCGTGCGGATCCGCCGTGGCGAGACCAAAGCTGCGCTCGGGGACGGGGCCTACCTTGCCCTGACCGCCTTCGTGGCGATCGGCCGCTTCGCACTGGAACCCTTCACCGGCTGACCGGCTGGTCACCCGGGCGGAATGCGGGCCACGATCCGCCCGCATGTCTGGCACCGACTGCGGCGCCGGCAGCCACCGAACGTCAGCCACCCCGAACTCCGAGATCTTCCAGCGGCTGATCGATGTGCCCGACAAGGCCACGTGATCCGGGCCCGGGGTCACGCCGCCTGGCCGTAGCCGTCCGGCGCGGGCGAGGCGTCACCGCGCAGCGGGCTGAAGTCGACGTCCAGGTGTGGGTCGTACGCCTCGGGCACGAGGCCGAGCTCATGGGTGGAGTACTCGCCGAAGCGGCGGATGTGCTCGGTCAGGTACGGCGAGATGTGGGCCAGGTCCTCGGGGTCGACGGCGTAGCCCTCTTCCTGGAGCTGACGCACGATCTCGGCGATGTCCAGGGCGTTGTGGAAGATCACTGCGTTCGTGAGCAGAGCGTTGAATTTCGCGGTCTTCTCCTGCTCGACGGGGTCGTTGTCGGTGATGACACCACCGTTGCCGAAGCCGATCCACCGGGAGAAGCCGTTGAACGCCTCGACCTTGTTCGTGGCCGCGGTCACCCGCCTGCGCAGCGGGGCGTCCGAGAGGTAGCGCAGCAGCTGGACGGTGCGGATGACGCGGCCGACCTCGCGGAACGCGGTGTAGGTGGCGTTCTTGCGTGAGCCGGCGCGCAGGCGCCGCAGCAGCAGCGTGGAGGAGATGGCGCCCTCGCGCACGGAGACCGCCACCCGCATCAGGTGCCGGAACTGGGACTCGATCAGGTCGAAGTCGATGACGTTACGGCCCGGCTCCCCGAACAGGGAGTCGATGTGCACGTACTCGGTCCGCTTCGCGGGCCGGTAGAAAGTCAGGTCCTTCCAGTTCCTGATCCTGGGCATGAGATCGAAGCCCAGCAGGTGGGCGAGCGCGAAGACCGGGAACGACTGGCCCTGCGTATCCGCGTGCACCGTGGTCGGCTTCACCTCGGACGTGTTCTTCAGCAGGCCCTCGATGATGTAGACGGCCTCCCACACCCCACACGGGATGAAGTGCGTGAACAGCGCGATGTACGTGTCCGAGATGTGGTGGTAGGCGATGCCGCCCGGCTTGCCGTACCGCACGGACGTCTCGGACAGCAGGTTGTTGAGGTAGGTGTCCATGTGGGTGCCGTCCGCGGCGACCGCGGAGCCGTCGCCCCACGCCTGCGAGATGTCCAGGCGGGCGTGCGCGTTGACCAGGTCGGCGATCGCCTCGTTCAGCGTCGGGATGGAGAAGTGCCGGTTCGCGGCCAGCGACAGCTCGTGCCCGCTCACGCCGGGGATGTGGCGGGCGGCCTCGTAGGGGCCCATGTTCGTGCCCTTCACGAACGTGGTGATCACGTACCGGCCGAAGGGGTCCTTCAGCTTCGGCTCGTTGCCGGAGGCCGGGCCGAAGCGGCGCCACCACTCCACCCAGTACGCCGTGCGGGAGATGATCCCGAGCAGGGAGCGCTCCGGCATCCGGGCCTTGATCTCCTGCTCCAGGGCCTTCGCCGAGGCCCGCTGACCGTCGGAGCGGTGGGCCTTGAGGGAGGGGATGCCGGTCTCCGGATCGATGACCAGGCCCTCGTTGTCCGGGTATCCGGCGTCCGCCGCCGCGGCGGCCGCGGTGAGCTTGTCCTCCAGCTGCCGCCGGAACGTCACCGCGTCGTACGGCGTCGCGTCGCCGGGCTCGGCGAGACCGACCTCCACCAGGTAGTCGCCCAGCTTCGTCTCGACGCCCTCCCACGGCAGGAGCTGCTCGCTCCAGTCGGCGTACTCCTCGGAGCCGGCCACCGCGACGTCCCCGGTCCGCAGCTCCTCGGCGAGCGCGGCGAACACCATCGCCTCGAAGTGCTTGCGCACGAAGGCACCCGGCCGGTTCTTGTCCCGTACGGCCTTCTGCCAGTTCAACGTGGCGAACGAGATGTCGACCGGGCGGCCGTCCTCGTGCCGCTCGGGGATGTAGTCGCGCAGGTTCTTGTGGCAGCGCGCGTGCGCGAGCGCGTCCAGGACACGGCTGTCCTCGGAGGTTGCCCGCAGCTCCAGACGGCTGGTCAGGTCGTACATCGTGGAGCGGTCCTTGAGCAGGTGCCCGTACAGCAGCACCTCCCAGTAGTTGCCGTGATGGGCGGCCACCTTCTCGATCTGCTCGTACTGCCCCTCGAACCCGCCGAAGTCGTTCACCGCCGCAGCCGGTGCTCCCAGGGCGCCGGCCTGCACGCGCAGGGCCTTCGCCATCGTGTGCAGGGCGGGCGCGAGCCCGTCACCGAGCCGGGCCGCGACGGCGTCAGGCCCGGCGTCCTGATCGAGTTCCCCGACCGCCGTCATGATCTCGGCGGTCAGTGCCGCCGCCTTCTCCCGGGCGGCCTGGACGGGACTGTCGGCGTCGATGTGCTGGAGCACCGTGCGGTAGTTCCCGATCAACGCCTCGACGATGGCCTGCTGCTGTTCCCGGATCTGCTCCAGCTCCGCCTTGGCCCGCTTGACCTGCAACGCGATCCGCTTGCAGAACATCGTCGTCAGGTCGTCGCGGGCCCGCATCCGCGCCTTGTGGACCAGGCACACCAGCAACGCGAGCCGCTTCACCTGGTTGTAGTCCCGCAGGCCCGGCGCGTCTGCGGCGTCCGCCTCACCGGCGAAGTCCGTGATCTTCCCCGAGGCGACGCCGGCCAGCCACACCCCGGTCTCGCCCAGCTCGTCCACCCACCCCAGGTGCTCGGCCTGGGCCCGGAAATGCGACCAAGTCGGGGCCTTGGCCGACTGCTTCAGCCGGTTGTACTTCGTGGTGCCGGAGGTGTCCTTCTCCGACAGCAGTGCCAGCAGCCGCTCGCGGTGGGCTTCGCTGAGCTGGTCGTAGATACCCATGCAGATCGCGGCGTTCACCTCGGCGCGGACCTTCGCCGCGAGCGCGTCCAGCGTCGTGAAGCCCGGCAGCTCCAGCCCGGCCTCGACGACCTTCTCCAGCGCGATGTTGATGAGATCGGCCGGGCGGTTCTTCGACACGGCCTCGCTCCGCATCACCGCCTCGGCGATCTTCCGGGCCTTCGCCTTGTCGTACGACAAGCCCATCCGCTGCCGTGCGGCGGTTCGCTGCCGTTCCGCCGTACGGTTCGCGGCCTTCGGCACCGTGCCCTCCGGCAGGTCCACCGCACTGCGGACGAAGTCGACCACGGTCTCCGGGATCTCGTCCAGCTTCGGGAAGTACCCCATCCTCTGGTACGACTTCAGCGCGAGCAGCTGGGCCAGGAGGTGCTCGTCGCAGTCGGTACGGGCCGCTGCCCACTCGACCTCGTCACGGCTCGGCGCGAAGAACAGATGCAGCTCATGTGCGGTGATCAGCCGCTTGAACCGCGGATACGCGGTCCTCTCGATCGAGGTCACAGCCCACCCCGCCCCAGACGGAATCCAACATCACCACCAACGACACTGGGCTGTACGGGTGACGGGGTAGGGCACTCAACAACGCAAGATCATCCCGTGGCGGGTTTCTGGCGTATCTGGGTCATGCCCCGGGACCCCCGTGGGTTCAGGGAAACCGAAGCCTGCTCAGCGGGAACTCGCGGGTCGATCCGTGTGCATCAGCTGGTCGTATCCGTGAGTTCGGCGGGAACCGTGGTGTGGTTCGCGAGGCGGCGGGCTTCGGCCGTGACCTCGGCATCGACCTGAGCTATTGCTTCGTCGCCGTCTTCGAGCATGCCGTACTCGTCATCGAGCTCGGCGAGCCGCTCAGTCAGAGGCAGCTCGTGCCCGTAGCGCTGGTGAATCCGGAAAGTGAGCTCCCAGGGTTTCAACTCGCCGGCGAGCATGCGCCGTGCGAGCGCTCGCACGGCGGCTTCTTGGCCGGCCTCGCCGCCGACCGGATGGAGGGTTAGGCCGAGTTCGGCGAGTGCCGGGGGAAGCAGGTCGTGGACGTCGTAGTCCGCCTCGGCGCGCGTGCAGGCGGCGAGGATCCGAAGGTTGGGGGTGTCGAGTCCGGCGACGAGCGCATCGCAGGCGGAATCGACGACCTCGCTCGCACTGACCTCCCCCACACTCCAGAGGGCGGCATGGTCTTGTAGAGCGATTGCTGCTGCTTCGGTCGACGTCACTCGCTCATGATTCCCTTCACGGTGCGTCCCGGTCGAGCGGGTTTCACCGAAGCTGCTGTTCAGCGGCCTGGTCCAGGAGAGTGCGGGCGGAGTTCGCGTAGCGGATCGCGGTCTTCTCGTCCAGGCCGAAGACCTCGGCGAGGTGAAGCGGGTCGGGCCCGTGGACGAGGGCCTCTTCGAGCTGCCGGTCGACGCGGAGCTGTTCCAGGGTGGCGGCCTGGCCGCGAAGGGGTTCGGAGAGAGCGACCCCGCTGACCGGGCCGGTGCCCAGAGCAGTGATCTTGTTGATCAGCAGGTGCAGATTGGCGGTGTCAGGCCAGCGGCGGCGCCGGAACTCCAGCCACTCCAGGGCGACGTGCAGGGTGAGGTCGTCGAGTCGTCGGATGCGGCCGTCGATCGTGAGCTTGCGGTTGCCGATGTCGAGGTCGTCGACCTGGAGACGGCGGATCGCTCCGGACCGTGCAGCATGGACTGCGGCGAGGGCGAGGACGAGGCGGTCCGCCGGCTTGGTGACTGCGGCGATCGAGGTGTTGATGTGTTCGGGCTCCAGGGGCTGGAGGATGCCGTACTCGCGCTGGCCGACACGGATGCGGCTGGTCGGGTTCTTGAAGATGGTGCCGTTCTTCTTCGCCTGGCGGAACAGCGACCGCAGCACGATGAGGGTGTGCTGCCGTTGGCCACCGTGGAGGGCATCGAGCTGGGCGAGGACGTCGTCGCGGGTCACCTCGCGCAGGTGGTCATAGCCGCTTGACCAGTCGATCAGCACGGGCCGGATGCGGTTGAGGTAGTTCCAGACCGTGTTCTCGTCACGGGGCTGGGACCGGGGCCCGCCGTCGTGCAGGAGCGGGCCCAGTGTTCGACGTCGCGGCGGATGCCGGGGGCGATGCCGTCGAGCTTGCGCTCCAGCCACTGCTCGAACGAGGGCGCCCGGTCGTCGAGAAAGACGCCGATGTGGTCGAGGACCTCAATGGTCAGCTCCATGTTCAGCCGACGCGGCTGCAGGGCCGGGTGGAGCTCGGAATAGCGCACGACGTCGCCGCCGACATGCTGGGACATCAGGATGATCAGAGCTCGGTCGACGGCGAGCCGGATCTTGCGGGGCCAGCCCCGGGCCTCGCCGAGGCGGTGTGCGGTATGCCGTGCCCAGGCCAGCCAGGGGTCGTCCGGGCCCGCGTGCTGGTCGGGATCGATCCGGGTGAAGTCGCGGCAGACCTCGAACAAGGCAGGTTGGAGCCAGCCGCCGGGCGGCGACGCCGGAGGGGGATCGGGTTTGCGGGGGCGGCCTCGCCGCTCGTACTTCGGCAGCCGGGGCCGTTCGACGCGTTCCCACAGCGGAGCCATGTGCGCGAAGAACAGCTGGTGATGCCGCAGCGTCGGCAGCAGCGACTCCGCCCTCGCGCCGGTTGTTGCTGCCTGTGTACGGGCCTGGCACCAGCACAGACGGCAGTACCCCTTCCGAAGCGGGCCGCTCCGCCGGCAGCCCGTGCATGGGCTGTGCGGACCTGGACGGGCGAAGGAGTTGCAGCCCCCGCACCACCGCATGAACAGCAGACCCCAGGCCAGGCAGTTCGAGCAGCTGTCAGGCTCCAGCACCAGCGTGTCGTCCTCACTCGTCCTGGCCGGTCACACCGGCGGCAGTGACCGGCCATCCCGCCGACGCGGGACCACCGCCGGAGCGGGACCGGACGCGGCGACGGCCTGCTGGCCGGTCTCCTCGCCGGGGCGGCGGACCTTGTCCGGCTCGGGGATCAGCAGGTCGCCGATCTCGCAGCCGAGGACGACGCAGATGACGTCCAGGTCCTCCAGCTTGAGCGAGACAGGCTGGCCGGACCACAGCCCGGACATCTTCCCCGCCGAGATCACCAGGCCGTGCTCGGCCAGACTCCGTTGGAGCTCGGACGCCTTCCAGATACCCTTGTTCGCGGCGGTCAGCCGCAGGTTCCACCTCATCGGATCAGCCCTTCCAGCCGCTTCGCGGCCCGCTCGGTCCCGGCGACCCACGCGTCCTCGACCCGGGTCTGCTGGACGTGGACGTATCGCATCGTCGTGGCGATCCAGGAATGTCCCAAAACCTCCTGAATTGCGAGCAAGTCCAGCCCATTTCCATAGAGCTGGGACGCGCAGAAGTGCCGCAGGACATGCGGCGTCAGCTTGTCCGTCCAGCTCGGCAGATGAGCCTCGACCGCGTTGTCGAGGCCGCCTCGCAGGGCATCGTCGCCGACCCGGCGGGCGGAACCGTCGGCGTTCTTCCGCTCGCTCGGGAACAGCGGGGCGCCGGGCCGGGTGTGGTCGTCGTCGAACTGGCCCCACACGTCCTCGATGAACCACCGCAGCGTGCGGTCGGCGCCATTGATCAGCGGCACCATCCGCTCACGCGGGCCCGAGCCGCGGGCGCCCTTGCCATGGCGGACGTGGAGCTTGCCGAAGCGGCCCAGGTTCCACTTGATGTCGCCCAGGTCGAGCTTGCATACCTCGCTGACCCGCAGGCCGACCTGCGACATCAGTTTCGCAGCGGTGTAGTTCCTGGCGGTAGGGGCGAACTTGCGGCAGGTCGCCAGCTCGCCTCCCCAGCCGGTGAACAGCGTCCCGACCTCCGGTTCGGTCGGCGGGATCCGCAGGGCCGCGTCCTTGGCCCCGCGCGGCCGGTTCATCTCGTCGATCGGGCACTCGACCACCCGGCCGGTCATCCGGTGAAGCTCGACCTTGTGCCGCAGCTCCAGGAACAGGAAGTACGTCGTCAGCGCCTGCGACCGGGCCAGCCGGGTGCCGCTCGGCGAGCCCCGCAGCACCTTCCCGAAGTACGCGTCCGCGTCGGCCGGCTCCATGTCCCACAGCGGTCGGCCGAACCACGTCCGGATCTGTTCCAGGTGCCCGACGTCCCCGCGGATGGTGCCGTCCGCCAGACCCGCCGAGGCCCGCGCGAGGACGAACCCAGACAGCACGTCGGTCTCGAACCGCCCCAGCTCCTCCGCCGACGCGGGCGCCCAATGCTCACTCAAGTCCCGTACGACCGCCAGCGCCAACCCGAGCCCCCTCACCTTCAGCCCGACTACGGATCGGTCGGGCAATGTGAGAACGCTTCAAGAATCCCGAAGTTACGTCAGTCGATGACAAGCCACTCCGACGAGGGAGAACGCCCTGGCCATGGGGTCAGCGGCTCAGCGGGGCTCAGGGGAACTCACGGGATGTCGCACATAGCGGTTGGACGTTCAGTTTGTTGAACGGTCCGTGCAGGGTGGGGTGGGGCTGGCAGGCTGGGTGGGGTGAAGGGTGACTGGCTGACGAAGTTCCGGCGGGAGCGTCGTGTTGCGGCCCGTGTGCGCCAGGCCGCTTGGCGGTTGGAGCAGGCGGAGCGGGAGCGGGTATGGGCGGTGGGTATGGCTCGGGCGGCTGGGCTGTCTGTCCGTGCGACGGCGGAGGCCGCCGGCCTGTCGCCGACCCGAGTGCACCAGCTCACCAAGGACGCCGATCCGGACGCGCTGGGCGCGGCGCTGGGTGAGCTCCGCGCGGCGGGCTGGCCGGCTCCCGAAGACCCGGACGGCGGCGCCGACGAGGAGCTCTCCGGCCGTGAGAGTATCGCCGCGCGCCTGGTGGACGAGGTGGGGTGGATCCGGCAGTGCGCTGACTGGATCGACCACCTGGACCGTGAGTCCTACCCGCCCGCCGTCAACCTTCGCCCCGAAGCCGACTTCCCCGACCGTGCGAACGTGGTGGTGGACACCGCCCGGATCTCCGCGATCCTGCGCCGGATCGCCTTCGACGTGGACGAACTCGCCCGTGCCCGGAGCGTGGACGACCTGGCCGGCGCCCGCGTCGGCGACGACCCGCGCGCCGAGCGCCGCCGCCGGTGTCGTTGTCCGAAGTCGTCTGCACGGATGTCCGGAGTCGTCTGCACACAACACCGTTGCGGACTGGCGGGAGTAGTGCTGGTCTGTGTGCGTGGGGTGCCGGTGCGGACGCGATCACTTGTAGGCGGCGACGGCGGCGAAGTAGATGCCCAGGCCGGTGGCTGCGGTGCCCGCGCCGGTGAGGATCGCCTGAGGGATGCTGACGCCGGATCGGCGGGCGAGCAGGCCCGCGGTGATCGCGATGTTGAGGGTGGTGGACAGGGCGAGCAGCAGGGACAGGATCTGCAGCGGGCTCATCTCGTGAACTCCCCGTGGTGGTGGTGACGGCCCAGGGGCGGGCCGTGCGGGATGTGTTCGACTCTGGCTGTCCAGGGGGGTCGTCCCACGGGAGTCCGATGGGTATTGGGCGCATCGCGGCGAAGCGGGCCTGGTGGGCGTTAGGGTTCACGCCACGGACGGGTGTGTGTCCAGCGGGGTGTCCAGGGGCGGGGTGGACACCCGTGCCCGGGCCGCGCGGGAGCGAAAGGCGTCGTGATGACGGGACCGGCGGCGCAGGAGCCGGAGTACGCCGAGCTGATCGCCGAACTGGCCGCGTTCCGCACCGAGCGGCTGGGGCGGCTGCCGTCGGACCGCACATTGGCCAAGGCGGCTGGTAAGGGCAGCGCGACCACGATCGGGAACTGGCTGGGCAAAGGCCACTTCCCCCAGGAGATCGATCCGCTGCTGAAAGTGGTGCGGGCCGTGCGGAACCAGGCCGAGGAGGCCGGGCTGGCCGGTGACCCGGCGGCGGCCGCGGTGCTGGACGAGCAGAAGTGGCGGCGCGCCTACCGGGCAGAGGCCCGTCGGCGCGCGGACGGCACGAGTGCCGCGGTACAGGCCGGGCAGGGCCGGGCGGTGCTGGAGCGGATGCGGACGGGCCGGCCCCTGCCGGAGGTGGTCGACCCGTTCCCCCTGGAGGTGCACCATGCGATCGGCTCCCCGGTCGCCGGTCTGCCGGTGCTGCCGGCGTATGTGCCGCGCGAGCACGACCACCGGCTGGCCGAGGCGGTGGCACAGGCCGCCGCCGGGGCCAGCCGGATCGCGGTGCTGGTGGGCGAGTCCTCCACCGGCAAGACCCGCGCCTGCTGGGAAGCCCTCAAGCCGCTGCGCGAGCGGGAGGAGCCCTGGCGGCTGTGGCATCCCATCGACCCCAACCGCCCCGATGCCGCCCTGGCCGAACTGTCCGGCGTCGCCCCGTACACCGTGATCTGGCTGAACGAGGCGCAGGACTACCTGCTTCCCGCCCCGCTCGGGGAGCAGGTCGCCGCGGGCCTGCGGACCCTGCTGCGCGACCCGGGGCGCGCCCCGGTACTGGTGCTCGCCACCCTGTGGATAAAGGACTGGGACACTCTGACCACCCGCACCGCGGCGGACCGGCACGCCCAAGCCCGGGAGCTGCTGGACGGCCACAGGATCCGAGTGCCGGATGCCTTCACCGGCGCCGCCCTGGCCGAGCTGGCCCACACGGCCGGCGCCGACCCCCGGCTCGCGGAGGCCGCCGAACATGCCTCGGACGGTCAGGTCACCCAGTATCTGGCCGGGGTACCGGTCCTGATGAGCCGCTACGAGGACGCGCGACCGGCCACGGAGGCGCTCATCCACGCGGCCATGGACGCCCGCCGTCTCGGCGCCGGTCCGCACATTCCTCTGGCCTGGCTGGCCAAGGCCGCCCCCGGCTACCTCACGGAGGCCGAGTGGCAGCAGAGCGGTGACGACTGGCTTGAACAGGCTCTCCGCCACGTCGCGGAACGCTGCAAAGGCATCCCCGACATCCTGTCCCCCGTCAAAACCGGCACCTCCCGCAACCAGCGCAACCGCCGTATCAGTGCCCCCGCCGGCCCCGCTGCCGGTCCTCGCACCGGGGCCGGGCAGGGCCCGCTGTACCGGCTGGCCGACTACCTAGACCAGCACGGCCGCCGCCACCGCGCCGAGATGATCCCCCCCATTGACTTCTGGACCACGGCCGCCGCCCACGCCCACCCCTCCGACCTGACCGCACTCGGAGATGCCGCCTGGAACCGCGGCCTGTACCGCGACGCCGCCCAACTCCACAAACACGCCACCACCCACGGCAACCCCCATGCCGCATCCGCACTCGTCACCCACCTCCACACCCTGCACCCCACCGACCACCACCCCGCCCAACAGGCCGCCGCCCACGTCTCCCTCGACGACCCGGGCGCCGTGGGCCGGCTGCTGGGCGTGCTGCGGAAGGCCGGGGCGCGGGAACAGGTCACCGCGTTGCTGGCCCGGGACCCCGCCGCCCACGTCTCCCTCGACGACCCGTTCGACGTGGGCCGGCTGCTGGGCGTGCTGCGGGAGGCCGGGGCGCAGGAACAGGTCACCGCCCTGGCCGAACGGGCCGCCGCCCACATCTCCCTCGACGACCCGGGCACCGTGGG
>NZ_JBICYT010000077.1:1140-2215 GCF_043201215.1 Streptomyces sp. NPDC048331 | reverse complement strand
GGGCCGGCTGCTGGGCGTGCTGCGGAAGGCCGGGGCGCAGGAACAGGTCACCGCCCTGGCCGAACGGGCCGCCGCCCACATCTCCCTCGACGACCCGGGCACCGTGGGCCGGCTGCTGGGCGTGCTGCGGAAGGCCGGGGCGCAGGAACAGGTCACCGCCCTGGCCGAACGGGCCGCCGCCCACATCTCCCTCGACCACCCGTTCTCCGTGGGCCGGCTGCTGGGCGGGCTGCGGAAGGCCGGGGCGCGGGAACAGGTCACCGCGTTGCTGGCCCGGGACCCCGCCGCCCACGTCTCCCTCGACGACCCGTTCGACGTGGCCGATCTGCTGGGCGTGTTGCGGGAGGCCGGGGCGCAGGAACAGGTCACCGCCCTGGCCGAACGGGCCGCCGCCCACTTCTCCCTCGACGACCCGTTCGACGTGGCCGATCTGCTGGGCGGGCTGCGGGAGGCCGGGGCGCAGGAACAGGTCACCGCCCTGGCCGAACGGGCCGCCGCCCACTTCTCCCTCGACCGCCCGTCCGCCGTGGGCCGGCTGCTGGGCGTGCTGCGGGAGGCCGGGGCGCAGGAACAGGTCACCGCGTTGCTGGCCCGGGACCCCGCCGCCCACGTCTCCCTCGACCACCCGTCCGACGTGGCCGATCTGCTGGGCGGGCTGCGGGAGGCCGGGGCGCGGGAACAGGTCACCGCGTTGCTGGCCCGGGACCCCGCCGCCCACGTCTCCCTCGACCACCCGTTCGACGTGGGCCGGCTGCTGGGCGGGCTGCGGGAGGCCGGGGCGCAGGAACAGGTCACCGCCCTGGCCGAACGGGCCGCCGCCCACGTCTCCCTCGACCACCCGTCCGCCGTGGCCGATCTGCTGGGCGTGCTGCGGGAGGCCGGGGCGCAGGAACAGGTCACCGCCCTGGCCGAACGGGCCGCCGCCCACGTCTCCCTCGACCACCCGTCCGCCGTGGGCCGGCTGCTGGGCGTGCTGCGGAAGGCCGGGGCGCAGGAACAGGTCACCGCGTTGCTGGCCCGGGACCCCGCCGCCCACGTCTCCCTCGACCACCCGTTCGACGTGGGCTGGCTGCTG
>NZ_JBICYT010000077.1:0-1043 GCF_043201215.1 Streptomyces sp. NPDC048331 | reverse complement strand
CTGGGCGGGCTGCGGGAGGCCGGGGCGCAGGAACAGGTCACCGCCCTGGCCGAACGGGCCGCCGCCCACTTCTCCCTCGACGACCCGGGCGCCGTGGACCGGCTGCTGGGCGTGCTGCGGGAGGCCGGGGCGCAGGAACAGGTCACGGCGTTGCTGGCCCGGGACCCCGCCGCCCACGTCTCCCTCGACTGCCCGTCCGACGTGGGCTGGCTGCTGGGCGGGCTGCGGGAGGCCGGGGCGCAGGAACAGGTCACCGCCCTGGCCGAACGGGCCGCCGCCCACTTCTCCCTCGACGACCCGGGCGCCGTGGGCCGGCTGCTGGGCGTGCTGCGGGAGGCCGGGGCGCAGGAACAGGTCACCGCGTTGCTGGCCCGGGACCCCGCCGCCCACGTCTCCCTCGACCACCCGTTCGCCGTGGCCGATCTGCTGGGCGTGTTGCGGGAGGCCGGGGCGCAGGAACAGGTCACCGCCCTGGCCGAACGGGCCGCCGCCCACATCTCCCTCGACCACTCGGGCGCCGTGGGCCGGCTGCTGGGCGTGCTGCGGGAGGCCGGGGCGCAGGAACAGGTCACCGCCCTGGCCGAACGGCTTCCTGCCGCAGGGCACTTCGAAGAGTTCATCGGGATCGGTGACCACCGGGAGCGATTCCGGTTCGGTCGGGAACCTGATGGGAGCGTCGCTGCCCCTTGGGCGTGGGGGGACCTGGAGTGATCTGGAACGCGAACGGTCTCGTCGAAGTCGGCACCGCCCGGGACGGGCGCCAGAAGTGTGTGTGGTGCTGGGGTACACCCCAGCACCACACTCCTCGGCCTGTGAAGGCCTGTCAGAATAGAGCTCCTGGCAGGGTTTCTTTACACTCGTCCGGCAGGTTCTTAAACTTCATCCTGACGTTTTTCGACGGATGGTCGGGGTCGAAGGGAACACGCGGATGAGGGTCGGGTACGCCAAATAGTCGGGCATGAGACGTGTCCGCGAGAGAGTGTCCCGCTCTTGATCGGATCACTCGTCTGGTGATGTCGGTCTCCCGGTCAGGGGCCGTGTCT
>NZ_JBICYT010000076.1:0-16894 GCF_043201215.1 Streptomyces sp. NPDC048331 | reverse complement strand
GGGCATCGAGTACTAGCCCGAGATCACGGCGCAGGCATACGCCCACCCTCCTTTCCCGTGATCCGCTCATGTTGTGCGACCTCGTGTCGCAACCAGCGTTCCCAGTCCAGCAGGACGAAAGGGGGTCCGGTGATGTTGGCCCACTGGAGATCGGCGTGGCCGGTGACGCGTTCGGTGATGGCCGGCGCGGGGATGCCGAGGAATTCGGGGAACACGCGATCCGCCCACTCCTGGCGGATGGTGGTCCGCGGGGGCTCGGCGTCGGCGAGGGCATCCAGGCTGTTTCGCAGGTCGCTCCACCAGGCATCGGGCAGGTGCGGGTCCTCGGCGAGGTCGGGCGTCTCCGGGGAGATCACCGGCTGGGCGATGTAGTCGATCAGCTCGCCCTCGAAGACGTAGGGGGCGGACTCCCAGCGGTGCAGGCCGTGCAGGTGCGGGCGGGAGACCAGGCTGGAGATCCGCTCCTCGGCGACCACCATCCCCTCCGTCATCGCGGCTGATGCCTTCGCGATCTCTCCGCAGTGGACGCGCAGCCACCGGTCATCGGTGGTGCGGGAGCCGATGGTGCGGCCGAGCCAGCCCCAGGAGACCGGGCCGGTCGCGGTGGTACCGAAGTGGTCGCAGGCGCGGGCCAGGGCGTGCTCCATGCGGCCTTGGGTCTCGTCATCCTTGGGCGAGTACATCGGTGACCTTCCTCAGGTGGTCGGGTGCGAGCGGGGCGGCGGCGGCCTCCTGCGCGGCGGCCCAGTGCTCGGGGGTGCTCGCGGACAGCAGTACCACGTCGAGGCTGGGGCAGGAGACGGCGGCGAGAAGACAGGCGGCGGCCGGCGTGCTGCCGGGGCGGATGTAGTCGGCCAGTTCAGGTGTGGCCAAGTGCGGGAGTTCTCCGCCGTGCAGGGGCGAGGAGCCGAACGTGGTCAGCCCCGCCGCACGAGCCTGCACCAAGGGGCCGCGGCCGTCCAGGGCGAGACTGATGGGCCGGGCCATGACAAGGCTCACCGGGAGCTGTACGGCGCGCAGGTGATGTTCACCCGATCCGGCGGCTTCCCGCGCGAGGTCGAGGAGTTCGGTGACGGTGAACGCGCCGGAGGTGAAGGCGGACCAGGCGGCCACGCCGTACCCTCCAATGCGCCCGGCGTGGGCGAACTCCTCCAGCACGGCGAATGCCTCGCGCAGCTGCTCGTGCAGTTCCTCGCGGTCGAGGTGGGCGTGCTCGGGATTGTGGACGAACACGATGTCAGCGCGGCCGAGGACATCCAGTGACCGGTCCGTCTGCCACTGCAGGAGTTCGGGAGCGAGGCTGTGGCCGGCGGCGGCCTGGTCGTCGGTGAGGATGCCCTGCTGGACCGCCGCAGTGCCCTCCTGCCTACCGAAGAAGCCCGTCTTCGTGGACACCTTGACCTGCACGTTCTCGACGAGGACTGGGGCGAGTTCCTGGTGCGCGCGGCCGTAGTTGGGGGCGGTGTCGATCCAGGCCGTGCCATGGGAGCAGGCGATGCGCGCCGCTTTGGCGACGTCGCGGACCTTGTACGTGCCCAGACCGAGCAAGGCGGTCACCGGCTGCTCCCGACCACGGCGGCGGCCTGTCCTGCGACCAGCGCGGTCATGACCTCCGCGGCCTGGTCGACCGTGAGCCCGGAGTGCTTCGCGAGCGCGGCAAGGGTGACCGGCCCGCCTTCGGCCAGGAGGTGCAGGAGCGGGGCGACAGGGAGGGCGAAGGTGAACTCCTTACCCGCGCCGGCGAGCGTCACCACCTGGTCGTCCTGGTCGAGGTGGGCGCGGGGGGCGGTGAGCTTGACCGTGGTCCGGGGCTCGGCGAGGACGGCGCCCAGGTGGGGCAGGGACAGGCGGGGGCGTCCGGGGTGCGTGCTGTCGATCGAGCGGGCCCAGCGGTCGAGCACGTCCGGCTCGTCGAGGAGCGCCACGACGTCCTTGCGTACGGCCTCGAGGTAGGCGGCCCGCTCACGCTGGTTGCTGTGCCGGGGGACGTCCTGGCGGACAGTGGCATTGACGCGTAGCTCGTCCACTGCCCAGCCCAGGAATTCGGCGCCGGTCTGCGTGGCGAGTCCGAATGTGAGGTGAAGGGAGGGGGTTCCCTGGTCGGCGGTGACGGCATGCCACCAGCCGCGCGGGAGGTAGAGCACATCGCCGGGCGTGAGCACGATGTCCGCCAGCGGCTCGTCCGTCGGGGCTTCAGGGGTTTCGATGTCGCGCCATGCAGGCGCCTGCCGGGTGGGGCCGTAGATCTTCCACCGCTTCGCGCCGTCGACCTGGAGCACCACTACGTCGTGGTCGTCCCAGTGGGTACCGAAGCCCTCTTCGGCCGTCCAGGAGGCGTACGCGTTGGCCTGGACCGACGTGCGGAAGAACCGCTCCAGCTCCTCGGCGGACTCGCGGATGGGCGCGTGGATCTGGTCGATGGCGTCGATCACGAGGGAAGCGCCCTCAGCGAGCCGTGCGTGGAACTCGACGGGCTCGGGCTGGTACCAGGAGGTGCCCCTGCGGTTGGTGCGGAGCAGGGAGTACGCAGTGGCGGGGACGGCTTCGCCTGCACGGGAGAGCCGCATCCGCGGCGGCTCCAGGCGGTGCGTGGCGATGATCTCGTTCAGCTCGTCCCAGGACAGCGGCGAGGCGCTGGTGTCGCCGGTGGAGCGGATCACTTTGTGGGCGCGGAAACACGACTGGGCGAGGAACGTGTCCCCGCCCAGCCGCGCCGCCCACGATGAGGAATCAGTCATCGTGCGCGTGTCCTTCCGTGGATCAGGTGTCGTTCATGTCCGACTTGCCGCCCGTGTTGTCCGAGGCTTCCTCGGCACGGGTGCGGGCCGCGGTGATTCGGCGGACGCCGACCACCAGACCGCTGTCCTGCGTCTGCGTGTTCTCGTTCATCGCGTACTCCTTCTTGTTCCTCGTGGTGTTGTCCTGCCGGTCATCCGGCAGGAAGTGGTTTGCCCGCCCCGGTCGTGGCCCTGTAGGAGGCGCGGGGCGGGAAGTCTCGGTATTCAGCGGGCGTCGGCCTGGCGGAGCACCTGGTGGTCGGCTACGACCCTTCGACGCCGCCCCTTTCAGGGCGCAAGAAGACGGCCTCGGGGTTGACGCGGCGGGTTTGGGGGTCTTCCCACTCGCCGATGAAGCTGGATGACTCCTTCGCGGTCCTTGACGGAGTCCAGGACACGGGCGCCCGTGTACAGCCAGTCGGGAAGCCTGCTCATGCCGCATCGACCTGGTCGCCCCGGTCGTCGCGGTCGGCACGGCGCAGGAATCTCTCCATGCCGTGCTCGGCGCGGGTTCGCAGTGCGAGTCGGGGTCGGGCTGCCGAAGACGTCGCCCCAGGGGGCGTACTCCGGCTGGTCCTGGAGCTGGCAGGCGAGGGAGGCTCGGGCATGGCGTGCTCCTGACCGGTGGGGGCAGCGGACCGCAGCGCGAGGGACTGCGGTCCGCTGCTTCGGGGAGCCACCCGGAGGCCTGTAACCACCCCGAGCGGCGTGTCCTCACCGTAGGGAGACGGGGGATCCGCACTCAACGAAGTTGCGCCTAATTGCGGATTCTCATCCGAGGGAGCCGATCGCGGCCGTGATCAGTGCGCGGGCATTGTCGCCATAGACCGCCATGTCCGCCAGGCCGGCGAACGCCTGAGCGTAGTCTGCGAGTTCCCGGGGCTGGGTAATGTTGACCTCGGCGGTCAGGGTCTCAACGGCGGCTTGGCGGTCATCGAAGAGGTAGAACGCCTCCAACGGCCAGATAGTGCGCTGTGCGCTGGCCGGGATGATCCCGAGGGAGACCGAAGCGAGCGGCTGCACGTTGAGGAGGTGCCGGAGCTGGGCGGTCATCGTGTCGACGTCGCCGATCCGCGAGCGTAGGACCCACTCCTCCATGAGCACAACGAAGCGGTGGCCGCCCTCGTAGAGGAACCGGCTGCGGGCGACGCGGGCGGCCACGGCCTCGGTCACATCGTCAGGAGTGCCCTGGAAGGTGGTGATGCTGCGCATGAGCGCGGTGGCGTACCCGGGGGTCTGAAGGTAGCCGGGGACCACGTTGGAGACGTAGGTACGGCAGATTCGGGCTTGCCGATGCCGGTCCGACCAGTCTTCCTGGGCTTTGCGCATTCCGTTGCGGTGGAGGCGACGCCACTCCTGGTACATCGAATCGACAGCGCGGGCGGTGGCGATCAGGTCGGCCGCCTGGTCGTCGGAGTCGGTGGCCGCGCACCAGGCGCGGATGTCCGAGTCCGAGGCTGCGATCTCACCCTTTTGAAGCCTGGTCGTCTTCGCGGGATGCCAGCCGCACCGGGCGGACAGCTCCCGCCGGGTGAGACCGGCGTCCTTGCGGATGTGGGACAGACGCATGGCCAGCGCTTCACGGGCCGCCTGCGCGCTGGATGACGGGGAAGAGGCCATGGGAGGTGGGTCCGGTCGGAGTCAGACGGTGTACTGCTCGTGAGGGGTACCGCGCTCCCACACTGTCTCGAAGGCGTCGGTGACGAGCTTGACGACGGAGGGCTCCTCCGTGAACTCGTGGCCGGCCCAGTCGCCTTCGCCCGTCCAGAAATGGAACATCACCAGGCGGCGATCGATCAGCCACAGGTCGTTCCCCGGCAGCGCGATGTCCGACGCCCGCCGACGCGGAAGCCAGCGGACCTGTTCCCCGGCCTCGATGTTCATCGAGGTGACGGCGTGTTCCCAGCGGATGTAATCGGTCACCGGCTCAGAGACGATCCGCGCCCGCCGCATGACCACGCCGCGGCCGACCGTATCCCGGACGATGCCGAGCCACTCGGGCCACCATCGCAAGGTGGGGTCGAGGTCGACGTGGCCGGTGCGCTTGAACTCCTCGAACTCCTCGGCCTCGTCGCCGACACCGTAGGTGTCGCGCATCTCCAGGTGGACCGCGCTGTGCTCAGCCTGCCTCATCAGTGCGGCGAAGTCCGGAGCGTTCTGCGACATCACATGCCTCCCTCAAAATCGGAACCAGCCGGAACGGGACCCGCACCGGCGTCTCGCCCTCGGGTATGCCGACGGCGTGCCCGGCGACCCACTCGGTGGACGCCACCTCGGCCGTGCGGGCCAGGTCGAGGTTCCACCCCTGGATGACGAGTTCCTGTTTCTCCTCGTCAACCCAGACGGTGGGGGAACCTCCGCCGCCAGTGCTGGGGTCTATCCCGACGAACCGTAGCGCCATGACGATCTCCCCTGTCCAGTGAGTTGCGCGTATTTGCGTGCGACGCTCGTACACGGGCACCCGCGCGTCAAGGGCGGGAACCGGTCATGGTCCGGGGCGCCGGCCAGCGCCGGACCGCGCTGAGCCCCGGAATCATGGCCGGCCGTGCGATCAGCCCGGGGCAGATCGGCGGCACACGAAACAGGCTTCCCGCGCCGCTGCGGCGCTCCCGCCGTGCCTACTTCTAGCGAACCCGGCGTCAAAGGACCCGGCTGGGTGGGGTCAAAAGCCATCGAGAAGTACACCGATACCGACCTATTAGGCACAGACCTGTACGACGCGGTCCTCACCGCAGCACGGATCGCCTACCCACACCCCGCACTCACCGATGTCTCGGCCCACCTCCTGGTCATCGCCAACCCCGTCCCCGGCAGAGCCCGAATCGGCAAGTAGCTCACGCAGCATCAACACGGCCGGGTACCCCTCACCCCCGCCCCCGCGGCGCCACGCAGGTACGGTTGGTGAAGAACCAGGCCCCCTTGGCGCATGTGGCGCCCAGAACCCGCCCCTTCTCCCGGAGCCACGGATAGCGGCCTTGCAACTCCGCAAAGTTGTCGTTCGTCACGACCATCGCACCAGAGTCATCCGCAATAGCCGCGACGAGGGCATCCCCCTTGCCCTCGGTACCGGCCGGCGGCTGGATGATGTCGCCCTTGCTAAGCGCGGCCACCACCGCTTCCCGCTCTCCGTCCGAGACCTTGTGCCGGAAGGTGGCATCGACCACGACGTGGATGTCGGCTTCGGGGTACCTCTTGGCGAGCGCCGCCCGCGCGGCCTGGAGCTGGGAGAAGCTCGGGTGGTCGTCATCCTCGTAGACCCCCGGACGGACCGGTGAATGACCGATCCAGGCGAGGTTGGAGCCGTCGATGACCAGGGTGTGTGGGCCGCCGTCGACAGTGACCGGCCGAGCCTTGGGCGGCGCTGGAACGGGGCGGGCGCCCCCAGCCGAGGGGGTAGACCCGAAGGGGTCCGGATTCGAGTTGGCCTTGAGCAGGCGGTCCAGCTCCTCCCGGACCTCGGGCGTGGGGCCACCCGAACCAAAGCTTTCGACCTCCTGGTCGACCACTACCTCCCCCGTGTGCTCCAACGTGGCCTTGACGTGGAGCAGCCCGTTGGAGTCGTACGTGTACTCCAGATCGAAGCGGGACTCATCGCGGACCCGCGGCGTTGGGTAGGTGAGGGTGAGCTCGGTGAGCTGCACGTTGTCGCGGTGGGCAAGCTCCTTGTCCGGGTCGCCCTCCCAGATTTCCACGGACAGCTTCCGCGCGTGGTCCTTCTGCGGCGTGTAGCTCTTGCGCTCCTTCCAGGGCAGCGGCGAGTTCCTGGGGATGATCTGGCTGAACCGCTTGCGGCCCGCGGAGTCCTTGACCATCGTGCCAAGCGCATGGCTGGTGGCAACCTGGATGACCCCCTCAGTCTCACCAGCGAGCACCGCCGCCGCGATCGACGCGCCGCGCGCCACCGCCGTCATCGGGTCACACAGTTCGGTGGGCACGGGCTCCATCTGAAGTGCTTCGGCCACCGCGGCTCGCACGCTCGGGATCTGACTCGTACCGCCGATCATGAGGATCTCGTCCACGTCGAGCGGGGCCATGTGCAGGTCCCTTAGGCACTGCTCCACCGGTCCGAGGGCGCGGTCGACGAGGTCACTGATCGCCTCCTCCAGCTCCCCCTGGTGGATCTCGACGCCGACACCGTCGGGCGTGATCACCGTGACGAACGACTGGGAGGAGAGCAGGATCTTGTTCCGCTCCACGTCAAGCCGGAACTGCCGCTCCTGCGCCGGAGTCCAGGCCCTGCGCGCGGGCGCGCGTTCGAGGACAAGTTCACGCAGCCGCCGGTCGATCTCCAGACCGCCGAGCTCCGTCACCCCGCGGGACGCGCGTTCTTCGAAGAACCCGTCCGCGTAGTCGAGCACGGTCACATCGATCGTGCCGCCTCCCCAGTCGAAAACCAGGATCTGGGAGTCCTCGCGGAAGTCGTGGACGTAAGAGATGGCGGCCGCTGTCGGCTCGTTGAGCAAGGCCTGGACCTCGATGCCGGCGAACCGTGCCGCCGCCCTGGTCCGGAACCGGGCAGCGCCCGTCGCGTTGGCGGGCACTGTGATGACTGCGCGATCGATGTCGGTGAGGTTGTGCTGAGCGCCATCGCGCATGGCGGTGAATACACCCGCCGCGACAGTGGTCGCCGCGAAGCGCCTGCCCTGGATGGTCACGTACTCGTCGCTTTTCAGCAGTCGCTTGCAGGCTTCGGCCGCCTCCTCTGAGCGAAGCTTGGCCTCCCAGCCGAACAGAGGTCCACGCCGCAGCGAGCTGACACCCACGACCGAGGGGAAGAGCTGCTCGAACCCCGGGCGCCGCCAGTCGGCGTCGATGTGGTGGGCATCGAGCGGCAGCACCTCGGCGTCTTCACCCTGCCACTGGGCCACGACGGAATTGGTCGTACCGAAATCGATTCCTGTCGAGGTCACTTGGCATCGACTCCCTGCGCGTTCACCGCGCTGCTCTCGTCCTGCTCCGGCAGGGTCCTCGGCGCCGGGATGCGGCGCAGCTGCCCGGCGAGCAGCAGCTTGTCCGTCGCCTGGTCCACGTAGGCCGGCCGGACCAGCTCGAAGCCCTCACCTTCCCCCTCGACGACGACAAAAAATTCCTGCTCGTCGGCCTCCTCGACCACACGGACCCCCATGTCGACGAGCGAGGCACGCACCGCCCGGCGGATGGCTTTCGCCCCCTGTTCGGGCATGCTCGCGAGGAGGTCGGTCTCGACCAGCCGCGCGATGTGCTCGTCCCGCGTCCGGAATGCCTCGAGCACGCCCTGCCGCAGCGCCGCGTTGACCGTGGCGGGGGTGGGGCGTGCTTCCTGCGGAAGCTGCGAGATCAGCTCCGTGGCCCTTTCGGTGAACCGGGCCAGGAGCTGCGCCGGATGGAGGAGTTCCTCCGGCCTGAGGGTGCGCAGCTTCATGTCCGCCACGAACTCCTGGTTCTCCTTGCGGCGGGTCCGCCCTGTGGGCTTCTTGGTCTGCCCGGCCGCGTTAGGGGTGTTCTTGCGGCCTGCGGACTTGCTGCTCATGAAGTCGTCCTGTGGTCGTGATCGGGGCGCCGGGGCGCGGTCAAGAGGGTGGGAAGAAGGTCGGCGATCGCGCGGTCGCGTACCGCCGCGAGGTCCGCAGCGGCCCGGTGTGTGGTCCGGCGCGGCATCGCGGCGAGCCTCGGGATCAGGGACTTCGGTCTCACCATGGGCAGTCGCAAGGCCGCTGGATCCAGCGGTAGTACGAAGAAGTCGGACCAGTCCTCGGTCCGCTCGGCCTGCTCGATACGGAGTTTCGCCCAGTTGGCTTGTGCCGCCAGGTCGAGGTCGTCCCGGTCGGCCCGCCTGCGCTCGCGCCACTGGTGCTTCCAGTGCTCACTCTTGTGCGGCAGCCCCAGCTCCAGATAGGGATTGGCGGGCTGGTCCCGGTCGTTGCGCCTGGTCCCACGACGGCGTTCCAGCAGGGCCAGGTTTTCCTCGACCCGCCGGTCGGTTCGGGCGACGCGCGCCAGCGAGACGTAGGCCAGGTCGAGATTGTCGTCGAGCAGGGCGAGGTAGGCGAACATGTTCCATGCCTCGGCCGCGTGCTCGGCCGGCACGCCGTCGTAATCGACGAGCTTGTCTACCTGTGCCTGGGCTTTCTTCCTCTCGCCCTGGCAGATGAGGTCGTAGGCATGCCGCAGCGCCACGAGGGCGTAGTACGGGCCACGCGCCGGATTGACCGCCGCCCTCGGCTCCCACAGGGCGCACATCAGCCGCCACAGCCCGCGGTCGGCGGGGATGTCCGGGTCCCAGGAGCCCGTCATGGCGCCCTCCCGCACCTTGCGCAGGCGCAGCACCAGCTCGCGGGGCATCAGCTCCTCGAGTTCCTTGAGGACCTCCGTCTCGCCGTCCGTGATGCGCTGGAGCAGGTCGTACAGGCTGCCAGGTGCCGACTGGACCGGCGCACCTGCCAAGAACGCCTCCCGCTCCGCGGGCTCGTCCCAGCCGAGGGAGCGGGCGAGGGCAATGTCCGTCTTCTCTGGTGCGAGCCTGGCCAGCAGGTAGCTCTGTTCGCCGGCGTCCGCCCGCATGCTCCACGGCTGGTGGCCGCGGTCCAGTACGCCTGCCTCGATGAGGTCGTCGACCACGCCGAGGGGCGCCCAAGGGACAACTGCCTCCAGTTGGTGCACGGTCAGTTCGTCCAGGCTCCGCCGGTCGAGGGCCTGCTGAAGCGCGAACGCTCCGGCGGGGTCCTCCTCGGCGAGGGGGAGATCGGCCGCGCCGAGGTCGGCCGCCGGGACCGCTCCCGCGATGACCGCGAGGCGGCGCTCACCGGCCGGGGAGAGCCAGGGCAGGCCGGCTTCATGTACGACGGAGAGCACGGCGGCGGTCTGGGCGATGGCCCGGCCCGGTTCAGCGGCTTCGAGCAGTGCCTTGATGGCGGGGAGCAACTGGGGCGCCGGCTGTCCATCCAGACATGCGCGAATCGTGTCTGCACCCCACCGCCGGGTTTCGTCCTGGGCTTCCGCGGAGTCCAACAGTCCCCGCAGCAAGTCCTCGACACGCGCCACCGCCTCCGCGCCGAAGACCCCGGCCTTGCGCCACTTGCGCAACGCAAATCCGTCGACCGCGCCCCCGGGGACAGCCACCGCGGCCGAGCGGCGGGCGGACCGCCGCGCCCGCCACGCCTCGACCATCTCAGATCGCGTCATCGACTCCGTGATCAGTTGTTCCCCCACGCCGAATCCGCCGCCGAGTTGACCGGCCGAAGCGTCCTCGTTCCCCATGCAACCCCGCTCGTCTCCCGCCTTACAACCTGCGTCATATTTTGGCAGGTCTTCTCGGGATGTTCACAGGGCCCTCGCTAGGACACGATGTGCCGCGCGCCCGGCCCCGCCCAGGTCCCGCCGTCGCGCCAGGCGAGGAGCACGCTGAAGGCGCCGTCGACCGCGTTGGCCACCCATGGCTCCGCCGGCTCGCCGGCCAGCACGATGACGAGGAACTCCGCCTGACCCTCCGTACGCAGGTGGGACACCTCCATGAGGTGGAGTGCCGACTCCCGAATGGACGGGTACGTTCTCTCCTCACTGCCCAGTACGTCGAAGAGCACGGTGCCATCGGCCCGCGTGCACCAGGCGTCCACGAATACGTTCTCCCCGACCTCCGGCGCGCTGTCGTAGAGGTCTGCGAGCAGGCGGTGCCGGAGCGCTTCGTGGGATCGGTCCGCCCGGGCAGCCACCGTGCGCTCGGCCACAAGGTGTTCCAACCCGGCGTTCGCCTCGGCTGGCCACTCGTCCTCCGCCCGCCCCTGTGCGACGGGTCGGGGTGCCGGGTCGGTCGTTAGCATGGTCGCCCTTCGAGGCTCGGAGACGGGGTCGGGCAAGGCCGGCGGTCTCCGGTACACGTCCGTACCCGGTTCACGCACGGTGAGCAGGGAGCGGCCGTCGGCCGAGAGCCGCCACTGGAAGCGGCCGCCCTCGACGATGACACGAGTCTCGAACAACTCGATGTCCGCGGTGCTCAGATCATCGGCGAGCGCTGCGCGCATCGCATGGACGAAGGCTTCGTCGGCCATACCGCGGACCTGCCCCACCCGTTCGTAACCGGCGCAGGCCGAGACGGTGGCATGCAGCGCCAAGGCGTCGAGCAGGCGAACCTGCTCGACCGCGCCCAGCGGCGGTCCGCTCTCCGGCGCCAGCGCAGTCAGGGCCGATCTCCGCGCAGCCCGGGCGTCCTTGCCGACTCGGGACGCGACACCCGCTTCGAGCTGCGCAAAGCTCCGCTCCGCGTGCACGGCATCGTAGCCCGTGATCGTGTCGGCCTCGGGGCTGAGCATGATGCGGAATCCCGCCAGGTCCAGGGTCCAGGTGCCATCCGCGGCGCGCAGGTGCCGGGCACGCTCGATGAACGAGGCCAGCATGGCGTGCAGTTCCACCGCCGCCTCGCGCAGGCTGCCCCGGTGCCGCGCGACGAACGCCCCGCATGCTCCCGAGCTGACCCGCACGGCGGCACGTTGCCGCGCGTGGAGGTCGAGACGGCCCTGGTCTCGCGCACCCACCGGTGGGGCGAGGTGGCGGGGCCTGGCGACGGCCACCGGTTCAGCAGTACGGAAGCCTCCGCAGGGGGCCGTCCGGCACCACTTGTCGGCGTGGTGAGTGGAGTGGGTGCACGGAGTTCCGTCGGCGAAGTACCGGCTGCACAGGCTCGCCGCGGGATCCGCGGTGGAACCCTCCACGTCACGCGGGGCGGGAGCCGGAGAGGCAGTGGGCGTAGGAGGTCGGCTCGGGCCCCCGATCTGCGGGGGCAGCGGCAGGGAGTGGACCACGGTCAGCGACTGGGTACACCGCGTCAGCGCGACGTACAGATGCCTCAGGCCCACGGACTCGCCCGCGACGATCTCCGCGGCTTCCACCACCACGACGTGGTCGAATTCGAGCCCCTTAGCCTCGGCCGGGGTGAGGACGGCGAGGTTCGCGAGACCTTCCGGACCGAGCGCGCGCGCCATGTCGCTGCCCCACGTACCGCCCGGCGGCACGATCACGCCGATCGAACGTTCGTCCCCCCTGCCGGGCGTGCTCGCCCGCAGTCGTGCCACGGCGTCGGCGGCCAGAGTGCCCGCCTCCGCTCCCCGGACCACCGCGACGTCCGTACCTGTGTCCCGCACCGAGTCGGGCACTGCCACGCCGGGCGCGCAGTGCACCCCCAGCCGGGCCACGTAGTCCATGACCTCTCCCGGTACGCGGAACCCAGTCAGCAGCTGGGTGACCCGCCATCCGTCCCTGCCCGTGAGCAACCGCCCGAGCTCGTCCCAGTCCTGGTGGAGGTACGGACCGGTCGACTGCGCGAGGTCTCCGAGTACCGTCATCGAACCGCTGGGGCAGCGGCGTGCCAGAGCCCGGGCTTCCATCGGTGTGACGTCCTGTGCCTCGTCGATGACCAGGTGCCCGTACACCTTCCGGGGGCGCCCGCCCAGTAGGAACTCCAACTCATCCAGAAGGACCAGGTCTTCGCGGCTCGGCTCGGTTCGCGAGCGCGCTGTACGGCTCCCCCGACCGGCCCCCCGGTGGGGTGCGGTGAGCAGGTCCTGTTCGACGGCCGACAGAATGCCCTCGGCCGCCCGGCCGAGGGCGGCCCCGCCGGAGAACAGGCCCCGCAGCACGTCCTGGGCCACGAGGCTGGGGCAGATCCGCTTGAGGAGGCGCACGACAGGGCGAGCCCTGCCTATCTCGGCCAGGTAGTCGATGTCGGCAGGGCCGGGCAGCAGCCCGACGTAGACATCGGTCAAGTGCTGTGTGATCTGCTGTACGCACCGCTCCCGGCGCACCTGGTACGGACTGTCGCCGGCCAGCGCCGCACCAGCGATCTCTGCTATCTCCTCCACAGGGACGATGACTTCGCGGCGGTTCAACTCGAAGGTGAATAGCGGCCCACCCACCAGGGCGGTCAGTCGCTCAGCCGAACTCATCGTCTCGCAGTCGACGGCCCTGCGCAGTACCGCGGCCATCCTCGGGTCAGCCTTCAACGCGGCGACCGGACGCGGGTCGCGGGGCGACGCTGCCGCCGACCACAGCGCGGGAAGTTCGAGCATCGACACGTCGTCGCTGCCGAGTTCGGACAGGGTGACACCCACGTAGTCGAGGAATCCCCGGTTGGGTCCGATTACGAGGATGTCCTTGGCCGTCCGGTGCTTGTTGTCCAGCAGCCAAGTTACGCGGTGCAGGCCGACCGCGGTCTTGCCCGTGCCCGGACCTCCCTGGATCACGAGCACTCCTGCAGGCTCCTCCGCCACGAGCTGGAGCTGTTCCCGCTGGATGGTCTCGACGATGTCGTGCATAAAACCATCGCGCGCGCGGTCTATCTCCTCGAGGAGTGGATCGCGCCACGCCAGTTCCTGAGCCGCCGTATCCGGCGTGGCAGCGTCGACCGGTCCCGCTGGTACCGCTGCTGGTTCCGCTTCGGATCCATGGAGGTCGAGATAGCGCTTGACCAACTGCTGATCGCAGATGATCTGGCGCAACAGCAGTACCTGTCCCGGATCCCGCTCGCTGGTCAGCCGCCAGTTCACCGCGGCCTGCGAACTCCAGGCGACCACGACGGGATTACTGTGCTCGTCACGCACCACCCGGCGCCCGACGTAGAACGTGTCGCGGCCCTCGCCCTCGTCGACGTCGGCCCTCATGAAGACGAGGGACTTGCCTCCTATCTCGAGCGATGCCAGCTCCCGCTCCCAGGTCCGCCGGGCATCGATGGAGTCTTTGCCGCTGGCCGCGGCGTCGAGAGTGCTCAACTCCGACGCCTCCTGCCGGGCCCGCTCCAAGCAGGAGTACGCATGGTCGACCGCGCGCTGTTCAGCAGCGAGCACGGCCGCACGGCGCGTGTGCTTCGGCATCCTTACTCTCCCCCTTCCGCATGGCACGCAACGGGTCGGCGGTCACGGCGGATGTTCCTACTGTAAGAACTCTGGTCGACGACCCGTTTACCAGGAGCTTCGTTGTTGATCACAGCCAGGCTCCCCAACCCACCAACCTCGCAGCCAGATTGGAAAGGGCGCGGCGAGGCTCCTACTCGGCGGGGGAGGGCCCGCCCCAGCGGGCAGGGTCAACGTCCTTGCTCTGGAGAAAGCGCTGCATCGGGATCGAGACCGGCTGCTCCACGGTGAACTCTGTCCCGTGCCGTCGCTCCAGCTCCTCCCACACGCGATCGAGAAGACCTCTTCCCCGCTGGAAGGGGTGGATCCAGACCCAGGTCAGGCACTTCTCGTCCAGATCGAACCCCACCGCGCCGCACGCAACTGGCGACAGCGTGATCAGGTCCCTGGAGTTGATCAACAGCACCTCCTGACTGCTGTCGCTACCAGTGGCCGTGAACTGGAGGAAGTCAAACCAAAGCTCGCGCTTGAAGTAGCTGGCGAACTGCTCAGCAACCTTCCGCAGCCGCATGTCCTCCGTGGCCACGATGAGGCGCCCGCCGATGACGTCCTCGTCGGCGACGAACGGCAGCGGCACCATGTCGATCAGGTACTTCTGCCGGAACCCGTTCTCCCCATGCCAGTAGGTCTCCAGCTCCTTCTCTCGGCGTTCTAGCTCCTCAGAATCCATAGGTAGAGGCTAAATGCCGTCCCTACCTGGTGTGGTGGGTTCCCGAGTCATGGGATCTACTCAACGCCGGCGAGAGCACGAGTACGGCGGTCGCTGCGCGCGTCGTTGTCGAAGCCGACACCTGCGCACGTCCTGCGCTCTGGTTCAGGAACGGTGCTTGTCCTGTTCGCGTTCGATGAGGGCCAGGAGCTCGTCGATACTCTGCGGCCGTCGCGCGATTTCGTGCTGTGTCGCGTCTCTGACGATGCTCCGCCACGGCTCCTGCGTCGGCAGGAGTGGAATGTTCGCCTGCGGCCACTCCCCCGTGAGGGCCCACGCGGCTACGCGTCCGAGGCTGTAGATGTCCGATGCGGGGACGGCATCATTCGGTGTGACGGACAACTCAGGCGGAGCGAACCCGGGCGTACCTATGTATGCGCCAGTCCGGCCGATGAAGGTGGTCTGACCGCGGGGCCGCCGCACGGTGCCCCAGTCAGCCAGCGTCCACCGCCCATGCAACAGGAGAAGGTTCGACGGCTTGACGTCGCGGTGGCGCCAGCCGTGCCGGTGAGAAGCCGTATCTCAACCGATCATGGAACGCGCGGGTCGAACAGGTTTCCCGCCGGGGTGATCTTCCCGTTGTGCGCGCATGGAGACAGGGCCTCTCGGTAGCTCGGGGATGCGAATCTGACCGAGCAGTGCCGGGAGGCCCTGGTGTCTTTGTTGTACGCGTCCGAGCCCGTTCGCTTCAACTCGGCTGCTCTATCGTGTGATTGCCTCGCGCACGTGTACGGCAACGCGGCCGATCATCCGGACCGGGAACGCCGGTATCCCTCCGACATGTCCGATGCGGAGTGGGCGGCCATCCGGCCGTTGCTGCCGGTGCCGGCCTGGCTGAACGGGCGGGGTGGACGCCCCGAGGGCTACTGCCACCGCCAGCTGCTGGACGCGGTCCGCTACCTGGTCGCGGGCGGGATCTCCTGGCGGGCGATGCCCGCGGACTTCCGCCTGGGGCCGGGTCTACGCCTTCTTCCGACGCTGGCGCGACCACGGGCTGATCACAGAGTTCCACGACCGGCTGCGCGGACAGGTGCGTGAGCGGGAGGGCCGTGAGGCGGAGCCGACGGCCGGGATCATCGACGCGCAGTCGGTGAAGGCCGCGGCCTCGGTGCCGTCCGTCTCGCGCGGCTACGACGGCGGGAAGAAGGTGGGCGGCCGCAAGCGGCACATCGTGACCGACTGCCTGGGTCTGCTGCTGGTCGTCGCGGTGACCGCCGCGAACGTCGGGGACCGGGATGCCGCGCCGGGCCTGCTGCAGCGGCTGCGCCGCCTGCATCGTGACATCTGCCTGGTCTGGGCCGACGGCGGTTACACCGGCGGCCTGGTCGACTGGTCCCGGGACAAACTCGCGCTCACCCTTCAGGTCGTCAAGCGCACCGATGATATGGAGGGGTTCGTGGTGCTGCCGAGGCGCTGGGTGGTAGAGCTCACGTTCGCGTGGTTGATGCATTCGCGCCGGCTGGCCCGGGACTACGAGACATTGCCGGCCAGCAGCGAGGCGATGATCCGGTGGTCGATGGTCACGCGGATGGGGCAGTGCCTGGCACGGCCACGGGCCGCCTGCCGGCACTGAACATCCCCGACGCCTCCTGCATGAGCCACCCGCGCTCCGCCAGCCGCCTGGCCTTCGAGCGCACCCCCTCGACCTTCGCCGACGTCGCCTGAAGGCCCAGCTTCGCCGTGATCTCCTTGGCCTTCATCGGTCCTTGACCGGCCGGCTGCCGCTCGTCGAGCACGCTCAGAATCCGCTGGTAGTCCAGCGCCAGCACCGTCACCGGCAATCCTTCGCGCCAGGGCGGCACGATTGAGCCCGGCACCGGCGCGGGCGAGGGCACGGTTTTCCGCTCCGCCTCCGCCTCGGTCGAGGCGGTGGTCTCGGCAGCCGAGGCCGCCAGGGCCTCGACCAGCTCTTCCCGCGCGATCACCCGCCGGTCCAGCTCGATCTCGGCGACCTCCAACACCCCGGCCAGCCGGGCGACTTCATCCCGCAGCCCTTCCACCCGCACACGGGCAGCCGTCTCCCGCTCCTCCAACATTCCCAGCACCGACGCCATCGCGCACCCCTCGCTCACAGAACGGAAACAAGACGTCGGATGCCTCCCTCATTCCGATCTAGACCATGCCTGACCAGCAGAAATAAGGCGATCACGTTCGGTTGAGATACGGCTTCTAACATCGCACCCTTCCGGAGGTGTTGACCGTGCCGGCCTCGGCAATGGCACCGTGCTCGCGCATCCACGTTATGCAGACCTGCCGCCCGCAGGCTGCCCGGCATTGCGCCGGACCGGGCGGTGGCCGGGTCTCTCATCAGCGTCTCCGACGGCACCTCCCGGGCCCGGCGACACCACCCCCCAGGTCATGCGTTCGACAGAGGGGACACAGTCATACCGGGCCCGGAGGCCAGCGGTCCCATTGCAGGACCGCGAAAAACATAACGGGGGCAGCGGGTGGGGGTCAGGGGCATTCTGTGATGTGGTCCGCGTGGTCGGCCCGGCAGGTGTCCGTCTGGGGGCCGCCACGGGCGTAGTCGT
>NZ_JBICYT010000075.1:0-17119 GCF_043201215.1 Streptomyces sp. NPDC048331 | reverse complement strand
CATGGACGTCCGCAGCCGGGCCACCTTCGCCGTGCCCCCGCGCGCGGACCGCGCCTATCCGGGGCTGCCGGGACCGCCCGCCTGAACGGGCCGGAGGGGCCCCCCCCCCCCCCCCCCCCCCCCCCCCCCCCCCCCCCGGCCGCGCCGCGCCCCCCCCCCCCCCGGGGGGGGGCCCCCCGGGGGTCGGGGCGGAGCCTCGGGGTGGTACTCAGGGGCGAGTTGAGTATCCGCGCCCTGTCGGGAGACACCCGGCGGGGGACACCGTGGCCCCATGACAGCCAGCGCCAGCGCAATCGCCGAGGCCACCCCCGCCGACCGTGACCGGTACGTCGACCTGCTGCGCGTCGCCTCGCTCGGCACCGTCATCGCCGGACACTGGCTGATGGCCGCCGTCAGCGGCGACGGCATAGGGAATCTGCTCGCCCTCGTCCCCGCCCTCCAGGTGCTCACCTGGGGGCTGCAGATCATGCCCGTCTTCTTCTTCGTCGGTGGGTTCTCGCACGCCCTGTCCTACCGCTCCCTGGCCCGACGCACCGACGGGCCCGTCTACGCCGCCTTCCTGCGGGCCCGGCTGCAGCGGCTGCTGCGCCCCACCCTCGTCTTCGTCCTGGTGTGGGCCGCGGTCGCGCTCGCCGTGCAGCTCACCGGGCACGGGGGCGGCGTCCTGTCCGGGGCCGCGCTGCGGATCGTCACACAGCCGCTGTGGTTCATCGGGATCTACCTCGCCATGGTCGCCTTCACCCCGCCGCTGCTGAAGCTGCACGAGCGCCACGGCTGGGCCGCCTTCGCCGCCCTGGCCGGGGCGGCCGCGCTGGTCGACGTACTGCGCTTCGCGCTCGGAGTCCCGTATGTCGAGTTCCTGAACTTCGCCCTCGTCTGGCTCGCCGTCCACCAGCTCGGCTTCCTGCGCGCCGACGGCCGCATCCGCCGGCCCGCCGTCCTCGCCGTTGCGGGACTCGCCTCCGCCGCCCTGCTGGTGGCGTACGGCCCGTACCCGCTGTCGATGGTCGGGATGCCCGGCGAGAAGGTCTCCAACATGGCCCCGCCCACCCTCGCCCTGCTCTGCCACGGCCTGTGGCTCGTCGGCGCCGTCCAGCTGGCGGCCGGGCCCGCCACCGCGTGGCTGCGCCGCCCGCGCGTCTGGCGCGGGGTCGTCGCCGCCAACGGCCTCGCCATGACCGCGTTCCTGTGGCACCTGACCGCGATGCTCGGCGTGTACGCGGCCCAGCTCGCCCTCGGCCTCGGCCTGCCGGCCCCCGCCACGGCCGCCTGGTGGGCGCAGGTCCCGGTACGGATGCTCGCCGCGGCCGCGCTGACCGGCGTCCTCGTCGCACTGTTCCGCCGCTTCGAGACGCCCCGGCCGAGCACGCCCGCCCCCGCCCGCCGCACCGGCGGCCCCGTCGCCGCCCTCGGGATCACCCTGTGCCTGCTCGGGATCCTGGGCCTGTCCATGACCGGACTCGGCGGCCTGCTCGACGGGCACAGCGCCACGTTGATCGCCCTGCCCGTCACCGCGCCGGCCGCGATTGCGATGGCACTGGGCGGCTGGTATCTCGTAGAACGGTCTGCCCCGGCCCGGAGGGTTAGGCTGAGGGGCTGATCCACACCCTTTCCCTGGAGCGCGTCTGATGGCCGTCAATCTGGTCAATGTCGAGGCAGTCAGCAAGGTGTACGGCACACGTACCCTGCTGGACGGCATCTCCCTCGGCGTGTCCGAGGGAGACCGGATCGGCGTGGTCGGCCGCAACGGCGACGGCAAGACCACCCTCATCCGGATGCTCGCCAAGCTGGAGGAGCCCGACAGCGGCCGGGTCACCCAGTCCGGCGGCCTGCGCATGGGCGTCCTCACCCAGCACGACTCCCTCGACCCCCGGGCGACCATCCGCCACGAGATCATCCGGGACATGGCCGACCACGAGTGGGCCGGCAACGCCAAGATCCGTGATGTCCTGACCGGACTCTTCGGCGGCCTCGACCTGCCCGGCTTCGGCCAAGGCCTCGACACCGTCATCGGCCCGCTCTCCGGTGGCGAGCGCCGCCGGATCGCCCTCGCCAAGCTGCTCATCGCCGACCAGGACCTCCTGATCCTCGACGAGCCCACCAACCACCTCGACGTCGAGGGCATCTCCTGGCTGGCCAAGCACCTTCAGGAGCGCCGCTCCGCGCTCGTCTGCGTCACCCACGACCGCTGGTTCCTCGACCAGGTCTGCACCCGCATGTGGGACGTGCAGCGCGGTGACGTGCACGAGTACGAGGGCGGCTACAGCGACTACGTCTTCGCCCGCGCCGAGCGCGACCGCATCGCCGCGACCGAGGAGTCCAAGCGGCAGAACCTGATGCGCAAGGAGCTGGCCTGGCTGCGCCGCGGCGCCCCCGCCCGGACCTCCAAGCCGCGCTACCGCATCGAGGCCGCCAACGAGCTGATCGCCGACGTACCGCCGCCGCGCGACACTTCCGAGCTGATGCGGTTCGCCAACGCCCGCCTCGGCAAGACGGTCTTCGACCTGGAGGGCGTCAGCGTCCACGCCGGCCCGAAGGAACTCCTCAAGCACCTCACCTGGCACCTGGGCCCCGGCGACCGCGTCGGCCTCGTCGGCGTCAACGGCGCCGGCAAGACCTCCCTGCTGCGCGCCCTCGCCGAGGCCGCCCGCACCCAGGGCGAGGTCCAGCCCGCCGCCGGCAAGATCATCGTCGGCAAGACCGTCAAGCTGGCCTACCTCTCCCAGGAGGTCGGCGAACTCGACCCGTCCCTGCGCGTCCTGGAGGCCGTCCAGCGCGTCCGCGACCGCGTCGACCTCGGCAAGGGCCGCGAGATGACGGCCGGGCAGCTCTGCGAGCAGTTCGGCTTCACCAAGGAGAAGCAGTGGACGCCGGTCGGCGACCTCTCCGGCGGTGAGCGCCGCCGCCTGCAGATCCTGCGCCTGCTGATGGACGAGCCCAACGTCCTCTTCCTCGACGAGCCCACCAACGACCTCGACATCGAGACCCTGACCCAGCTGGAGGACCTCCTCGACGGCTGGCCCGGCTCGATGATCGTCATCTCCCACGACCGCTTCTTCATCGAGCGCACCACCGACACGGTGATGGCGCTGCTCGGCGACGCGAGCCTGCGGATGCTGCCGCGCGGCCTGGACGAGTACCTGGAGCGCCGGCAGCGGATGATCGAGGCGGCCGCGCCTGCGCCCGTCCAGTCCACCGGCGCCGCGAAGTCCAGCAGCTCGGGGGACTCGCGCGCCGCGAAGAAGGAACTCCAGAAGATCGAGCGGCAGCTGAACAAGCTGTCCGACCGCGAGGGCAACCTGCACGCCCAGATCGCTGAGAACTCCACCGACTACGACAAGGTGGCCAAGCTCGACGCCGAGCTGCGCGAACTCCTCTCGGACCGCGACGACTTGGAGATGCGCTGGCTGGAACTGGCCGAGGAGGCCTGAGCGGAGCCTGAGCGGGACCGGGCCGGTCGCCCCTGGGAACAGGGGCGGACCGGCCCGTCGCGTGCGTACCGGCAGTGGTAGAAAGGTCATCCTCCCCGACCTCCCGATGCCGAAAGCGTGCGCTGATGACCGAGCTGCCCCAGCCGCCGAACCAGTCGCCGAACGGGTCGCCGACGCCTTCCGGTTACGGGCATCTGCCGGGTCCGCCGCAGCAGGGGTACGGGGTTCCGCCGCAGGGTGCCAACCCGTACGCCCAGCAGCCCGCGTACCCGCCGCAGCCCCCCACCGTGCAGCAGCAGCCGGTGGGCCCGGGCGGATCCGGCTCGGGCGCGGCTCCGAAGAGGAAGCCGGCGCTGCTGATCGCCGCGTCGGTGGCCGCCGTTCTCGTTCTCGGGGGCGTGGGTTACGTGGCCTTCTCCGGCGAGGACAAGGACGCGAAGCCGGTCGCGCAGGAGCCCACCGACGCCAAGCCCTCCGGCGCTCCGTCCGTGGACAAGGGCGACGGCAACGGGAACGGCGCCGGCGGGCAGGCGGACCTGAACTCCGGCCGCAAGCAGGGCGAGGACAAGGTCCTGTGGCTCAAGACCACCCAGCTCGACGGACCCGGCATGGGCGTCGAAGCCGCCGGCCAGTGGGTCGTCGGCGACACCGTCGTCAAGAGCCTCTGGAGGAACCTCACCGGGTACGCGGTCACCGACGGCAAGGAGAAGTGGACACTCCCCTTCCCCGCTCAGATCTGTTCCGTCGCCCCGCAGACCACGGCCGAGGGCAGGACGGTCGTCATGTACCGCGACGGCGACGGGGAGAACACCTCCTGCACCCAGCTGCGGGTGGTCGACCTGAAGACCGGCAAGGAGGTCTGGTCGAAGACGGTGCCCAGTGAGGGGGTCTTCGACATCTTCACCAGCCCTACCCTGTCCATGCTCGGGGACACCGTCACCGTCAGCCGCGGCGGCACCGCCGGCGCCTTCAAGATCAGCAACGGTGACAAGCTCTTCGCCAACCCGCTGGGCGACGGCTGCAACCCGGACTCCTACGAGGCCGGCAACGGCCGGATGATCGCCCTCGCCACCTGCTCGGACGAGGACTCCACCGCCGAGGTCCACGGGATCGACCCCGTCACCGGCGCACAGGGCTGGGCCTACCGGCTTCCGCCGAAGTTCAAGGTCACCAGCATCTACTCGGTGAACCCGACCGTCATCGACATCGGCAACGAGCAGACGAAGCAGCGCTCCATCGTGGTGCTGGGACCCGACGGGAAGCAGACCGCAACCCTCGCCGGTGAGGGCGCCGGCATCGCCGTCGGCTGCGGCGACACCGGCCTCTTCCGGTCCTTGGTGACCTGCCCCTCGGCCGTCGTCGACGCGAACACGCTCTACCTGCCCACCGCCGCGGGCGGCAGCGGGAAGACCAACGAGATCGTCGCCTTCGACCTCACCACCGGTAAGGACAAGTGGCGCGTCCCGGCCGGGGACAAGCGCACGCTCACCCCGCTCAAGGCCCTGGACGGCCGGCTCGTCGTCTATCGGAAGGCCGACCAGGAGCAGGGCGGTGAGGTCCTCTCCGTCCCGGCGGACGGCAGTACCCCGACCGCTCTCCTGCGCCACCCCTCGGCCCCCGCCGCCCCGATCGAGAGGACCTTCACCCTTCCGAAGCTGGACTACGTGGACGGACGGTTCTTCATCTCCTCCACCCGTCTGCGGGCCCAGGGCCAGGACGAGAAGCTCCTGATGGTCTTCGGCAAGTGAGGCCGCGCCGGGCCCGGTGCGTGCGGCCCGGCGAACTCCACCCGGGCCGCGTGGATTTGGTGGCGCACCGAGGACGGGCCGATCGGGGAGGTCTGGATTCCGCCGGTCATCGAGGGCGACCGGCCGGATAACGACGGCGTCACGGGCCGGTCCTCCCTTGGGAACAGGGGACGGACCGGCCCGATGTATGAGCGCTGTCAGTGATAGAAAGGTCATCCTCCCCGACCTCCCGATGTCGAAAGCGTGCGCTGATGACCGAGCTGCCCCAGCCGCCGAACCAGTCGCCGAACGGGTCGCCGACGCCTTCCGGTTACGGGCATCTGCCGGGTCCGCCGCAGCAGGGGTACGGGGTTCCGCCGCAGGGTGCCAACCCGTACGCCCAGCAGCCCGCGTACCCGCCGCAGCCCCCCACCGTGCAGCAGCAGCCGGTGGGCCCGGGTGGCCCCGGCTCGGGCGCGGCTCCGAAGAGGAAGCCGGCGCTGCTGATCGCCGCGTCGGTGGCCGCCGTTCTCGTTCTCGGGGGCGTGGGTTACGTGGCCTTCTCCGGCGAGGACAAGGACGCGAAGCCGGTCGCGCAGGAGCCCACCGATCCCAAGCCCTCCGGCGCTCCGTCCGTGGACAAGGGCGACGGCAACGGGAACGGCGCCGGCAGCGCCATCCCGACCGACCTCAACCAGGGCCGCAAGCCGGGCGAGGACAAGGCCCTCTGGCTGAACACCGTCAAGATGGAGGGCCCGGGAGCCGGTATCCCGGCCCGGGGGCTCTGGGTCGTCGGCGACTCCGTCGTCAAGACCGTCGACAAGTTCGTCATCGGCTACGGGGTCGGCGACGGCAAGGAGAAGTGGAAGATCGACCTCCGCGCGGAGATCTGCGGAATCACCGGTCAGGCCACCCCCGACGGCAGGACCGTCATGGTCGTCAAGAACGCCGACGGCTCCAACTGCAACCAGATGAAGCTCCTCGACCTCAAGGCCGGCAAGGAGGGCTGGACGAAGGAGCTCGCCATGGAGGGGCTGTTCAAGACCGCCGCCTCCGCCACGGTCACCCTCGACGGCGACACCTTCGCCCTCGCCTGGATGGGCGGCCAGAGCGCCCACCGCCTGAGCACCGGCGACAAGCTCTTCTCCGACGCGGGCCCCGAGGGCTGCAAGCCCATGACCTACGCCGCGGGCAACAACAAGATGATCGCCGTGGCCCTCTGCATGGACGCCGACAAGACCATCGAGATCCAGGACGCCGACCCGAACACCGGCAAGAAGACCTGGAGCTACCGCCTGCCCAAGGGCTTCCAGGTCAACGCCGTCTACTCGGTCAGCCCCACCGTCGTCGACGCCGCCAACCGCGACACCGGGCAGCGGTCCATTCTCGTCCTCGACGAGAAGGGGCAGAAGCGCAGCACGCTCGCCGGCGACGGCAACTTCCTGGTCAACTGCGGTGGTTCCAGCACCAGCGAGGGCCTCCAGAACTGCGGGAACTCCGTGGTCGACGCGGACACCGCCTACATCCCTTCCGGGGACAAGGCCACCGGCAGCGAGATCGTCGCCTTCGACCTCGGCACGGGCAAGATCAAGTGGCGTGCCAAGGCCGGAGACAGGAAGGTCCTCGTCCCGCTCGAGGCCGCGAACGGCCGGCTGACCGCCTACCGCGCCGGCCTGGTCGACCAGCCCGGAGAGATCGTCTCGTTCCCGGCCGACGGAAGCGCGCCCACGACGCTCATGAAGCTCCCCTCGGGCGCCTCCGCACGGATCGAGTCCTCCTTCCTGACCTCCCAGAGCGCCGCATACAAGGACGGGCGGTTCTTCCTCTCCGTCACCCGGCTGGCGGGCGACAACAAGGACGAGAAGCTCCTGATGGCCTTCGGCAAGTGAAAACGCGTCCAACGACCCGCCCACCGAGAGGCAACAGCAACCGATGAGTATCCCGCCGCCCCCCAGCCAGCCGCCGTCCGGCGGCTTCGGCGCCCCGCAGGACCCGCCGCCGGGCGGATTCGGCGCGCCCGTGCCGCCGCCCGGACCGGCCGCGCCGCAGGCCGGGCCCCCGCAGCAGCCGCCGGCCGGGCAGCCCGCGTACGGGTACCCGCAGACCGGGCCCGGCTACGGCTACCCGCAGCAGCCCGGCACCCCACCGCCGTTCGGCGCCCCCGGCGCGCCCGTGCCCGCCCCTCAGCCCCCGGCCCCGGCCCCGGGCTCCGGCAACGACAAGCGCACCCAGCTGATGATCGTCGGCGCGGCCGTCCTGGCCTGCGTCCTCATCGTCGGCGGCGGCCTCTGGTACACCTCCGGCGACAGCGGCGGCGGCGACAACAAGGCCGACAGCAACCCGAGCGCCTCCCCGGGCAACGACAAGCCCACGGACTACGTGCCCGGCACCGAGAAGGCACCGGCCAACCCGAAGTCGAAGCCGCTCCTCAACCAGCCGAGCCCCGTTCCGGCCGATGTCGCCAGCGTCGCGGGCTCCTGGGTGACCGACACCACCTACATCAAGTCCGACCTGTCGAAGGTCGTCGGCTACAACCTCGTCGACGGCGGCAAGAAATGGGAGCTGCCCCTCCCCGGCGAGCTCTGCGGCGCCACCAAGCACGTCAGCGAGAAGAAGGCCGCGGTCCTCTTCAAGGCCGCCCAGCCGACGCCCGAGAACAAGTACGTCCAGTGCACCGAGGTCGGCGTCATCGACCTGGAGAGCGGCAAGCTGGTCTGGTCCGGCAACGCCAAGAGCGCCACCGGCGGCGACAAGCCCGTCTCGTTCAACACCGTCACCCTCAGCGGCCAGACCGTCGCCGCCGCCGGCATCTCCGCGGGCGGCGCCGCCTGGAACCTCGCCGACGGCAAGTCCCTGTGGCTGCCCAAGATCGACGGCGAGAGCTGCCGTGACGTGGGCTACGGCGGTGGCGAGGCCCTCGCCGCCATCCGCAAGTGCGGCCAGAGCCCCAACTACACGCTGTACGGGCAGCTCCTCGACCCGGCCACGGGCGCGCCCACCGTCTCGTACAAGCTCTCCCCGGGCATCGAGGACGCGTACATCGTCTCCACCAAGCCCCTGATCGTGGGAGCCGACGTCGGCAAGACCGCGAAGAACGCCACGGGCGTCAGCGACCTCTTCGTCATCGACCCCAAGGGCGAGCTGAAGGCCCGTATCCCGCTCGCCTCCGGGGACTTCGGCGCCAGGTGCAGCTCCGAGGTCGAGCGGTGCATGAACATGGTGGTCGGCAACGGCAGGATCTACCTGCCGTCGTACGAGCACCAGGGCCAGGCCTCCAGCTCCCGCACCAACGAGCTGCTCTCCTTCGACCTGGAGACCGGCAAGCAGACCACCGACCGCGCCGACGCGGGCGAGCGGTACACACTCTTCCCGCTGCGCATGGACGGGTCGAACATCATCGCCTACAAGCGGCCCCCGTACGACAAGGGCGGTCAGGTCGTCAGCATCGACAGCAGGACGATGAAGGAAACCCTCCTCATGGAGAACCCGGCGGACAAGGCGAGCCAGCGCGCCGAGACCGGCTTCTCGCCCGAGTATTCCGAGTACCGCTACCACAACGGGAAGTTCTTCATCTCCCGCACGATGGCCAGCAAGCCCTACTCGGACAAGGCCGACCCGGAGTTCCTCTTCGTCTCCTTCTCCGCGAGCTGACGAGCACGCCGACGAGCACCGCTCCGGTTCGCACCGAGCCGCCGAAAGCCCCCGAACGGTCCGTACCGATCGGGGGCTTCTGCGCGGTATCCCCCTCGCACCGTCGAACAAGCGTGTAGCTTGCCGGGTCAGAAGGGTGGGGGGTGGTTCCTCAATGGGCGTACGGGTCGTGGTGGTCGACGAGCACCGGCTGCTGGCCGAGGCACTCGCCTCTGCCCTGAAGCTGCGCGGCCACCGCGTGCTGGCCGCGGCCGCTCCGGCGGCCGGCGCCGCCGAGCTGGTCATCGGCCGTGCGCCGGAGGTCTGCCTGTTCGGCACCGCCACCCCCGCCGAGCCCGGGGTCTTCGAACCCGTCGTGCGCATCAAGCGGGAGCGCCCGCAGATCGCCGTGGTCGTCCTCGGCCCGGTGCCCAGCCCGCGCGGGATCGCGGCCGCCTTCGCCGCGGGCGCCTCCGGGTACGTACGCCAGGACGAGCGCATCGAGGGCGTGGAGCGGGCGCTGGCCAAGGCCAGGGCGGGGGAGGTGGCGATCGCCCCGCAGTTGCTGCAGGGGGCCTTCGCGGAGCTCCTGAATCCCGCCGTCCAGCCCGACGACGAGGGCAGCCGGCTGTTGCGGATGCTCACCCCGCGCGAGGTGGAGGTGCTCGTCCGGGTCGCCGAGGGCGAGGACACCCGGCTGATCGCCGCGGGCATGGAGATCGCCCCGAGCACCGCGCGTACGCACGTGCAGCGGGTGCTGATGAAGCTGGGCGTGGGGTCGCGGCTGGAGGCGGCCGCGCTGGCCGCCCGTACCGGTCTGCTGGACCGGGCGCTGCCCACCCTGCCGTCCTCCGCCGCGCGCGACTGACGTACCGGCCGGTCCGGCCGCCCGGATTTCCCCGTGGGCGCGGAATCGGGTAAGCCAGTGTCCAAGCACGCGCACGTACCCGCGCGTGCTCCCCCGCGAGAGGCAGTAGGCGAGTGAGCAAGTACCTGGTAACCGGTGGCGCAGGATACGTCGGCAGCGTGGTCGCGGCCCACCTTCTGGAGGCCGGCCACGAGGTCACCGTCCTCGACGACCTGAGCACGGGCTTTCGCGTAGGGGTCCCGGAGGGCGCCACCTTCATCGAGGGCCGGATCCAGGACGCCGCCCGCCACCTGGACCCCTCCTACGAGGCGGTGCTGCACTTCGCGGCCTCCTCGCAGGTCGGCGAGTCCGTGGTGAACCCGGGCAAGTACTGGGAGAACAACGTCGGCGGGACGCTGGCCCTGCTGGCCGCGATGCGTGAGGCGGGCGTGCGCAAGCTGGTCTTCTCCTCCACCGCCGCCACCTACGGGGAGCCGACGGAGGGCCTCCTGACGGAGGCCTCGGTGACCGCGCCGACCAACCCGTACGGTGCCTCGAAGCTGGCCGTGGACCACATGATCGCGGGGGAGTGCGTGGCCCACGGCCTGGCCGCGGTGTCCCTGCGCTACTTCAACGTGGCCGGCGCCTACGGCGAGTTCGGCGAGCGGCACACCCCCGAGACGCACCTGATCCCGCTGGTCCTCCAGGTCGCGCTGGGCGAGCGGGAGTCGATCTCGGTGTTCGGCGAGGACTACCCGACCCCCGACGGCACCTGCGTACGCGACTACATCCACGTCGCCGACCTGGCGGAGGCCCACCTGGCCGCCCTGCGGGCCGCGACCGGCGGGGAGCACCTGATCTGCAACCTGGGCAACGGCAACGGGTTCTCGGTCCGCGAGGTCGTCGAGACCGTCCGCAAGGTCACCGGCCGGGACATCCCCGAGGTCGTCGCGCCGCGCCGGGCCGGCGACCCGGCGATGCTCGTCGCCTCCGCGCGCACGGCCCACGAGCGCCTCGGCTGGACCCCGAGCCGCTCGGACCTCACCGGGATCATCACGGACGCGTGGAACTTCGCGCGTACGCACTCCTCCTGAACCTCCCGGAGCTCCCGGTCCTCCGACATCCGTCCGGACCTTCCCGCTTCCGCACGCCCCCCGCACCCCGATGGGTGCGGGGGGCGTGTGCGTGTGGGCCGTGCGCTGCGGACGGGCGCCGTGCGCGGGCGCCCGGCGTGCACACGCCGGGTGTAATGCCCCCCGTGCAACTGCCCGGGGCACACGCCGGTACCGAAGCCGCCATCAGGACCTTCGGGATAGGCAATTTCAAGCCATGGCAAAGCCGGTCCGTCGTGCCCGCGCGGGAAAATCGCTGGAAAAACTTCTGCTATTCGGCCAACCGTCGGACGCCCCCGGCCCTACGCTGATGCGTGACACCGGTGGGGGCCGGTGTTGATTCAGGGGTCGAGACAAGTCGGGTACGTCGTCCGGTCCGGGGTAATGCAGAGATGTCACGGCGGCGGCCGGGGCAGCTGCGGATCACCCGGTCCGGGCGCCGTACCCGCCGTCGTCCGTTCCCCTACCCTTGGGGGTTTTGTGGTTCGTATCCGGGTTCTCGTCGTCGACGATCACCGCATCTTCGCCGAGTCGCTCGCAGCCGCGCTCGCGGCCGAGCCGGACGTGGACGTGTCCGCGGCCGGCAGCGGCCCCGCCGCGCTGCGCTGCCTCGAACGCGCGGCGGCCGAGGGCCGTCGCTTCGACGTCCTGCTGGTCGACGCCGATCTCGGCGCCGCCCCGGGCGCCGTGCCCGCCCAGCGGGAGTCCGGCTCCGGGCCGCCGCAGCCGCCCGGCTCGGACGGGATCGCGCTGGTCGCCGGGGTACGGGTGTCCCACCCCGGGGTCCGTACGGTCGTGCTCGCCGAGCGCGACGACCCCCGTCGGGCCGCCCTCGCGCTCCAGGCGGGCGCCTCGGGCTGGGTGGCGAAGGACTGCTCGCTCTCCCGGCTGCTGGCCGTGATCCGCGGGGTCCTGCGCGAGGAGACGCATCTGCCGCCCGCGCTGCTCACCGGGGTGCTCCGGGAGCTGACCGCGGCGCGCAAGCACCGTACGGACAGCGAGCGTCTGGTGGAGTCGCTGACCCCGCGTGAGCACGAGGTGCTGCGCTGCATGGTGGCGGGGTTGGGCCGCAAGGACGTCGCGGCGCGGCTGTTCCTGTCCCCGCACACGGTCCGCACCCATATGCAGAACGTGCTGGGCAAGCTCGGGGTGCACTCCACGCTGGCCGCCGTGGCACTGGCCCGGCGGGCCGGCGTACGACCGGCCGACCTAGCCGGGGATGTTGTCGAACGGAGCGGTCAACTGGCGTAGCAGCCCGGCGAGGTCGCCGCGCTGACTCTGCGAGAGCTGGGCCAGGATCGCCCGTTCCTGGGCCAGCAGCCCGGCGAGGGCCTGGTCGGCGCGGTCCCGGCCCTCGGGGGTGAGCCGCACCAGGACCCCCCGGCGGTCGTTGGGGTCGGGGAGCCTTTCGACGAGGCCCTTCTTGGCGAGCCGGTCGATGCGGTTGGTCATGGTGCCGGAGGTGACCAGGGTCTGGGTCAACAACTGGCCGGGGGAGAGCTGGTAGGGCGCGCCCGCGCGGCGCAACGAGGTCAGGACGTCGAACTCCCACGGCTCCAGGCCGTGCTCGGAGAAGGCCAGCCTGCGGGCGCGGTCGAGATGGCGCGCGAGCCTGCTGACGCGGCTCAGTACCTCGAGCGGTTCCACGTCGAGGTCAGGGCGCTCCCGCCGCCATGCCGCCACCAGTCGGTCGACCTCGTCCTCCATGCCGATCAGTGTAAGGGGTCTGTCGATGTGAAGTCTCTTCATACCGAGTATCTCGATCACGAGTATCTTGACATCGAGATATAAAGGGAGCGAGCATGGGGCATGGAGGGGGCCGGAACGGATTCCGCTTCCGATCGCCCCGCCAGCAGGGAGGCTCGAACATGTATTCCGATACCGCGCGCGCCGGGACCCCCACGTCCACCGCGCCATCCGCCCCCACCTGGGATCCCCAGCAGTACCTCCGGCACTCGGGCCACCGCACACGGCCCTTCCTCGACCTGCTCACCCGCATACCCGAGCTCCCCCACGGTCCCGCCCGTATCGCCGACCTCGGCTGCGGCCCGGGCAACGTCACCACCCTCCTCGCCGAGCGCTGGCCCGAGGCCCGCATCACCGGCTTCGACCTCTCCCCGGAGATGCTCCACCGCGCCACCGAGGAGTACGCCGGGCCCACCCCCGGCGGCGGCAGCCTCGACTTCCGCCACGGCGACCTCGCCACGTGGCTCCCCGAGGAGCCCTACGACCTGATCGTCTCCAACGCTGCCCTCCAGTGGGTCCCCGGCCACCCGGGCTCCTTCGGCGCCTGGATCAACGGCCTGCGCCCCGGCGGCACCTTCGCCTTCCAGATCCCCGGCAATTTCACGGCCCCCAGCCACGCCCTGCTCGCGCAGCAGTGCGACACCCCGCGCTGGCGGGCCCGGCTCGCCGGGCACGGCGCCCGCTACATCCATCTCCTCGAACCCGCCGAATACCTCGCCCGCTTCACCGAGCTCGGCTGCGACGCCGACATCTGGGAAACCACCTACCACCAACTGCTCCAAGGCCCCGACCCCGTCCTCGACTGGGTCAAGGGCACCGCCCTGCGGCCCGTCCTCACCGCCCTCGGCGAGGACCGCGACGCCGTGGACGCCTTCCTCGCCGAATACCGTGACCGGCTCCGCGCGGCCTACCCCACCGGCCCGCGCGGCACCGTCTTCCCGTTCCGCCGCATCTTCGCCGTAGCCCGCAAGGAGGCATGACCGTGCTGACCGCAGTCGACCACGTACAACTCGCCGCGCCGCCGGACTCGGAGGACCGGCTCCGCGCGTACTACACGGACGTCCTCGGCATGACCGAGATCCCCAAGCCGCCTGTCCTCGCCGCCCGCGGGGGCTGCTGGTTCGCCGCCGGACCCGTCCAACTGCACCTCGGCGTCGAGGAGGACTTCCGGCCCGCCCGCAAGGCCCATCCGGGGCTCCGGGTGACCGACATCGAGGCGTACGCGAACAGACTGCGGGAGCGGGGGGCCGCGGTGGTCTGGGACGACAACCTGCCGGGCCACCGCCGCTTCTACTCGGAGGACCCCGTCGGCAACCGGCTCGAATTCCTGGAACGGCACCACCCCGAACCGGCGGCCCTGGAACCTTGCGCATAGGACGTACCGGCACGCACCACACGACGGCGCCCCGTCACCGGATCTCCGGTGACGGGGCGCCGTCGTACCGCTCCGCGTACGGGGCTCAGTTCTTGCGCCGACCCACCAGCTGCGGCTTCGACTCCAGCCCGTCCAGCCCGTGCCAGGCCAGATTCACCAGATGCGCCGCCACCTCCGCCTTCTTGGGCCGGCGCACGTCCAGCCACCACTGCCCGGTCAGCGCCACCATCCCGACCAGCGCCTGCGCGTACAGCGGGGCCAGCTTGGGGTCGAAGCCCCGCGCCTTGAACTCCAGACCCAGGATGTCCTCGACCTGCGTGGCGATGTCGCTGATCAGCGAGGCGAAGGTGCCGGTCGACTGGGCGACCGGGGAGTCGCGGACGAGGATCCGGAAGCCGTCCGTGTACGACTCGATGTAGTCCAGCAGCGCGAACGCCGCCTGCTCCAGCAGCTCCCGCGGGTGCCCGGCCGTCAGCGCCCCCGTCACCCCGTCCAGCAGCTGGCGCATCTCCCGGTCCACGACGACCGCGTAGAGGCCCTCCTTGCCGCCGAAGTGCTCGTACACCACCGGCTTGGACACCCCGGCCTTCGCCGCGATCTCCTCCACCGAGGTGCCTTCGAAGCCCTTCTCGGCGAACAGCGTCCGGCCGATGTCCAGCAGTTGCTGGCGCCGCTCCGCGCCCGTCATCCGTACCCGGCGGCCGCGCCTGGGCTTGTCGCTGCTGGTATTACCGCCGTCGATCGCCACGCCCCCCATCATGCCGCGTTCGACTCGATTTCCTTGCGCCGGGCGTCGATGCGGGCCGCCGACGGCCAGCGGACGTCCGTCGCCCAGCCCAGCTGCTCGAACCACCGGATCAGACGCGCGCTGGAGTCGACCTGGCCGCGCAGCACACCGTGGCGCGCCGACGTCGGGTCGGCGTGGTGCAGGTTGTGCCAGGACTCACCGCACGAGAGCACCGCCAGCCACCACACGTTGCCACTGCGGTCCCGGGACTTGAACGGCCGCTTGCCCACCGCGTGGCAGATCGAGTTGATCGACCAGGTCACGTGGTGCAGCAGCGCGACCCGCACCAGGGAACCCCAGAAGAACGCCGTGAAAGCGCCCCACCAGGACATCGTCACCAGACCGCCCACCAGCGGCGGGATCGCGAGCGAGAACATCGTCCAGAAGATGAAGTCCCGCGAGATCCGGCGGATCGCCGGATCCTTGATCAGGTCGGGGGCGTACTTCTGCTGATCGGTCTGCTCCTCGTCGAACAGCCAGCCGATGTGCGCCCACCACAGCCCCTTCATCAAGGCCGGCACCGTCTCCCCGAACCGCCACGGCGAATGCGGGTCACCCTCGTGGTCCGAGAACTTGTGGTGCTTGCGGTGGTCCGCCACCCAGCGCACGAGCGGCCCCTCCACCGCCATCGACCCCATCACCGCGAGCACGATCCGCAGCGGCCGCTTCGCCTTGAAGGAACCGTGCGTGAAGTAGCGGTGGAAGCCGATGGTGATCCCGTGGCAGGCCAGGAAGTACATGAAGACCATCAGGCCCAGGTCCAACCAGCTCACCCCCCAGCCCCACGCCAGCGGCACGGCCGCCAGCACGGCCACGAAGGGCACGGTGATGAACAGCAGCAGAGCGATCTGCTCGATGGACCGCTTGTTCTCGCCGCCGAGTGTCGCGGACGGCTCGAATGTGTCGGAGGGCGCGGTGCCACCCTCGATCAGATCGGGACTGGTGGTCATGGGTGTCCCCTGGGGGGTGAGAGAAGTCGGCGGGCTCCCTGGTCACGAGACCCTACGGTTCCGTAACCTACGGCATCGTAAGTATGGCAAAACCGGGTACGCAGGCAAGAGGGGCAGCGCCGGGAGGGGGAGCGCGCGCGAGGTGTTCACGCGCCGCCTGATGAGACGTTTGTCCAGGCACACGCATCGGACACCTATCCTGGGTCCCGTCGGACAGCGCGGTCCGCACGGGCAGCCCGAGCTGCGCATCAGGAGCGGCGATCCCGCCCCCGGACCCGATCCGGGGAAGGCATCACCGCACGTCGCCGGGAGCCCACCGCCCAGTAGCGCTCGAACACTGCAAGGAGCCGCACCTGTGAGCAGTGCTGACCAGGCCCCCCAGGGCCAGGCCCCCGTCACCCCGGCCGACACCGCCAACGCGGAACTGCGCGCGGACATCCGCCGCCTCGGCGACCTCCTCGGGGAGACCCTCGTACGCCAGGAGGGCCAGGACCTCCTCGACCTCGTCGAGCGCGTCCGCGCCCTCACCCGCACCGACGGCGAGGCCGCCGCCGCCCTGCTCGGCGACACCGACCTGGAGACCGCCGCCAAGCTCGTACGGGCCTTCTCCACCTACTTCCACCTCGCCAACGTCACCGAGCAGGTGCACCGCGGCAAGGAACTGCGCGCCCACCGTGCCGCCGAGGGCGGGCTCCTCGCCCGCACGGCCGACATGCTGAAGGACGCCGACCCCGAGCACCTGCGCGAGACGGTCAAGAACCTCAACGTGCGCCCCGTCTTCACCGCGCACCCCACCGAGGCGGCCCGCCGCAGCGTCCTCAACAAGCTGCGCCGCATCGCCACCCTGTTGGAGGAGCCCGTCACCGGCGCCGGCGACCGCCGCCGCCACGATCTGCGCCTCGCCGAGAACATCGACCTCGTCTGGCAGACCGACGAGCTGCGGGTCGTGCGCCCGGAGCCCGCCGACGAGGCCCGCAACGCCATCTACTACCTCGACGAGCTGCACGCGGGCGCCGTCGGCGACGTCCTGGAGGACCTCGCCGCCGAGCTCCAGCGCGTCGGCGTCGAGATCCCCGCCGGCACCCGCCCGCTGACCTTCGGCACCTGGATCGGCGGCGACCGCGACGGCAACCCCAACGTCACCCCCGAGGTCACCCGCGACGTGCTGATCCTCCAGCACGAACACGGCATCACCGACGCCCTGGAACTCATCGACTACCTGCGCGGACTCCTCTCCAACTCCATCCGCTACACCGGAGCCACCGAGGAACTCCTCGCCTCCCTCCAGGCCGACCTGGAACGCCTCCCCGAGATCAGCCCGCGCTACAAGCGGCTGAACGCCGAGGAGCCGTACCGCCTCAAGGCCACCTGCGTCCGGCAGAAGCTCCTCAACACCCGCGAGCGCCTCGCCAAGGGCATCCCGCACGAGGAAGGACGCGACTACCTCGGCACCGCCGAGCTGCTCACCGACCTCACCCTCATCCAGACCTCCCTGCGCGAACACCGCGGCGCGC
>NZ_JBICYT010000074.1:0-17844 GCF_043201215.1 Streptomyces sp. NPDC048331 | reverse complement strand
GGACCTCTTCCATCTCCTCAGGTGTCACACCTGAAAGAAGATCACAACCCTACTCCTGCTTGATCATCCGGGGTACCTAACAAAGCCCTACTAGAAGGTTGTCGAGGAAGTTGCTCGGGAAGGTCGTCAACGGGTGGGGCCTTTCGGGGCGAGGGGGAGGGCGGGCTGGGGAAGTCCGGGGACCGGGTACGGCGGCGGTCCCGGCTTGGGGAGAGTGCGGGTGGTGGTGAGCTGCGGGGATCGGCCCCGGGCGGCGTGGGTGAGGGCGTCGACAGGTCGATGCTTGATGCCCAAGCGCGCGGCGGCGGTCCGGTAGACGTCGTTGCGTTCCCGGGCGCCGACCGCGACGACGTGGATTTCGGTGCGGAACGCCGATCCTTCGGGGGCCCGGCGCGTGGCGTAGACGATGCGCCAGGCCATGTGGGAATCGACGTAGACCTTGCGGAGCCCATCAAGTTCGCGGGTTAGCTTCCGGCCGAACAATTGCGCGTTGACGACGTCCTGGAGTCTGACGAGCGCGATGTCGCGGATGTCGCTGGGCGCCTGGAGGAGGTCGGTCAGGGCGCGGGGATCGAAGGTCAATCCGAAAGCGGGTTGGTCGTGGCCGCTCACGACGGCGACCCGACGGCGTGGTCCGTTCCGGCGGCGGTGGCCGACGGACGGGTGGTTCGGCCGGGGCCGCGCAGCAGGCGGTGGGCGGGACGGTCGGGGTCGGTCTGGCAGGCCGACAGCGGTCCGCCGGCCGCGCGGATGGCCGCCATCGCGTGGGTGAGGAAGTCCCGGTGCCACACGAACATCCCCGACGGTCCGGACTCGGGATCCTTGTGCTGCTGGTAGGCCATCCACAGAGCGTGCAGCCAGGCCACGACGTCGAGGTGGTCCTGCCACTCCTCGCACCACGGTGCGGCGGTGGTGATCTCCGCGCCGTACACCGGCATGAGGAAGTCGTCCACCCAGTCGGTCAGCGAGTCGAGTTCGTTTTCCCGCTCCTCGCCATCCAGTTCCAGAATCGGCATGGGCTCGGGCGGCAGTACGGAAGGAGGCATGCCGGGAAGGCCCGGCATCGTGAAGCCCGTGAAGGGCATCGGGTCAGGTGCTGCGGCCAGGCTGTCGAGCTGCCTGGCCTGCTGGGCCGACTGGTCCAGGAGCTTGCGGACGCTGGCCTCGATGCTCTCCAGGTCGGCTTCGGGAACGCGGATCGGTTCCACCGGCTGGCCTTCGGGGCCGTCTATGGGGTCGAGCACGAAGGGTTCTCTCCTCGCAGCCGCATGCGGCACGTCGGGACTTCAAAGAGGGGCTGGATTCAACGATCCTGAAATTCCCCGGTTTGGCTGACCGGGGATCTCGTGCTACAAGGCCCCGCGAAGCGGGGGCAGGAATGCGGGGTGCCGATTCCTGCCCCCGCGGCAATGGGGGAAAGGGTCAGGCCGAGAGGATGAAGTCGTCCTGGGAATAAGCCTGCTGGAGGGCCTCGGTCAGGCGGTCGGCGGCGATCTCGGCGTAGTGCTGGGTCTTCTCGACGCCGATGAAGTCCCGTCCCTCCAGCAGGCTGGCGACACCGGTTGAACCGGATCCGGCGCAGAAGTCCAGGACGGTGCCGCCCGGCGGGCTGATCTTGACGAGCTCGCGCATCACCGAGACGGGCTTCTGCGTGATGTGCTGCCGCTTCCGGCCGGTCGGCTGCGATCCGGAGTACAGGCCTGGCAGATAGACCGGGTTTGCCGAGCCGTCCATGTCGCCGTTGGACCCCCAGACGATGAACTCGCAGTTCTGGGTGAACCGACCCTTTTGTGGGCGGGCGGCGGGCTTGTGCCAGGCCAGCACCCCGCGCCACGTCCAGCCGGCGGCCTGGATCGCGTCGGTGGTGACGGGCAGCTGGCGCCAGTCGGTGAACAGCAGCGCGGTGCCACCGAGGCGGGTCAGCCGCTGGGCTTCGGTCATGATCTGCGTCAGCCAGAAGCCGTAAGACCGCTGGTCCATGTTCTCGCCGGTGAAGTCCGGCAGCGCGTGGCCGGCATCCGCGGAGGTGTACTTCTGCCGGGCCGTCCGGGAAGTGCGCTCCTTCGCCGTCCGCCCGCCCGAGTTGTACGGCGGGTCGGTGATGACGGAGTCGACGCAGTCGTCCGGGAGCGCGGACAGGACGCTGAGGGCATCGCCCTGGTGCAGGGAAAAAGGCAAAGAGGGACCCCAATATCGGTTCGGGAAAGGCGGGAGTGGGCTCCAGCTCACCGCAGATTTCACCGCCAGCCCGGATCTGGACACAGGTGTGTCATAGGGCCATAGGGCGGTCGTGCGGGGGGAGTTCCAAAACTGTAGGGCACGATCCCCGGTTGACCACGGTCGCCGCGAAAACCCTTGAAATAGAGCCTTGATCATCTTTTTCTTGGTCAACCGGGGATCCGCACTTACTGTTTTGGAACTGCCCGGCGCACACAGCACCGATGGCCGTACTCCCCCGTCATGCCCACACGGAGGCACCCCCTTGTCCCGGCACACCTGACGGCCCGGATGTCATAGCGAGCGGCAACTCGCAGCGACGTCACGAGGCACAGCTCACCCATCACCCGGCCTGCCGCGTCCTTCTCACATCTCCACGGCACCGCGCGGCCGGGGCTTCACACACTTCAAGGACACCGTCATGCCATTCCTGCGCCCTCCCCTGCCTGAAACGCGGCCGCCGGCCCTGACCGGCGAGCGCGGAGGCACCCCAGGTTGAAGGCCGTAGCCGCCGCCATCGGCGTCCTCTGCCTCTCCCCCCTCGCCCTCGCCACCACCGCCGCCATGGCCGCCGCCGGCAGCGGCGCCGCCTCCAAGAGCGCCGCCTGCGCTCCCGGCAGCGGCAGCGTCGATGCCTCCGCGGTCGCCCAGCAGGTCGCGGCAATCCTCGGCGGACAGGGCGGCGACAGCTCGATCCGCGTCGAGGGCCTGGAACTGCCCGCCGAGCAGATCCCCCACGCCAAGACCATCGTCGCCACCGGCATCGCCCTGAAGGTGCCCGAGCGCGGGCAGGTCGTCGCGCTCGCCACCGCCATCCAGGAATCCCGGCTCCGCAACCTCAACTCCGGCGACCGGGACTCGCTCGGGCTGTTCCAGCAGAGGCCCAGCCAGGGCTGGGGCACCCCCGAGCAGATCCGCGACCCCGTCTACGCCTCCACGAAGTTCTACAAGGGGCTGCTGGAGGTCACGGGGTGGCAGCAGATGACGATCACCCAGGCCGCCCAGGCCGTGCAGCTCTCCGGATTCCCGGACGCGTACGCGCAGTGGGAACCGCTCGCCCGGGCCCTGCAGCAGGCCATCGTCAAGACGCTGCCGAACGGCGGCACCAGCCAGCCCGGCCAGGAACCGGCCACGACTCCGGGCGGGGCCGGCGGATGCAAGCCGGGCGAGGACGGATCCGGCTGGGGCTCCATCCCCGAAGGAACCGTCCCCGCCGGATACAAGATCCCGGCCGACGCCTCACCGAAGGCCCGTACCGCGATCGACTGGGCAATGCACCAGCTCGGCACCCTCTACCAGTGGGGCGGCACCTGTACCGCGCCGCACGGCCCCGACCCCATGGGCCGCTGCGACTGCTCCAGCCTCATGCAGCAGGCCTACGCCAAGGCCGGAATCCAGCTCACCCGCACCACGTACACGCAGGTCAAGGAGGGTGACGCCGTACCGGCGAACGCCCTCAAGCCCGGCGACCTACTCTTCACCCGCGGCACCGCCGCCGTCCCCGAGCACGTCGGCATGTACATCGGCGCCGGCCTGGTGATCAACGCACCCAGGACCACGAAGCCGGTACGGATCGAGAAGGTCGGCGACTGGCAGATCCTCGCCGTCCGCCGCATCCCCACGCTCAACAGCTAGACCGCCGCCCGCCGCCGCGGGCCCGCGCCGGGCCCCTTCTTCGCGCCCCGAGCGCCCCTCCCCTCTTCCCCGCACAGCCGCAGGGCCTCGCCGGCCTGCGCCCGCAAGGAGCTTCGCCATACCCATTTCACTCGCAGACCGCGTCCTCTACCTCGCCTACGACCCCGGAATCACCCCGACGGAGGGCGGCCTCCCCGGGCTCGACGTCCTGAAGAAGGTCGTCAACTCGATCAACATGTTCGGCATCATCGCCGTCGTCGGCGCGCTCGCCGTCTCCCTCGGCGTGTGGGCCTGGGGCCACCACAGCGGCGGCCACCAGGCCGAGGCCAACGGCAAGAAGGGCGCCGTCGTCGCCGCCGGCGCCGCCCTGGGCCTGGGCGCCGCCAACGGCATCGTCGCGTTCTTCTCCGCACTCGGAACGCAGGTCAAGTAGTGCCGAACCGTTCCCTCTCTCCCCTGCACCGGGCCACCACGCACTGGACGACCGGGCGACGGATCCTCGTCGCCGCCGTGGTCATCACCGCACTCCTCGGGGCCGCCGGACTGGCTGCCTGGTTCACCGCCCGCGGTGGCCAGAGCAAGACCGGAGTATCCCCCGCAGCCCCCGCGCCGAGCTCGTCCGCCACCACGGCACCGAAGCCCTCCGTCGGTACGGGCTCGGTCCCGGCGCCGCCCAAGATCACCGACCCGCTCGCCTACGCCCGCGCGGCAGCCGTGATGCTCTGGTCGTACGACACCCGCACCACCAGCCGTGACCAGCACCTCGCCGGCATGCACGCGTGGATGACCCGCGAGACGAAGTACACCGACTGGACAGCGATCTCCGCTCAGATTCCGGACCCGGTGCTGTGGTCGCGGATGGCCGACAACGCCCAGTACGCCACCGCCACCGTGGCCGAGGCCCACTTCCCCTCCGCGTTCAAGCAGGCCCTCACCGAAAACCCCTCCGCGATCACCGAGGCCTACATCTACGCGGTTACCGTCACCGGCAAGCAGGCCATCGCCTGGACGAACGGCGGAGGCGGCGCCGAGGACCGCGCCGTCACCCTCGCCGTCCAGTGCCGCCCCAGCACCGACTGCGCCCTGGTCTCCCTCGCTCCGAGCGTCGCCCCATAACACGCCACTGAAGACAAGGAGGTATCCCTCCAGTGGACTTCTGTTCTCTCCCCCTCGCCGACAAGCTGTGCTCGGCGGCCGACGCCATCGACTTCGTCAACGACCCGGGCAAGGCCATCACCGAGGGCATCGGCAACTGGATCGCCAAATCGGTCGGCGAGTTCGCCGCGGCCTCCGCCGACCTCGCCGCCGAGGCCGTCAACGCCACCACGAAAGTGGACCTGCGGGCCGGCTGGTTCGTCGACAACTACGAACTGCTGCTCCCGATCGGCCTGACCATCCTGGTCGCCACGTTCTGCGCCCAGCTCATCCGGGCCGCCGTCAAACGCGACGGCCAGGCCCTCGCCCAGGCCTTCACGGGCACCGCGGGCGGCGTGATCTTCTGCTTCGCCGCCATCGCGGGCACCACCGTCGCCATCGAAGTCGTCGACGCCCTGTCCGACGGGTTGTTCAAGGCAGCGGGCACCTCGATCGAGGACGCCGTGCGCCGCATGGTCAAGGCCAGCTCCGTCGCCTCCACCGTGCCGTTGGGCTGGATGATCCCCGGCATCGTCGGCCTCGGCGCCGGTATTGGAGCCATCCTCTACTGGTGCGTGATGATGGTCCGCAAGGTCGGCATCCTCGTATTGGTGACCTTGGCCGTTTTCGCCGGAGCCGGAGGCGGCTGGGAAGCCGCACGGCGCTGGCGCCGGGGATGGATCGAAGCCACCGCCACCCTGGTCGTCTCCAAGCTGCTGATGACGATCGTGTTCCTCCTGGGCATTTCCGCCCTCGGCCAGACCCAGGCCAAGGACGGCCTGGGCGCGCTCGCCGACTGCCTCGCCGGCATCGTCATCATGATGATGGTGCTGCTCTGCCCGTACGCCACCTTCAAGTTCGTCCACTGGGCGGCGGAGGGCACCGACGGCGAGTCGATCCACCGGGCCGGTGGCACCGGTGCGCAGATGGCCAAGCAGCACACCGAGCAGGCAGCCCGCAAGGCCGCCGCGATGGCCGCGACCGACGGAGCCGGAGCAGCGGCTGGAGCGGGAGCAGCGCCGCAGGGACCTGCGGGATTCCCCGGCGATGTCGCCGCCAACCCGAGCGGCGGGACCGGGGAGAAGCAGAACAGCGCCCCGCTCCCGTCGTCCGGCGGAGGTGCGCTGACCGGCCCGCTGTCCAAGGCGGTTCAGCCGCCGCCCACCAGCGTGAGCCAGGACACCAGCGGCCAGCCCGGCGGAAGCACCGGTGGCTCGTCTGGTCCGTCCGCTCCGGCGGGTTCCAGCGGTACGGGTCCTGTTCCGCGCAGCACCCAGGAAGGTCCGCCACGGGGTGCCAGCGCGCACGGTCCGGCCGCCGCGAACAACCCCTTCGCGAGCGGTCCCTCGCCCACCGGCTCCTGAGCTGACCCGTCCCCGACACCCGGGCGGGACACGCCGCACCACGATGCCGTGTCCCGCCCGGGCCCCAACCCCGTGCCCCGAAAGCGGACTCCGCCTTGTCTGACCTTGCCCTCCCCCTCACGATCAAATTCCCCCACAGGTCGCGGCGCGGCATCCTGCTCGGCCTCTCCCTGCCCCAGCTCGTCCTCACCTCCACCGCACTCGCCCTGCTCCTGGCCACCGTGGTCTCCACCGGCCTCGTCGGCGCCCTGGCCCTGACCCCCCTGTGGGCCGCGGTCGCCGCCCTCGTCGCCATCCGGCGCCACGGCCGCTCCCTGATCGACTGGGCGCCGATCGTCCTGCGCTACGCCCAGCGCCGACGCACCGGCCAGAGCATGTGGCTGGCCCGCGCGGTCTCCCGGCCCCGCACCGACGGCATGCTCCACCTGCCCGGCACGGCCGCCTCGCTGCGCGTGGTCACCCCGTCCGGATCGCAGGCCGCCGCCGTCCACGACCCCCACAACCAGACCCTGACCGCCGTCGCCCGGGTCTCCAGCAGGGCCTTCGCCCTCCTCGACCCCGCCACCCAGAACAGCAACGTCACCTCGTGGGGCCGGGCGCTGGCCGGTATCGCCCGCAGCGGGCACATCGCCACCGTGCAGGTCCTGGAACGCACCGTCCCCGACAGCGGCGACACCCTCACCCGGCACTGGACCACCCACGGCCACCCCCAAACCCCCGTCGCCGGACAGGTGTACTCCGAACTCGTCTCCTCCGCCGGGCCCGCCGCCGCCCCGCACGAGAGCTACCTGGCGATCTCCCTGGACCTCAAGGCCGCCAAGCGGCTCATCTCCCAGGCCGGCTGCGGTCTCCCCGGCGCCTTCACCGTCCTCGGGCAGACCACCGCCTCCGTCGCCCAGGCCGCGCGCGGCGCCGGGCTGATGGTCACCGGCTGGCTCACCGCCCGCGAGATCGCCGCCGTGGTCCGCACCGCCTACGACCCCAAGGCCCTGGCCGGCCTGCAGCAGTGGTCCGAACACGGCCAGGCCGAGGCCGACCCCGCCGCCGCTGGCCCGGTCGTGCAGGTCGAGGAGTACGACCGCGTCATCACCGACACCGCCCGCCACACCACCTACTGGGTGGAGAACTGGCCGCGCACCGAAACGGGCGCCGGATTCCTGCACGGGCTGATGTTCACCGCCGGAGTGCGCCGCTCCTTCTCCATGATCTACGTGCCCCAGGGACTCGAATCCGCGCTGCGCGACGTGCAGCGCACCAAGGCCACGATCATCGCCGACGCGGCCGAGCGCCAGCGCCGCGGACAGGTCGACTCCGAAGCCGACTCCGTCGAGTACGGGGACGTCAAGGAACGTGAGCGGCAGCTGATCGCCGGGCACGCCGACGTCGCCCTGACCGGGCTCCTGACCGTCTCCGCCGAGACCGACGCCCAGCTCGACGCCGCGTGCGCACAGATCGAAACCGCCGCCGTCTCCGCCCAGGTCGACCTTCGCCGTCTGATCTACCAGCAGCCCGAAGCCCTCACCCTGGCAGCTCTCCCCCTGGCGCGCACCGCCCTGTAGCCGAACCCCGCCGCGCCCACGCGGCAGCAAGGACCCCTCACTTGACCAACGCCCACACCCCGCCCCTCGATACCCATCCCTACCTGCGGGCCGCGACCGCCGGCGTCCGCCACCACAGCCGCCAGGCAGTCCGGAACCCCGTTCCCGCCGACCGGGCGCACGTGGACGTCCTGCACAGCCACCTGACCGGCCTCCACCTCCTGATGGACCGGCTCGCCGAGACCACCCGGCCCCCGCATCCGGCCGCAGGAAGGCACCTGGCCGACGCACACCTGCGGCTGTGGCAGGCCGCGACCAGCCTCCACGAGGCCTTCCACACCCTCCCGGCCGCCGGATCCAACAGCACCGATGCGGGCTGCCGCCCCGACCGGCTGCCCGAAGGCCCCCCGGTCCTCACCATCTGCCAGCGCCAGCTCGCCTCCGGGCACGCCATCCGCCGCAAGACCACCCCCGCCGACCACGGCCCCCGCCCGGCCCGCACCGCCTGAGGGCAGCCCCCGCAGAAACGATCCGCCCCCATGCCCCAGCACCGCCCCGGCCGCCGCGCCCGACGCGCGAGCGCCAGCCCCCTGTTCACCCCCCACGGCACCGACCGCCATGCCCGCAAGGCCGCCCGCCGCCAGCTCGCCGAAGCCCAGGCCAAAGCCCGCGCCGAATCCACCTCCCCCTCCGGCGAACACAAGCCCGCCGAAACGGAGATGCCCCTCCCCCTCTACCCCGCTGCCGGACGACCCGGCGCCGCCTCCGCCCGCGGCAGCAAGCTCCGGCTCCCCGCGCACCGCATGACCACCGCCGTCGCCGCCGGCGCCTACCCGTTCCTCGCCGAAGGCGGCCTGGGAGCCGACGGCATCTACATCGGCCGCGACGTCCACGCCGAAGCCAGTTTCACGTTCGACCCGTTCACCCTGTACGGCAAGGTCGACGGGTTCACCAACCCCAACGTGCTACTCGCCGGGGTGATCGGCCAGGGCAAGAGCGCCCTCGCCAAATCCTTCGCCCTGCGGTCGGTCGCCTTCGGATACCGCGTCTATGTCCCCTGCGACCCCAAGGGTGAATGGACACCCGTCGCCCAGGCCCTCGGCGGCACCTCGATCGCGCTCGGCCCCGGCCTGCCCGGCCGCCTCAACCCCATGGACGCCGCCCCGAGGCCCCCGTCTGTGACGGAGGCCGACTGGGCCGGCGAAGTCCGCAAGCGCCGACTGCTGCTGCTCGGCTCGCTCGCCCGCACGGTCCTGGGCCGCGACCTGATGCCGATGGAGCACACCGCCCTCGACATCACCCTCGACGGCGTCGTCAAGGCAGCAGCCGCCGCGGGCCGCACACCGCTTCTCGGCGACATCGCCCACACCCTGGCCCAGCCCGCCCTCCTCGACCAGGCCGCCGGGACCGTCTCAGGCCACCTCGGAGAGGCAGCCCGCGACCTCGCCCACGCCATGCGGCGCCTCGTCCACGGCGACCTGGCCGGCATGTTCGACGCCCCCTCCACCGTCGCGTTCGACCCAGGCACGCCGATGCTGTCGATCGACCTGTCCCGCCTCGGCGGATCCGGCGACGACACCGCGCTCGTCCTCGCTATGACCTGCGCCTCCGCCTGGATGGAATCCGCGCTCACCGACCCGCGCGGCGGCCGGCGGTGGATCGTCTACGACGAGGCCTGGCGCCTGATGCGCCACCCCGCGCTGCTGCAGCGCATGCAGTCCCAGTGGAAGCTCTCCCGCGGGCTCGGCATCGCCAACCTCATGGTCATCCATCGGCTCTCCGACCTCCTCACCGCAGGCGACGCCGGATCCCAGGGCCGCGCACTGGCCGAAGGACTCCTCGCGGACTGCTCCACCCGCATCATCTACCGGCAGGAAACCGACCAGGTCCACGCAGCCGCCACCCTGCTCGGCCTGACCTCGGTCGAGACCGCAGCCATCTCCCACCTCAGCCGCGGACGCGGCCTGTGGAAGGTCGCGGGCCGGTCCTTCATCGTCCAGCACCTGCTCCACCCCGCCGAACAGACCCTGTTCGACACCGACGCCCGCATGCACTGAAAGGCCCGTGGGTTCGTCAAATTCCCGCCCTCGCCACGGCGGACACACCCACCACAGCAACCTTCTTCTACGCCTGGAGACCCCTATCGAATTTCATCCGACTGCCTCGCTCCTCCCGCTGCTCGACGAAGACGACCTGACCGCCCTGACCCACGACATCGAGGAGCACGGCCTTCTGCAGCCGGTCGTTCTCGACCGTGAAGGACGAGTCCTCGACGGACGCGGCCGACTCGTCGCGTGCGAACGCGCCGGTATCGAACCGACCTTCATCACGTATGAGGGCGACGCACCCGATGTGTACGTCCTGTCCGTCAACCTCCGACGCCGCAGCCTCACCAAGGGACAGGCCGCCATGATCACCGTCAAGGCCTGTTCCTTTAGGGAACAAGGCCAGCGTTCCCCAAGGGAACAGACCGCGCGTTCCCTAAAGGAACAACTCGGAGTCGCCCTCGCTGTCATGGGCCGCGCAAGCACCGTCCTGCAACACGCACCCGACCTCGTCGACCCGGTGATCGCGGGAGCCATGGGGCTGAACGAGGCATACAACGTTGCACAGGAGAACAAGTCCAAGGCCAACTCCGCCGAAGTGCAGCTCGCCCGTCTTCGAGACGAAGACCCCCAGCTCGCCCAACGAGTGGTAGAGGGCGACCTGACCCTGACCGGCGCATGGGCGGAACGCACCGAGCGCCTCGAAGAGGACAAGCGTCAACGCCGCGTCGCCACCAAGCTGCTGGACGAGCTCGTCCCGCCGCTCGCCCAGTCCCGCGGCACACGGGCCTTCAGCCGCTACGACCCCGCATTCTCCAGCGGCACACCCGTCACCCGGGAGATCATCGCGCACGCCATGACGGCCCTGACCGAGATGGACCAGGTCTGGCAGGAGCGTGACCTGCCGTGACGACCAACAACAACTCCCGTCTGCAGCAGATCGTCGAACAGGCCGCTGACGCCCTTGCCGACGAGCACGGGCGCTTCCGCAAGCGCGACCTGGTCATCAAGGTCCGCTCAGAGCTCGCCGACGATGACCTCTCCGCCTACGTCCGGGCGGCGGCCCTCGACACCCTGGCCGAGTCCCTCGTCACTGGATTCGGCGAACGCCGTAACCCACGGCGCCGGCGTTCCGGAGGGCTCTTCCACCCCGACGATATCCTCAAGCTCGGCAACGGGATCTGGGCCCGGATGCGGCTCATCATCGACTCCGACATGGTCGAGTGGGCCCGCCTGTCGAGACGCAACAGGGTCAGTGTCGACCATGCGGACAACGAGAAGCAGGACTACGCCGACGAGCGCCTCGACGCCTACCGGGCCAATCGTGGCATCGTCCATCTCATAGACCTGGAACGCGTGGTCTTCGGCTGGACCGAAGACCAGGGCGAACAGGACTCGCTCCCGTTCGACGACGGCACCCCGCCCGGCGGGCTCCAGTGAACTCAACCGGACAGCCCCGCCCTCTGACCCCCTTGCCGGATCACCACAACGTCCTCGACCCCGGCTGGCAGCGGGCATGGGCCCGCTTCGCCCACGTGATCACCCCACTCCGCGAACGCGGCCTGCTCTGCGACGTCCAGTTCGGGCTGGACGACTGGCTCGTCTACGCCTCGCCACCGGGCCACGATGCCGTCCTCATCATCGGCCACGATGACGGGTGGCTGGTCACCCACCAGGCTCCCGCCCAGGACTGGGCCTCGATGACCGTCGTGTACGACTCCACGGCATCCTCCGGGCCCAGCGACTTCGACGACATCGACCCGTTGCTCGCATCGGTCGACGTACTCCTCGCACAGCTCGCCCGTACCGCGCCGGCACCGGTAGCCGGCGGTCGGCATACCGCCGAGGTCCCCACTCCTCCGCCGGCCGGGCGCGGCACCCGCAGTCGCTGATCACCACCCCTGTCCCGCCCTCCAGGAAGGTTTCCCGTGCACCACCCCGTCAGCATCCGCATAGGACTGCATGCCGCCGGACCGATATCCCTGCCTCTGACCGACCCGGTGCAACGTGTGCTGTGGTCAAGGGGGTTCACGTACTGCTCCCGGCTCGATGCGTACACCGCACCGGCTTCGCTGCCCGTCGAGCAGCAGGAGCACCTCGTGCACCAGGCCGTGCACGCGCTGCAGCTGCTCGGCGTTCCCGCAGCCCACTTCCATCACCCGGCGAGCCGGGAATGACCCGGCAACGCCCCATGGACACCGCCGTGCAGGAGGCACTGCGGCGCTCGGAGGTCGTCGCAGGCTCCCTGGAGGCTTTCACCGCCGGGCTCGCGCCCCGCCTGGGTGCCGGGTGGAACCGCAGAGTCCTGCCCACGCCCTCCGGGTGGAGCCCGGCCGACGAACGGTTCTGGGACATGGAGGAGGGAGTGCTCTGGCGTGCGCTGCACGAGGGCGGTGACCATCTGCGTGCGCGGGCCGTCCTCACCCATGCGCACGGACTGCAGCTCTACGCCGTCCAGCGGCCCCACCGAGCAGGCCAGTTCCTCGTCGGTGCGCTGCTTCCGGCAGGGGTGTTCGAGTACGGCACGGCGAAGCGCCCTCAAGCCGTCGCGGTCCTCGGTGACCCCGCCCGAGCCGCCTGCGCGGTTCGGCGCCGGCTCCTTCCGCAGTACCGGATCGCGGCGATGCGCGTAGCCAGCGGCACCAGGTTCAAGCAGGCGCAGCACGTCGTCATCGGCCGGACGGCCGACGGCCGGCCGGCAGCCGACGCGGTCATGCCGCGCGCCGTGAGGGCCCTGCTCCACGAGGACGGACGCTGGGAACTGGACCCGGGCACCGGCTTGTGCCTGCCGGCCGTCACCTCTCCGCTCCCGTCCGAGGTCCTCATCCAGGAAGCCACTGACCGGCTCCGCGGTCTCGGCTTCAACGTCACGGTCACCGATGGGCATCCTCTGGATGGCCACCTCCGCTCTCCGAGCCGGGCCGTCGCCGCGCCGAGCACCCTGTTGCCGCCCGCTCCGCCCAGCAGCCGCGGTCGAACCCGCTGACCGGGCATGCGCCTGCGATAGCCCCGCCCCGCATCCGTAACGACTCGCTGGAGATCCCGCTGTCCACTCGCTCCTTCATCGCCCGCCCCACCCGGTCCGGTGGGTACGAAGGGATCTACGTCCATTCGGACGGGGTCCCCAGCCACCACCTGCCCCTCCTGCTCACCGCCCACCAGTACAAATTCAACGGCGACCTCGATGCCATGTCCCGGCACCTGATCGACGACGTCGCCATCAGCTGGGAGGAACTGGGCACCGACCTCCTCGACCAAGCTCCCCCGGAGCTGTTCCTCGCGCTCACCGGCGGCGAGACGTGGCCGAGCCGGGAACCGCAGAACCTCTTCACCCTGGACGGCTCGCCCCCGCAGCGGATGACCGTCACCCCCGAAGCCACAGGCGATCTGGAGTGGGGATACGTACTGCACCCGCACGGAATCGAGGTCATCAGCCTGAGTGAACACGACCGCGGCCCCCTCGTGGGATGGGCGAGCGACCCCCTCTACCCGTTCAGCGACCACCCGGCGATGTGGGCGCCGGCGGGGCCCGCCCAGGGCCCGCTCCGGGCCTCACCCAAACTGCCCACCACCCCGACCGCCCAGAGCACCGCCGGCCCCTCGCGCACCGCCCGCCGCTGATCCACAAGGAGTACTTCTGCGCGAACAGTTCGTCGTCGGCACGCACCCCACGTACGGGTACGTCGCCTCCGCCCAAGGAATCCCCCATCACATCAGCCAGTGGTACCTGACGCGCCTAGGGTTCCAGCCCGTTCACGGCCTGCACGGCGTGTACCTGCTGGCGGCACCCACTCACGACGGCGCCCGCCGCACCCGCCAGGCCGTCGAGAGCCTGCGCGGCAGCGGATATCAGGTCCACGCCGACTACTCCCTCGACCCCTCGAACACCAAGGCGGCCCATGTCCAGACCAGGCCGGTCCGGGACCCGCGGGAGTGGTACCGCACCGACACCGCGCAGGCAGCCGCCACCGCCTCGCCCCAGTACGCGACCGCGCGCGCCCGGAGCTCCGGGCCCCCGCAGACCACACCGGTCGCCTCCGCACCCGCGGAATCCACCCAGCCGAGCCGCTCCCGCTAACCGCGAAGGGACTTCTCCCGTCCATGCTCTCCACCGACGAGGCTGGGCCCGGCAGCAGCGAACTGCGTCGCCGGGCCCGCCGGGAGGCCACCGCCTTCCTGCAGGGCCTCCCACTCTCCCCGGATCCCGCCTCCGCGCTGCGTGCGTGCACCGACGCCATGGCCCAGGCCACGACGCCCGCCGAGATCCACGCGCTGACCGAGCTGGCCGCAGCCGGCGAAGACACGGGACTGATCACCCTGCGGAACCTGCTGCGCGCCGTCGGCGCCCGCTGTCAGGTACTGGGCCACGCCCAGCTGGCCGAGCGGTACGCCCGCACGAGCGACCTCCTCGACATCGCCGACCGCGCCCTCTTCCAACTCGGCATCGACCTGCTGGCCACCGCGCACACCGCGCCGACCGACCAGTCCGGACCCGTCCCCGTCCTCGCCGGCAGCGACGCGGGAGACATCTGATGGCGTCCGAGATCACCCTGTTCACCAGCCGGCACCACGGCATCGTCGGCCTCGTATCCGGCGACAACTGGCGCTGGGCCCGCACCGCCCTCCAGCTCGCCGGATTCGAGAAGGACAGCGACGGCAACTACTTCACGCCCCTGACCGACATAGCCCGAGCCCGGCAGTCACTCGCCGCCCTCGGCGGCACCGCTCTGACGCACGGGGCCCTGGTCGCCACCAACAGCAGCCGCTACATCGGAGACTTCGCACGCGAGCTCGGCGACAACCTGCCCGGCCAGTGGAGCGTGCGGGTCGAGAACTACCCGGTCCCGATAGTGCAAGAGGACCTCTTGTACGACCTGTGGACACCCCGCGCCGACCCCCTCGCGCACATGGTCAAGACCGACCGTCTGCTGGCCGCGGCGATCCTTCGCGGCGAGAGCGGGGTCGAGCTGGCCGTCGTACCGGTCCCCGGCCGGGATCAGTACCGCGTCGGCGCGCTCATCCCGGCGGACATGAACCCGACCCCGGAGGTTGCCGGGCCCTCCAGCATCACCGTGGGGGACGCTCACGCGCACGCCGCCCACCAGGTCAGCTCCTCCCTCCTCGCCGAATACCACCAGGCCTTCTGGCGGCTGCAGTTGATCACCCTCAGGGACGATCTGGATTGGGCCCACGAGGCGTACGAGCCGGGCACGGTCACCGATCCACCCCAGCATGACCTGGCCGACGCCTTCGCCCGCTTCGCCGACGCCGCGCCGTACATCATCAGCACCGCGCGCGCCAGCAACTCCCGCCTCAACCCATCTGAGCAGGCATTCCTGGAATTCATGGATGCCGTATTCGGCCAGCCGGTCCTGCCGCAGGAAGCCTCCACGACGCCGCAGAAGACCTCGGATCCCGATCCGCTGGCGGTGTGGCTGCTCGAAGGCCAGGACCTGGTCGACATCGCCCGCTCCGTCAGCCGGCCCGCTTGGCCCCGGACAGCTCTCGCCCCGGTCCGCACGGCAGCCGCTCTCCCCTCCCCGCCCCTGCAGATCACCGCCTCACCCAACCGCAGGTAGACGCCACCCTGGAGCCTTCATCCCTCACTCCCCACCCCCATCACTGCAAGAAGCACTCGACGCTCTGACCGGCTGGGGCACCCGGTTCTCCGTCAGCACGCTCAGCTGCGAGCTTGCCCTGGAGCACCTTCACAACCGCCACGGCGACATGCTCGACGAGCAGGCTGCCCAGGCCGTCGAGGCGGAGCGCAACCGGGTACTCACCGAACTTTTCGGCGATCTCCTGCCCTACGTACCCACGTTGCTCGCCCACGCGAGTGCCGGTATCGAGGCCATGCCTCCCGCCCGCCACCACGCCGGCTGGCACCTTCTGGTCTCCGACCTCGCCCATGCCGCAGACGTAGCCGTACGCCTCCTGGAAGACCACCCCGCGGTCCAGGACTCCGCAGCCCGTGACGCACGGCTGTGGCCCTACCTGCGGACCTGGGGCGAGCACGACGTGCTCCTGCGGGACCTGGCCCTCCAGCCGGCCCATCCCCCGCGCCCCGGTCCGCGGCTCACGGGAGAGGAGCAGGAGCGGTGGACCGCCCGGGCCCGTGCGGCCCGCAGCCGTGATCTGCTCCAGCCCCAGGAGTCTCGGTATGACGCCACAGGCCGCCAGCTCACCCTCGCCCTGCTGCCCTACCCGGACGAGGACGAAGAGGTCTTCCTGATCCTCGCCGGGGACATCGACAGCCCGCACGTGCAGGTACTGGGCTGCTACGACACCGACGACGCGGCCATCCAGGACCTTCCGCCGGCGGTCCCGCCCGGGGTGCTCTTCCCCGAAGGGCACTCGCCAACACCGCTCGCGATCCCCGGGCTCCCTCTCGCCCAGCTGACGCGCGACGTCATCGACGCGCAGCACAGCGCCTCTGTCGCCGAGACGATCTCCTACGTCACCGACCGGCCGCCCCACGCCCCTGCCGGGCACATCGCCCAGCTCGCCGAGTTCCTCGACACCTGTGCCATCTGGGCCGCCGCGCTGGACACCCGGGCCGGGCACGAGATCGCCGTCCGCCTTCGGGTGCTCTCGACGCAGACCGGCCACCTGCTCCAGGACCTCACGCACGTCGGAGAGCAGCTGGAGGAAGCCGTGGCCGTCCTGCCGCCGCACCGCACCCCCGCTCCCCGGCACCTGCCGACGCCCCGCCCACCAGCCCTCGCCACCACTCCCGTGGCGGCGGCACCTCCGGTGGGCACCACCTCCGCGCACCGCCGCTAGCGGCCAGCCCAGCGCTCCCTCCTCGCCCGCCTTCTGACGGAAAGCCCTGCCCTGTTGACCCTGGCCGATCACCCGACCACCACCCCACCGCCCGCCACGTACGGCGCCGTCCTGGGCAGCCGGCACGTCCTGCGCCTGCTCGGCGGCACCCTGACCGGACGCCTGCCCAACGGCATGGTCCCCGTCTCGTTGGTCTTGTGGATCACCGCAGGCGGAGGGTCGTTGGCCTTCGCCGGCCTGCTCGCCGCGCTGTACGGGCTGGCGTCCGGGCTGTCCCAGCCGGTCAAGGGCAGGCTGATGGACCGCTACGGCCAGACCCGCGTCTCCACCCCGGCGGTGCTGCTGAACTCCGGCTGCCTGGCCGCGCTCCCCTGGATCGGCGCGGGCGGGCACCCGGCGGCGGTGACCGCGGTGGTGGGGTTCGCGGGCCTGATCACGCCGCCGCTCGAATCCGGCCTGCGGGCCCTGTGGCCGACCGTCGTACCCGATCTCGGGCGGCGCCGGGTCGTCCAAGCCCTGGACACCGGCTCGCAGGGGCTCTTGTACATCGCGGGTCCCCTGCTCGCTTCCTGGTTGGCCACCACGCACGGTCCCGATACCGCCCTGACCGTGACCGCCGCACTCGGGCTCGTGGGCACGGCGGTCGTCCTGACCGCCGCCCCGTCACGGACGTGGCGTCCCGCCGCGGACGAGGCTGCGGGAAGCGGGCGCTTGATCGGGGCCGGGCTGGTCCTGCTGTGCACCGCGCTGGCGGGAACGGGTTTCGCGCTCGGAGCGATGACCGTCTGGGCCGCCGGGATGGCCTCCGCTTACGGGCTGGCCATGCTCTCCGGGGTCCTGCCCGCCGCGTTCTCCACCGGCAGCTTCCTCGGCGGACTGATCTACGCCCGCCGGACATGGCCCGGCACGACCACCACCCAACTCATCACCACCAGCGCCCTGTTCCTCTTCGGCTGGGTTCCGCTGCTGGCCCAGCCCGAGCCCCGCACCGCCATCGCCCTCGCGGTCCTCCCGGGACTGTTCCTCACCCTGATCCTGCGTTCCGCGTAATTCAGCGGCCTGGAGTCACGAATCTGGGGTCTGACCTTGGCAGACATGGGTGAGGGCGCCTGAGAGGCGTTTCTCTAG
>NZ_JBICYT010000073.1:0-18529 GCF_043201215.1 Streptomyces sp. NPDC048331 | reverse complement strand
AGGCGAATCCGGCCGCGTCACCAGCCCTCACCCCGCTGACCTGCACCTTCAACCCGGCAGGTACTCCAGAACCCCTGAATTACGCGGAACGCAGGCTGATCATCACCAACGGTTTCCACACCGTCGACTGCCTTGCCCCCGCCTCCCGGACCACCGAGGCGTACGCCTGGCTGATCCTGTCGGTCGGTACCGGCCAGGCCGCCGGAACCGCACTCGCCGGCGCCCTCTCCGAGCACCCCCACGTCCTGGCCGGGCTCCCCGCCGCCGGCGCCGCAACCTCCCTGGCCATCCTCATCCTCGCCCGCCGAAAGCTCGGCCCCGGCCGCCGCCTCGGCCGCCACCGTCGCCCCCGCCAGGCACAGAACACCAACTCGCATACTTTCGAATGGAATTCACGTATGGCCGTACGAACGGAATGGAAGATTGTCCACAGCTGTGGACACACAAGCACCCGGGACCTGTCGGACCGTCCCGCCGACAAGCGGGCCGGATTCGCCCGCTGGCTCGGAGAACGGGACTGCTCCGACTGCTGGAAGGCCGCACGCGACTCCGACACCACTACCCGCGAGGAATGGCTCGCCGCCAAGCGCGCCGAGGAACAGCAGGCCGCGCTCGCCTGGACTCAGCAGTTCGACATGCCGCCGCTGGAGGGCCCGGAGCGGGCCCTGGCCTGGGGCGAGCGATCCCGCTACCAGCTGGTGACCACCGCTTATACCGCCCTCGTCTCCGAAGGGTCCTGGGACGAGGCGGACTGGTCCGCTCTGGAGGAGAAGATCCGTATGGTCACCCGGGCCGGCTGGTGGATCGACCAGCGCGATGCCGAGGGCACGGACCTTCCCGAGCTGCTCGACGCGGCCACGGCGGAGGACCGCGGGACGGAGAATCCGTTCCGGTAACCGGGGCGGGCGCCTATATATAGCCGACGATCCCCGGTCAGCCAAACCGGGGATTCTCCAGACGATTGAAGTACTTCACCAGCCGCTCCCCGCGGCAGGTTCTTGGAAGGACTTCTGCCGTGCCCGACGCCACCCGATCCACCTTCGTACCCGCCGATGCGATCACCCCCGAGCGCGACATCACCCACGCCCATTTCGCGCCCGGCGACCGGATCGTGGTCATCAAGGGCGTGGACGAGGGGACCCTGTGGGGAGAGGCGATGACGGTGGTCACCCCGTCCTGGCACACCCCGACGAATGAGGACGGGTGGCGCCTGCGCAACCCTGACGGCGGGGCGCGCAGCTTCATCACCGGGCACCCCCGCTACCTCGTCCACCTCTCCGCGGCCTGCCCTGACTGCCTGATCTACCAGCGGGCCCTGCAGGACTACCTGGTGCCGAAGTTCCCCGGCAGCGAGGCCGTCGATGTGGGCTGGTACTCGATCACCGAGCTGAACCAGCTCGTCCACGTCGCTGACGGCCGGGCCGGCCGCCGGTGATCCCCACGGTGCACGAGCGAAGCACGTCCTGCGTGGACGGGCTCGCCGAAGCGCTGGGCCGGCCCGTCAGCGACCAGGAGGGCCTGACCACCGAAGGGACCATCGTCGCCCACTGGCGCTACCTCGAATGGTTCACCGACGAGGACCGGATCTGGACCTCGACCGAGTGGGCCCAGCACATCGACGACCCGCACCGGCAGCACCCCTTCCCCGCCGACTACCGGGGCGACCCCCGCGTCATCTTCCACACCAGTGTCCGCCTGCACCCCAAGGACCGGGAGCTCGCTCCCGCCGAATGGTCCGAGGTCGGCTACCGGCTCGCGCGCGTCGCAGGGATCGCCCCGCCCGGCGACCCGCATTCCAGCAGGTGGATCGCTGTCCGAGACCAGCCCGACCGTCTCGACCTGCTGGCCAACCTGATCCGCGAGGACGGCAACCCGGCGGCCGTACCACGGCAAGTGCATCACGTCCTGGCCGCGGAATGCCGGCGCATCGAAGCGGACCTCGGCCTGCTCTCCCCGCAAGAGCATCACGTCAGCCCCTTCCAGGCCAACATGCGGGCCGCCACCCAGTCGACCGCCGAGCGGCTCGACCCCAGCATCGCGGCGCACCTGTCCGACGAGGCCCACCGGCACCTCATCGCCGCAAGCCGCCTCATGGAGAGGGCCGCCCAGCATCTCGGCGGCCCGGCCCCAAGCCCTTTCCCTCTTCTCCCCGCCGGCTTCCCGGCGCCCCGATCCCCTCGGGGCCGCTGACCGGCGACACCCCGTGCAGAAAGCATTCTCTTCTTGGCCCTTGCCCACCGAATTCTGACCATCCGACGCGATCCGCACTCCGGTGAAGTCCTCGCCCGTGGAGGCGATCCGGAAGCCCACAGCCTCCTTGAGCGTAGCGGGTTCGTCCCCGTGGTCCGCCGCCACGAGACCTACCACCGGCTACCCACCGGCCTCGACCAGGACGAGGAGATCCGCCTCGCCACCCGGGCCGTGGCCCGCCTTCAAACCGTCGGCTACGACCTCGACACCGACCCCGTCTTCGCCACCGAGCGACACGAACCGCACTACCTCACCCTCGGCGACCAGGTCCGACACCTCGCGGTCCGGATCGGTGAAGCCGAGAGCACCGAAGAGGTCGCCGACGCCCTGACGGAACTGACCGCCAGCCACGACGGCATTCTGACGACCCTCGCAAAAGTCCTCACCGCCACAGCCGACTTCCTGCAAGACCTCGGGGAACCCGCCGACCCGCACACCGCCGCACAGCTGCACTACCTGGTCGACGAACGCCTCAACGTCATCACCTCTGACCTGCGGCACGTCCGCAACCAACTCGCCGATCGCCAGGCCGCACACCCCCACCGCGCACCCTGCCCGCAGGAAGTCGCCGGCAACGAGCGCGAGAAGTCGGCCTCCTGCCCCTGTCCCGCGCCCACCCGTATCTCCACCACGCCCAACGCACCGGCCGCCGCTCCGCCCGCCCCGGCCGGCCGCCGCCGCTGACCCGCCCCGATCACGCCCGAGGAACCCATGCCCGACCACGATCCCGAAGAACTCGACTCCTACGCCGCCATCCTCACCCCGCTCCTGCCCGGCACCTGGACCCGTGAACTGCGCCAGCACAGCGCCCACGACGACCAGTTCTTCCTCACCGCCGACGTGTGGGACATGAACCGCGTCGCCGACGCCCTCGCCCAGCACCCCCTGAAGCAGGACATCATCCTCACCAGCGAGGACGGCCGGCGCCTGTTCCTCATGGACCACCCCCGCTACGAGGACGAGTTCCTCGTAGCCGCCATGGCCCCAGCCGACACCCACGCGGAGGCGTTTCGCGGCGTGCCGGAGCCGGACGGCATCACGATCACCGCCGACCCCGAGCAGGCCGCCGACGCCATCACCACCCAGCTCCTGCCCCGCTACGAGACCGCCCTGGCCCAGGTCCAGGACAACGCCCGGCGCCTGAACCGCGCCTCCGCCCAGCCCGACACCCTGGTACTGAACTGGACGGAATCCGGCGACCTCACCGCCACCACCGACCGGGCGGAGGTGGCCGACGTCCTGACCACCCACGGGTTCGTCCACGACCCCGACCAGCAGACGTACGTCGCCTCCGGCGACGACACCGCCCACCAGGCACAGTGCGTACGGTCGGCCGGCACCGCACTCGGCGCCCTCAACATCGGTGTGACCCTGCGCGCTCCACACCGGGGCACTCCGGCAACGTGGCCGCTGCCCGCACCGCGCCCAGCCGGGGCGAACATCGTGCGCTCCCGGTGAAGGACGGCGGAGAGCCCGACTTCCTCGTCCTCGGTTACGTCACCATCACCCGAGACCCGCGCACCCAGCTGGTGGTGACCAGCAGATGCACACCGGATGCCGCGGGCATCCTGCAGACCGTCGGCCGTCTCCGCGACGGCGGCGTCCAGTACCTGCGCCAGCCGCACGACATGCCCGTCGACCAGCAGCGTAACTACGCGACAAGGACGCCCTCGCGATGCGGCTGATGGACACCACCAGCGCCCTCTCGCGCGGCGGAGACGAGATCTGCAACATCCGCAGCCAGGCCGCCGCCGCCAAACCGGCCGCCCCACAACCCCCGGCGCCTCCAGGCCCAGCAGCGTCGCCGCCCGCCCGGGAACGCTGAACCCGCCGCCCTCCTCCCCCGAAACGATCATGCCTCCTCTGCGCCATCGACCCGATCTCGCGGCCTTCGCAGAAGGCCTCGCCGCCCGCCTGCCCGAAACCTGGACCAGCACCTACACCCGCCACGCGGCCTACCACGATCAGATCGCCACCACGAGCTCGGTGTGGGACATGGGAGCCGTCGGCTACGCCGCCTCCAACTTCGTCCTCGGCCACCAGGCCGTGCTCACCCGAGCCGACGGAGCACGCCTGCTGCTCTTCGACCGCCCCCGATACCGGCACCAGTTCATGATCGGTGCGCTCGAACCAGACGCCCATCACGACGCCTTCCACCAGGTGGACGAACCCAACGGCATCACCATCCCCGCCGACCCCGCCCGCGCCGCCGCCCAAGTCACCCGCAGGCTGCTCCCCCGCTACGACAAGGCACAGCGCCAGGCCCGGCACAACACCGCCCACCCCACGCCCCGCCGACCCGAACCAGTACTGATCCCCGGGGCGGTGAGCATGGCCTGGCACCCGGACGGCGCCGTCGGCGCCGTGACCGGAGTACGCGAGGCCACCGAGGTCCTGTACTGCGCCGGATTCCAGTACCACCCCTACCACCGGCAGTTCCTCCTGCCAGCGTCGTACGGCGACCGCCAGCAGATCGCCCGCATCCAGGCCGTCTCCCAGCGGCTGGCCCATCTCGGAGTAGGCGTCACCATGCGCCCGGCCCGGCCGGCCCCCGCGCCCACTGCACTGCCCAATCGCCCGCCCACCCCGGCGGTCGCCTCTGCGACCCGCTGATCCACCCACCACCGTGAGGAGATCCCCCGTGGGAAATCTGGCCGACGAAGCCGGCACCGACGTCGAGATCTACCGACGGGCCCACACCCCCGGCAGCATCCACATCGTCAGCCGCAGCGACGCCCCCGAAGACCTCCTGGCCCTCCTCGACCGTGCCGGCCTTGAACGCCACACCGAGGCGACCTCCGGACCCGTCTACATCTGGCACGAAACCCCCGACGGCCTGACCGAGAAGGCCCAGAACCAGCTCGCCACCCGCGCAGCACTCCCGCTGCTCATCGCCGACTACAACGTCAACATCGACCCGGACATCTACGACGTGACCGCCTGGGCCCAAGCGATGGCCGAGCACCGCCAACGGCAGGCCGGCCCCCGGGCCGCGCCGCCCGCCGCAATACCGCCGCAGGGACCCAGCTCCCCTCCTCGATCCCGCTGACCACGCCGTCCCCGGCTCCTCCCGGGCCGGGGACGGTTCCAGCCCAACCCGCCTGGAGCATCACGATCCAGCAGACCCCCAACCCACTGCCGCCGATCTCCCCCGCCCGGCGCCCGCGCCTGGCCGTCTTCATCCTGCGCCGCTACCTGCGCGCCGTAACCGCCGCACCCTCCGGCCGGCACACCCCCGCCCATCCCGGCCCATCCGGCCACACGGCCACGTCCCGAGGCAGAGCGACCGGCCCCGACCATCCCCGGAGGATCATGACCGTCCACGACCCCGAAGCCCTGGCCAGCCAGATCGCCGAGCAGATCGCCCAGCTCAACGAATCCCTGGCCATGTCCCCGCCCCGACAGGCCGCCCGCGTCCTGGGGCAGGTCCTGGACCCCGAGGAGGGGGTCCTCGCAGCCCTGACCGCGTTGGTGGCCACCGGATCACACTTCGCGAAGGGCCCGGCTCTCACCGGAGCCCTACCGCCCGAAGTCTGGCTCGCCCTGGGCCGTGCCGCGAACCAACTGCACGACGTCACCCTCGATCTCGACGAGCACGCGGAAGACATCCAGCGGCTCACCCAGAGCCCCCCGAGCACCGCGCTCCCGCCGACCCCGTCGCCGCTCGTCGCCCGGAGACACCGGTGAAGAAGACCTGGACCGGCTGGGGACCGACCGCCGACCAGCCCCAGCAGCACTACCTGGTCGAGCCTCGCCACCTCGGCGGCGGAGGCGACCTCCGCTTCGTCGCCGAGTACCTGCGCGCCTCCGGCTGGAAGGACATCTCCCGCACGGGCGGCCCCATCGTCTTCGACAGCCCGGACCGCTCCGTGCGGGTCGGCTTCGACCCCACGGCGATGCCCGGCGGCTGGACCGTCTCCGGACAAGCCGTCGGGCATCAGGCGGCCTGGAACGCCACGTTCACCACCGCCGTACCGATCGAGATCGTCGCCGGTTTCACCGACACCCTGACCAAACCGCGCTCCGCCCACGCCCCGAACGTGTGGGCTCCGCTGGAGGAGAACGGGTGGGAGACCTCCCGTGTCGAAGAGAAGCGCCAGGATCCCGAGGAGAAGATCGTGCACTTCGTCGCGGTCGCCCCGGATCGCAACGCCTGGCTCCAGTACCACCAGGACGGGCCCGGCCAGGGGCACTGGTGGGCCGGTGCCCGCACCGAGCACGGCCGGGCCTGGGACGCCGTCTTCACCTCCACGACACCCATGCACCTGGTCCAGGCATTCTCCGCTGCCCTCTCGGACCCCACCCCCTTGCTGCGGCCACGCGGCCATGTCCCCGCCACGAAGTGGATCCGCACCACCTCGGTGTCCGTACGCCCCTCCGAACTCGGTACCTGGCAGCAGGCCCGGATCACCGCCGCCCGCGCCGCCACCTGGGCCCGCAACTCCTGGAACACCACCCGCCAGCGCACCCCCTCCAGCCCTTACACGACAGCCGGCACCAAGGCTCGCCGCTGACCCTCCGGCCCATACCACTACCACCGAGGAACCCCATGACCGCACTCTCCAACGGCCCCAGTCCGGAGAAGATCGACCAGGCCGTCGACATCCTCCTGGAGCTAAGGGACCACCTGCGGGCCGAGCCGCCCACCGACGAGGTCCTGACGCTGCTGATACCGCTCGTCGACGAGGACGACGGCATCCCGATGCTCCTGTCCGACGTCCTGCGCGCCGCCGCCCGAGCCATCGCCACCGACGCCGACCCGTACACCAGCGACGTCAGCTCAGTGGTCGCCACCCTCCGCGAAGCAGCCACCGAGATCATGCAGTGGCACTCGCTGCACTGGGAGGTCCGCCGCCTGGACCAAGCCATCGACGACACGCCGGGAGCGATGTCCTGAGCCAGCGGCCCTTCATCCAAACTCGCGCCGACGAACCGCACAGCCGGATCTGGTTCGAGACCAGTCCCCGCCACCTCGCAGGCCGCGGCGACCCCCGCCACATCACCCAAGCGCTACGGGCAGCGGGATGGTCCAACCACTCCGACCCGGACTACCCGCACGTGATCCTGGCCAGCCCCGACCAGCGCTACGCCCTCGCCCTGGAGCCGGAAAACGAGTCGTACTCCAAGTGGTGGCGGATCAGCTGCACCAGCGACAACGAGAACTGGTACGCCGAGTTCGGCGGGAACACTCCCGTGGAGATCCTCGCCGGATTCACCGACGCCCTCCTCGCCCCAGCGCCCGAGACCACCCCCGATGTGTGGTCCATCGTCCAGAAGGCGGGCTGAAGCTACACCCAGAAAGAGCGCGGCCACGAGCTCGCCGAACACCCCGACGGCATCCTGCAACTCCGCCGCTGGGACAGGAAGATCAGCTGGAACACCGGCTGGATAGCGTGCGCGCTGGTTCCCGACGGCCTGGGCGGGCGAGAGTCGCTGTGGGAGGCCCGCTTCGGCAACGCCCCGCACGTTGCTGCCGCGTTCGTCACCTCTCTGGTCGACCCGGCGCCGGTCGCACGGGCCGAGTTCGACGTCCCGTACGCCAGCCTCGTCACCCAGAACCCTGGCGGTCGCCAAGCCGACGACCTCGCCGCGGAACACACCACGCGCCTGGCTCGCGCCCAGGCCACCGCCGGACACCGCCGTCGGACCGCCCTGACCACCCAGCCCGTCACCAGCACCGCTGCGCCGGCGCTGACACCCGCACACGACCAGTCCCTCAAGGAGTCGCCCCCCTTGCCCGTCACCGACCGGCAGCTCGCCGCCTTCGCCTACGACCACGAGAACAACCTCGGCTCGGCCATCACCCCGCGCTACCTCGCCGACGCCGGAGACCCCCGCCACGTCACCCACGCACTGCGGTCCGGCGGGTGGAGTGTCGACTCCGACCCGCTCCACCCGTCGGTCCGTATGACCAGCCCCGACCGCGCATTCCGCCTCGACCTCACACCAACGCCAAGCGGTTACACCCGCTGGTGGCGCATCGACACCAACCACGGCCCCGGCCGCTGGTCCGCCTCATTCAACGGCGACACCCCTGTCGAGATCGTGGCCGCGCTCACCGACGCGCTGATCCGACCCGAGCCCGAAGAGCCGCTCCCCGCAGTGGTCGACATCCTCACCGGCCGGGGCTGGGAGCACAGCAGCTCCGAAACGGGCTCGCAGAAGTTCGCCTCCCCCGACGGCATAGTCCAGATGGAGCTGTACATCTCCCCCGTCGTCGGCGTCATGGGCTGGAACGTGGAGGCGGCCCGCCACCACGGCGAGCACGGCCCGCAGGGACGCCTGTGGCGTGCCCTCCTCGACGAGGCGACACCAGCCCACCTGCTGGCAGCCGTCGCCGAAGCGATCTGCAGCCCTGCGCCAGTCCTGCGAGCCCGATTCAAGATCAACCGCAGTGAGCACCTCGTCCAAGGTCGGGAGTTCGCAATCGGCTCCGCAGTGGTCAGCGCCCACAAACAGCGCCTGGCCGAGGCCCGTCACCACCGACCCAAACCAAGCCTCACCGCCATCGCCGTGCCGGCGCCCGCCCTCCCGGCCGCCACCGCACCGTCGCGGGCCGCCCGGTAGCCGCCCGGACCCACCCGCCCCGTCGCCCAAGGGAGCCCGTGACGAAGTCCCCGACCCATCCCGAGGACGAACTCGCCCTTGGCCAACTCGCCCTGTTCCTCGACGAGGCGAAGCAGATCCTCGCCGCCTGGGACGACTACTCCGACCAGCACACCAATCCCATCGACGGCTGGCCGGACGACGAGACGGCCTACGCGGTCCGCAGGTCCCAGCTCAATGCGGACACCTGGCGCTCCTACAACCGGATCCGGCTCAGGGCCAAGGACCTGCTCGCCACAGCCGCCGCCGAGCTGGAAGCGCTCCCCGAGCGCAGCGTCCATCCCCACTGGGCCTGGAAGACCGGCCGCCTGCAGACCGCCCATGAAGGGCTCGATGTACTCCAGAGCCAGTGGCTCGACCTGCGCGCCGCCTTGCCCGCGTCGGCGCGGCCCGGAGCCGAGGAGTACGACGCTCCGCTCGCCGAACGCAACGTCGAAGCCTGGCAGTACTTCGACCAATGGTCCCTCCACGGCAAGGCCGTCCTCGACATCCACAACGCCTGGCGACGCAGCCAGTCCCGGCCGACGCCTGCTCCGGTGGCCCCGATCCTCCGCCTGGACTCCAGCGCGGCAAGGCCCCGCCGGTAGGCGCCCTCCCCGGCCGAGCCTCCACCCCCACCCCTGGAATCGCCCTCTTGTCTAATCCTTCCCCAAACTCCAACTCCGACGGCTACGACATAGCCTTCAAGGCGCTCCTCGGCGCGTTCGCCGTCGCCCTACCCCTGTCCACCCTGGCGTGGCTGGGCGGCAACACGACCGCCTGGATCACCAGCAGCGACCCCTGGGTTCCCTACCAGCCGGCCGAGGCCCTTCTCCACCCCGAGCGCCTCTGGCCCGCGGTAGGAGAAACGTCCCTGCTGATCGGCACCCGGATCCTGCCCGCCGTGGTCCTCCTCGTTCTCACCGTGTTCGGCTACCTGTGGTGGTCCCGGCACAAGGGCACGATCGGCAAGAGGAAGCGGATCGCTGGGATGGCCAAGCAGAAGGACATCGAGCCGCTGCTCGCGAAGGCCATCACCGCAAAGGCCCGCTCACTTCGGCCGAGCCTGAAGGACGCCAAGGCCATCGAGGCCAAGGACACCGGTGTTCTCCTCGGCAACCTGCAGGGCAGCCGTCACGAAGTCCGGATGGGTTACGAGGACGTCGCGGTCGCGATCATGGCTCCCCGGTCCGGGAAGACGACCTGTCTGGCCATCCCCGCGATCCTCGCCGCCCCCGGTCCCGTACTCCTGACCTCGAACAAGGCCGCCGGTGACGCCTACACCGCGACGCTCGATGCCCGCGCAGTGGACGGCCGGACCTGGAGCATGGATCCGCAGCAGATCGCCCACGCGGCCCGCGAGATGTGGTGGAACCCCCTCGCCTCCGCCAAGTCACTTGACGGAGCTGGCCGTTTGGCCGGCCACTTCCTCGCGGCGAGCGTGGACGCCTCCCAGCAGGGAGACTTCTGGTCCAAGGCCGGATCCAACATCCTCTCCCAGCTGTTCTTGGCCGCCGCCCTGGACGAGCGGCCCATCACCGACGTCATGCAGTGGCTGGCCTTCCCTGCCGACCGCCGGCCCCTGGACATCCTGCGCGACCACGGATTCTCGGCCGTCGCCGCCCAGCTCAAGGGAACCGTCGAAGGCCCCCCGGAGACACGCGACGGTATCTACGAGACCGCCCGCCAGTACGCCTCCGCCCTCCTCAACTCCGAGATCGCCGCCTGGGTCACCCCACAGAAGGACATCCCGGAGTTCAAGCCCGCCGAGTTCGTCACCAGCCGGGACACCCTCTACCTCCTGTCGAAGGACGGCGGCGGCGGAGCCAGCGCGCTGATCGCGGCGTGCGCGGACTCGGTGATGCGGGCCGCGACCGCCCAGGCGGAACGGGCCGGCGGCCGGCTGGACCCGCCGATGCTCGCGATCCTCGACGAGGCCGCCAACGTGTGCAAGATCAGTGATCTCCCCGACTTGTATTCGCACCTCGGGTCCCGCGGGATCATCCCGATCACCATCCTGCAGTCCTACCGCCAAGGCCAGAAGGTCTGGGGGGATGCGGGCATGGACGCCATGTGGTCCGCGTCCACGGTGAAGGTGATCGGCTCCGGCATCGATGACCCGGATTTCGCCGACAAGCTTTCGCGGCTGATCGGGGACCACGATGTCGAGACGAAGTCCACATCGGTCTCCGACTCGGGGAAGTCCACCAGCTTCAGCATGCGCCAGGAGCGGATCCTTCCCGCGGACGCGATCCGCGCCCTCCCCAAGGGAACCGCGCTCTGCTTCGCCACCGGTATGCGGGCCGCCATGCTCGACCTGCGCCCCTGGTACCTGGAGCCCGGCGCTGAGGCCCTGTCCGCCGCTTCCGCCGACGCGTCACGGGGCATCACCGCACGCGCCGTCGCCAAGCACGCGCCCCAGCAGGACAACTACGGTCCCGCCGCGTAGTCACCTCGCCTCCGCGCCCCACCTGGCGCCTCTCCCGTCTGGAGTTCCGGATTGCAGTACATCGACCTTGCCGAGCAGACCCGCATCCTCGGCCAGGTGGCCCCCACCCTGAAGTCCCTCCGCGAGGAGGTGGAGAGCGTCAGGGCCGGACAGATAGACAAACCCCTGCGGGACATCGGGCCGATCGCGCTTCGCACCCAGGAACTCGCACTGCAGTGCACCCAGCAGGTCACCCTCCTTTCGACCAGCCAGTACGCCGCCATGAAGGACGGCCACCACAACCTCGCCGAACTCGTCGAAGCCACGACCCTGATATCCCTCGCCGCCACCCTGTGCACCTTCGCCATCCACCACCGCACCGAAGTCCTCCTGTACGAAGGTGCTGATGAGACCCCGGCCACGAGCCGCAGCACGCTTGCCAAGGTCACCGAGGAACTGGACCGGGCCGCGAGGACGTACGGCCGACAGGCGCATCGGCTGTCACACCGCCTGGCCTCGTTCGCCGCGCGGCGGGAGGACCAGCAACTCATCGCCCGGGCGGTCGTCGACCCGGGCGGGACCAGCACGCCGACGGAGCCCCAGGCCCGACTCGGGGATAGCGGCCCCTCGATAGGCGGCGCAGGAACACTGCAGCACGTCGGCACAGCCCCCGCGCCCTCGCCGCCCTCGCACCAGCTCTCCGCCCCTGTCCGCCGGCGGTAGCTCCCGATTCCCCAACGAACAAGGAACCGTATGCCCGCCTCATCTGCCTTGCCCCGCCCTGGCGTCCCCTACGCACCCGCCGACCTGGAGTACCTCACCAACGCCTACCCGACTGCGAACCGGGCCCAGTGCCGTGGCGCCGCCGGCACCATCATGGCCAGCCGCATCCCGGCCGCCGTGTATCTCACGCCGCCGGCCAGGACCAGGCGATGACGGCCACAGCGCACCCCGGGCGTTCTCACACCACCGAGCGCGAGTCGGCCCACTTCGCCGATACGCCCTCGGCCCAAGACATCGCGAAGGCCCTCGCGAACCGGATTTCCACGAACCCGCCACCTCCGCCCCACCTCGTGACCGTCAGCTTCGGGCTCCTGCGCGGCGCCGAGTCGCGCTACCAGTACCGGTCCTCCGGCGGATCCGCGCTCGGCCTGGCCAACGCACTGCACGCCGAGCTATATGGACTTCCTGTCGAACAGGAAGCGCTCCCGGCCGCGTTGGACGAGCTGCTCCTGGCAACCGGGCACGACGACGACCAAGCAGCCGTGCTCGCCCAGGTCGCCGCGCAGCTGGAAGCCGCCGCCGTGCTCATCGAGCGAGCTCGTCATACCGCCCAATGGAGGCAGCTACCGCAGTCCCTGTCGGCGCAGCTCGCTGCCAGTCAGACCCTGGCCAGCCAGCTGGCCTCCGGTCTGCTCGGCCTGGCTCCCGGCTTCGCCAAGGGCAGCAAGCAATCCACCCTGCCCTCGGCTCCCGCTGGCTCCGCGCCCGTGGCCACCACGCGGGCCAGGCGCTGACGAGAAGCCGGTACCCGCACCTTCGAGGCGGCAATCCTTCGCTCCCTGCCCCACCGAATTAGGAGATCAGCCTTGCCCGAACCACCAGTAGAGCCGTTCATGACGATCCGGCACGCCATCACCGGTGAGATCACCACCACCGGCTACAACGCCGCCGCCCGGCGGATCCTGCTCCAGGCCGGCTTTGAAGAGGCGCCAGGCTGCGCCTGCCGAGCGACGGAGCCCGGTATGGAGCGGGGGCACGGGCCTGCTGGGCAGCCTGCGAGCTGCTCGTCGCCAGGGCTCCCCTGCACCGGGCCCGAGCCCTCGGGCGGCCGGTGAGCGCCGACGGTACGACCCGGCTGGCCCTGTCTCGGATGCCGGCACAGTCCGCGATCCGCTCCGAGAGCGGCCAGCCCCTCCAGCACATGACCAACCCCGCCCGCACCACTACCTGTTGAAGGAACCTTGTCTTGACCACACCCGTACCGCCTACGAGTCCAGCGCGGACCAAGGGTGGCGAACTACGGGCCAAGGTGGCCCGGCTGCTGGCCGACCAGCCGGCGGACAAGCTCACCATCGGGGACATGGCCCGGCAGCTGGGCCATTCCCACGGCGCCGTCCGCAACGCCGCCCTCACCCTGGTGCGTCGCGGCGAGGCCGACCAAAGCGGCACCGGAAGCGGGCAGCCGGAGTTCCGTGCGAACGCGAAGACCGCCGCAGCCGCGCAAGCCGCTGTGATCAGCCCACCGGGCACCCACGCTCCCCGCGCCCAGACAGCTACGGCCCGCACGGCCGCTCCCGCGGCAGCCACGCCCAGGCAGACCGGCCCGATCCGCCGCGCGGGGGGCCAGCTCTACCACCCACGGAAGCTGGCCGACCTGCCCGACGTCGAGGCGCTGAACCGCCTGCGCGACGCCGACGTGCCGGTGCTGCTCTACGGCCCTCCGGGCACCGGCAAGACCTCGCTGGTGGAAGCGGCGTTCCCGGACCTGCTCACCGTCGCCGGTGACGGCGACACCACGGTCGGCGACTTGATCGGCGAGTACACGCAGGCCGACGGCGGAGGTTACGTCTTCCAGTACGGTCCGCTGGTCACGGCGATGACCGAGGGCCGCGCCCTGCTGATCGACGATGCCACCTTGATCTCCCCGAAGGTGTTGGCGGCGCTGTATCCCGCGATGGACGGGCGCCGGCAGATCCAGGTCAAGGCCCACAAGGGCGAGACCATCAGAGCCGAGCCGGGCTTCTACGTGGTTGCGGGCCACAATCCCGGCGTCCACGGGGCCGTTCTGACGGAGGCGCTGTCGTCCCGGTTCAGCGTGCAGATCCAGATCGGTACGGACTACGACCTCGCCCTGGCTCTGAAGATCGACGCCCGGGTGGTCCGGGTCGCCCTACACCTCTCCCGCCAAGTCGAGCTCGGCGAGCTGGGCTGGGCCCCCCAACTGCGAGAGCTGCTCAGCTACCAGAAGACCGAGGCCGTCCTCGGCACCCAGGCCGCGCTCGCGAACCTGGTCGGCATCGCTCCCCTGGAGGATCGCGACGCCGTCGCCGACGCCGTCATCAAGGCTGTCGGCGTCAAGAAGATCGCGCCCCTCACCCTCGGCAAGCAGCTCCCCGCCTCCGCCCTCCGGAAGCCCCCGGGCAGCCCCGTCTCCGCGCACCGGGGCCGCTCGCGATGAGCGCCCACCACCACCACGTCCAGTCCCCCGCCACCGCGCCGGACGACGACGCCGACCTCGCGCGCTGGGACGACGACGGCGCCCCGCCCGCACAGCCGCGTTCCTCCCCGGACGCGTGGCTGCGCGTGGGAGCCGAACTCGGCGATCGGCTGGTCGCCCTCTCCGGCCGCCAGGACCTCCTCGTCACCTGCCGTCCTGGCACGCGCAGCGGCGCACCGGCCGCGTTCTTCCCCACTCTGGGCGAGGTGGAGTTCGACGCCGGCCTGTTCTCCCCGCTCCAGCCCCACGAGATCCATCCGCGGATCGTGGGCGACGAGGAGCGGTATCCCGCCGCCTGGGGAGTGTTCGTCCACGAGGCCGCGCACGCGGCCCACTCCGTCTGGACGCAGCCGGCCGGAGCGGACCCCCGTGTCGTCGAGGCCGCGCTCCTGCTGGAGGAGAGCCGTGTCGAAGGCGCACACCTGACCAGGCGGCCCACGGACCGCACGTACCTGCGCACCAGTGCCCGAACCCTGGTCATGCCCGACATCGCCCACCCCACCCTCCAGGGCATCGAGCACGCCGCCTCCGTGGCGGCCCTGGTCCTCGGCCGCCGTGACGTCGGCATCCTGGACGCCGGCGAGACCCGGGCCGTCGCCGATCTGTGCGGAAAGGTGCTGGGCGCAGACCTGCTGGCCACCCTCACCGGCATCTGGACCGCAGCCCATCAGTGCGCCGACGACGACGCCACGACCATGCTCGCGCACGGTCAAGAATGGTGCGACGCTCTGGACATCGCGGCCCCCGCCCTGCCCGTGCCGGAGAACCTCACCGATCTGCTGTCCGGCGCCGTGGGGGTCGTCATGGACAGCACGGCCGCCACCGACGCCGCCGACCTCGCGGCACAGGCCGCGGCCGCCAACGCCATGGCCGCGCAGTCCAAGGCGCAGGCTCAGGACCGCGCCCAGCGGGCCGGCCAGCGACGCCAAGCCGCCGCCACCGCCAAAAGCGTCTTCAACACCCGCGGCACCACCGTCAACCCCGACGGCACACCGGCGCCCCGCCGCAACCCGGTCACCGGCACCCGCCGGCCCACCGCCGCCGAGCAGAGTGCCGCCTCCCGCCTGAGCCGCGCCCTGCGTGCCGCCGCCTACCGCGAGCGGACCGAGGAACGGACCACCAGCCCCACCCCGCCCGGCCGCCTCAACATGCGCGCGGCCCTCGCCCGCGACGCTCAGCGCGCCGCCGGGTCGGTCCCCACCGCGGAACCGTTCACCCACACCCGCCGCCGGAACTCCCCCACCCCACCACTGCGCGTGGGTATCGCCGTCGACGTCTCCGGCTCCATGAGTGCCGCCTGCGCGCCCGTCGCGTCCGCTGCCTGGATCGTGGCACGCGCAGCAGCCCTGACCGACCCCGACTCCCTCACCGCCACCATCGCCTACGACAGGCACCTGACCGCATTGACCCGACCCACCCACCGAGCACCAGAGCGCGTGACGACGTTCACTGCCAACGGCGGCCACCACAACCTCGGTCACGCCATCGACGCACTCGACCACGGCCTCGAACTCAGCCGCCCCGGCGCCGGCCGCCTCCTCGTGATCGTCACCGACGCCCAGTACGGCAGCGACGAAACCGCTCAAGCCGTCACCCGCGTCAAGCAGCTCACGACCGCCGGCTGCGCCGTACTCCAGCTCACCCTCACCGCGAATTCCCAACACCTGCCGGGGACCACCTTGCTGCACCTACCCAAGCCCTCCACCGCTCCCGCCGCCATCGCCAAGGCGGCCACCGACGCCATCCGCAGGACACGCTGAGACGACGCAGAAGGCGGAAGCGTCCCCGAGACCACCGCCACGCCCTCCAGCCCACCATCCCCGCTCTGTCACCCGCGCCCGGCCCCGTAGCGCCACATCCGGTGCCCGCTCCTCCCTAGGATCCTTCTTGGACAACACCTCATCCGAGGCATCTCGCACGACCACACGTCTTCACTCGCTGTCCGCCGACTTCGGCGCTTTCGGTGAACTCCTCTCCGGAGAACGGCCCGTCGCCGGATCCGACTCCCTGCCCCAGCTCGCCTCCTGGTATGCCACTGCCCAAGGCCATTCCGCCGCCGCCCTTACGCTGCTCCTGACATCGACCGAGCAGGGATACACGCACACCACGGTCTCCGGACACCACGCGGTGGGGTCCCTCGGACAGCTCGCCAAGATCTCCTCCGACATCACCGCCCACCTCATGGCCGCGGTCTCGGTGGCGGCCGAGTACCACCGCATCGACGGACTGCCGGACCCCACCACGGGCCGGACGACCAGCCGACCGTCCGTCCCCCGCCGTGACCTCGACGACCACCTGGACCGCGCCGTCGAGCTGATCTGGCCAGCCCGTGCCGCCTGCCACAACGCCGCCGCGTTCACCGAGACCGCAGCCCTGCGCGAAGCGAGCCGTGCTCCCGCCCCCGCCGAGCCACCGAACCCGGGGCGCAGCATCTTCGACATCCCGCAGTCCCCTTCGACTCCCGACAAGGTCACGCTGACCGCCATCCAGCACCGGGCCCTGCACCTCATCCACACGAGCACCGTCACGTACAGCCAGTGGCCCCGCAAACGGCCCGTCGTGGACAGCGGTTCCCCGGAGCGCATCCCCGTACGGTCCGTCGATGCCCTTGCAGACAAACGGCTGGTGGCACGGGACGTGAGCACCGGACTGCAAGTGGGGCAGCGGCTCCGCCTCACTCCGGACGGGCTCCAGGTCCTCCGCCGCCTCGGCTCCGCTCCGGAGCCGGCTGTTCCCGCCCGCCCCCGCCATCAAGGCCCCGCCCCTGTCCGCTGACCTACCCTCCTCCCCGGTCCAGCAAGTCCCGCCGGGAGGAGCGCCCTTCGAAGGCCCCAGCTTCATGACCGACGACGCACTGTTCTCCCTGCCTGGCCTGCCCTCATCCCCCACACCGAAGCCCCGCAGCCGCACCGGGCCGCCAACTTCGCCGCCTACGCCTGCCCCTCCGCGTCCCGCAACGCCGCTCACACCCTGCCCGGCTTCACCGCCCGCGCCAGAGGCTCCCGTACCGGCCGTTGCCGGTCCGCCCTCTCCGGTCCTGCGGCTGCTCGCGCTCGCCGACCAGTTCACCCAGCACAACGACCAGCTCACCCGCCTCCAGCCGGCGTACGCCGCCGCACAGGGCCACGCCTCGGCGAACAGCCTGGTCAACGCCTGCCTGGAGGCCGTACAGGCCATCGTCGAACAGGCGGCGTACGGGGGCGTGGCCGTGACCGAAGCCACGGTCCGGATCAAGCAGTTGGCTGTTCTGACCGGCCAGGCCGTCCGGCACCTCGCCGACGCCAAGGCACTCCTCGGCACGACTCGTTCGTCATCGGACGCACCTGCAGGGAACGGGGGCATCGCGCATCGGATCCAACTGGCCGGTGAGCTGACGCTCTTGGCGCCGGTCGCGGCCGTGGAGTCCGCGAGCACCCTCGCCACGGAAGTCCACCGCCGCCGGCCCGCGGCGGCCACCGGGGCCGACGCTCTGGCCCCTTCCCAGCGGACCGCCCTGCACGCCACGGCCCGAGGACACCTCGTCATCGCCCGGCACCAGGGCCACGAGGCCGTCCACAGCCGCGGCAACTCGGTGCGCATCGAGACCCTGCGCGCTCTCGAACAGGCCGGGCTCCTCGCCGTCGAGCCAGGGTCCGCGCCGCCCGCCTTCGGCGCAGGCCCCCCTCGCGACCGGGTCCGCCTCACCCTCACCGGAGCGATGGCCCTGACGGCTTCCCTCGGCCGCAGCCCCCGCACCCCAGCTCTATCAGCCCTTCCCGCCCTCACCGCCACCGCCGTGCCGGCCAGCAGCCGCCCCCGCACACGCTGACCCGGAAGGTCTCCCCCACCCCCATCGCCCACCTCGCGCCGTGAACGCCTTCGGCGCCCGCACCACCCTGGATCCCCCTCCCTTGGAAAACCCCCGATACCGAGTGCTCTCCCTGGGCGCCGGAGTACAGTCCTCCACCCTGTCGAACTCTGCGAGTTCAGACTTTCCGAGAGGTCTTCAGCAGGAACCCGGACCTGCGTTGTGTCTCCGCTTCGGCATCAAGGGCCGGGTTCGGGCC
>NZ_JBICYT010000072.1:0-19516 GCF_043201215.1 Streptomyces sp. NPDC048331 | reverse complement strand
GCCCTCCTGGCCACCTGGACCGGCGCCTGCTCGATATGCGGCCAACCCGCAGCAACCTCCGAACCCCACCACAGGACCTAACAAAGCCCTACTAGCGGCCGGACGCCGTGCTCCGCCGGCCGCGGCGTCCGCCGCTGCGAGGACGGCGGTCAGGATCACCTCCCAGGTGCCGTCGACCGCCCATCCGATCAACTGATCGACCCGTCGAAGGGCGGCCTAGTCGATGCCGAAGCCTTCTGCCGCGAACAGGGCGTCGAGCTCGGCGTTGATGTCGTCCACCGACCGTTCGTCGGTGCCCTCGCCGCCGAAGGCGCCGATCTCCAGGGCGTCGAGTCCGGACGTGTCCGACGGGGCGGCGTCACCGCCCCCTGCCCCGGATCCCGGCGGCGTCGGCGCCGACAGGTCCAACCGGCTCAGGATCAGCCTGCTGATGTGTTCGGGCGTCGGGTGGTCGAAGGCGAGGGTCGCGGGCAGCGACACCCCGCTCTCGGCCGCCAGCCGCCGACGCAGCTCCACCGCCATCAGCGAGTCGAGCCCGAGCCCCTTGAGGACCTCCTGCGGGGAGAGGGATCCCGTCGAGGTGAGGCCCAGTACGGCGGCCACCTCGCGCAGCACCAGTTCCGTGACGAGGTCGGTCCGCCGGTCCTCGGGCACGACCAGCAGCCGCTCGCGCAAGCCGGCCGACCCGTCCGCGGCGGCCGCGGCCGTGGCCGTGGACTCGGCGCGCCGCAGGCCGGCACGTACGAGGGACCGGAACAGGGCGGGCGCGGCCTTGCCCTGGTCCGCCTCGCTCTGCGCGGCCCGCAGGTCGAGGTGCACGGGGACGAAGTTGCCGGCCGGCCGGGCGAGCGCCGCGTCCAGCAGGTCCAGGCCGTGGGCGAAGGAGAGCGGGGCGATGCCCTGGCGGCGCATCCGCTCCAGTTCGGCCGTGCCGAGGTGCGAGGTCATGCCCACGCCGGCTTGGTGCCACAGTCCCCAGGCGAGGCTGGTGATCGGCCGTCCCTCGGCGCGGCGGCGGGCCGCGTACGCGTCGAGGCCGACGTTGGCGGCGCCGTAGATACCCTGCCCGGCCGTGCCGACGGTGCCGGCCGCGGAGGAGAAGAACACGAAGGCGGCGAGGTCCATGTCCGCGGTCAACTCGTCGAGGTGGACGGCGCCGGTCACCTTGGGTGCCATCACACGGGCGAGCCGCTCCGCGTCCTGACCGAGGAGGACACCGTCGTCCAGGACTCCCGCGAGGTGGAAGACCGCGGTCCAGGGCCGAGCCTCCTCAGCAAGACCGAGCACCTTCTCCACGTCATCCCGACGACCGACATCACAGGCCTCCACACGCACGCATTCCGCGCCTTCTTCCTTCAGCTGACGTACGAGTTCCGCGGCTCCGGGCGCTTCGGCGCCGCGCCGCGAGGTGAGGACGAGGTGCCGGATGCCGTACCTGCGGACCAGGTGGCGGGCGACCTCGCGGCCGAGCTCCCCGGCACCGCCCGCGATCAGCACGGTGCCCTGCGGGTCCAGCGGACGGGCGGCCTCGCCGTTGCCGGCGGTCCGCTCGACCGCGACCAGCCGGGCGGCCAGCAGCTGCCCGCCGCGAAGGGCGAGTTCCGGCTCGTCGGTGCGGGCCAGGGCGGCTTCGAGGGCTTCCTTGGCGCCGACTGCCCCGGCGTCGGCCTGCCGGCCGAGGTCCACCAGGCGCAGGCTCCGCTCGGGGTGTTCGGCACGGGCGGACCTGACCAGGCCCCACAAGGGTGCGTACGCGAGCCCGTCGAGGGGGTCGCCCTCGACGGCGGCGATGCTGCCGCGCGTGACGAAGACGAGTTCGGTGGCGGTCAGCCGCTCGTCGGCCAGCAGCACCTGGAGCAGATCCAGTACGTACTCGCCGCCCCGGAAGACGGCCTCGGAGGCGCTCATGGCAGGTGTCCGGCCCGTGGTGTCCACAACGATACGGGTGGGTGCCGTGCCGGTCGCCAGTCGGGCGGCCAGCGTCTCGGTGCCGGAGACCGCCTCGATACCGAGCAGCACGGCGAGTTCTCCGGTGCCACCGAGCACGAGATCGGCGGGATCGGCCGTACGGCTGCTTCCGCCGGCCGTGGCGGCCTGTACGGGCAGGAAGGCGAGCCGGTGCAGGTCCTGTGCGCCGGAGGCGCGGGCGGCGCGCAGCTGGTCCGCGGTGGCCCGGCGCAGGTGGAGCGCGCCGACGCGCAGGACGGGTGAGCCCGCCACGTCGGTGGCCCAGACCTTGATCGACTGGCTCTCTCCGGATTGCTCGACGTCGATGCGGACGCGGAGTTCGCCGCTACCGGCCGCGAACAGTTCGACCTCGGACCATTCGAACGGCAGGAGTGCTCCCTCGGGCTCCTCCTCGCCTGCCGTCACGCCCTTCATCACGTGCAGGGCGGTGTCGAGCAAGGCCGGGTGCACGTTGTAGTCGGCACCCGCTGCCGGGTCGGGCAGGCGGACGCGTCCGTACGCGGTGCTGCCCTTGCGCCACAGCTCGGTCAGGCCCCGGAAAGCCTGGCCGTAGTCGATGCCCTGGGCGGCGAAGCGGTCGTAGAACCCGTCGAGTTCGATCTGCTCGGCTCCGACCACCGGCCAGTCGCGGAGTTCGGTGAACCCGTCCTGGGCGGGATCGGTTCCGGCCTCCCGGACGGGGCCGGGGCCGGGGAGCAGCTCGCCGCTCGCGTGCCGGGTCCAGGGGCGGTCGGAGCCGTCGGGGCGACTGTGGAGGGTGATCGGGCGGCGGCCATGCTGTGGGGCGCCCACGGTGATCTGGAGACGTACGGCGTCCTCGATCACCAGCGGTTCGGCGAGGGTGAGCTCGGCGATGCCGACGGCCCCGGCCTCGTGGGCCGCGGCCGTGGCCAGCTCGAGCAGGCCGGTGCCGGGGACGATGACGGATCCGAAGACGGTGTGGTCGCGCAGCCAGGGCTGGTCGGTCAGGGAGAGGCGCCCGGTGAAGACGTGGCTGTCGGTGTCGGCCAGTTCGATGGCCGCGCCGAGCCACGGGTGCCGGGAGGCTTCGAGGCCGAGGGAACCGGCGTCGCCGGATGCCTTGGGTACGGGGAGCCAGAAACGCTCGCGCTGGAAGGCGTACGAGGGCAGCGGCACGAGGTTTCCGGTGCCGAGGACGCGGTTCCAGTCCAGGGTGTGGCCCTGGACGTGGAGGAGGCCGAGGTTGCGCAGCAGCTGTGCCGGGGTCCCGTCACGGCGGCTGAGCGAGCCGACGACGATCCCGCCGTGCTCCGCGCTCCCGTCGGTCAGCGGCATCGACAGGACCGGGTGCGCGGATATCTCCACGAACACGCCGTGACCGTCCTCCAGGAGCTGGTTCAACGCCCGGTCGAAACGGACCGGCTCCCGCAGATTCCGGCACCAGTAACCGCCGTCCAACTCCGCGCCGTCGGCGACCCGACCCGTCACCGTCGAATAGAACGCAAGATCCGCAGACCTCGGAACGATCCCCTCGAAACCGTCCGCGAGAGCAGGCAGCAGCGGGTCCATCTGGGCATTGTGGGACGCGTAGTCCACGTTGATCCTGCGGGCATAGACGTCCCGCTCCGACAGGTCCGCGACGATCGCGGCGATCGCGTCCGCCCGGCCGGAGATGACGGTCGAGCCCGCGGTGTTCACCGCCGCCACCGACAGAGCGTCACCGTACGGGGCGACGAACCCCTCGACCTCGGCGACCGGACGTTCGATCAGAGCCATACCGCCCTGACCCGCACACGCCAACACCGCCCGCGAACGCTGCGCCACGATCTGCGCACCCTGCTCCACAGTGAGAGCACCGCTCACCACGGCGGCGACCACCTCGCCCTGCGAGTGACCCACCACCGCAGCCGGCTCCACCCCCAGCGAACGCCAGACCGCCGACAGACCCACACCCATCGCGAACAACGCCGGCTGGACCACGTCCACCCGATCGAACGGCGGATGATCACCGTCCTCCCCCGCGAGGACCTCACGGACCGACCAACCCGTGAACGGACGCAACGCCACATCACACGCATCGACGGCCTCGGCGAACACCGGGCTGTGTGCCAGAAGCCCACGCCCCATGCCCACCCATTGCGAACCCTGGCCCGGATACACGAACACGACCTTGCCGCGGCGTGCGGCCGAACCCGTGACCACCGCGTCGTGGGACCGGCCCTCCGCCAGCGCACGCAACGCCTCCACCAGCCCCGCGGAGTCCTCGGCGACCACGCTCGCCCGCGACTCGAAATGCGAACGATGACGAGCCGCCGTCACCGCCACATCGGCCACCGGAACGCCGGCACGGCCATCCAGCCACGAAGCCCAGTTCGCCGCCTGCTCCCGCAACGCGACCTCGTCACGCCCCGAAACCACCACCGGAACCGGCCGTACCTCATCAACGACCGGCTGCGGAGCGACGGCAGGCGGCTCCTCCAGGACGACGTGGGCGTTCGTACCGCTCAGACCGAACGAGGACACACCCGCACGCCGCGGCCGCGAGGCGTCCCGCTCCCAGGCCGTGAGCGAGTCGACGACCCGGACCGGAAGCTCGTCCCAGGCGATGTTCCGGTTGCGCGGGGAGCTGTTGAGCGTGGCCGGAAGGGCGTCCTGTCGGAAGGAGGCGAGCACCTTGCAGACGCCGGCGACACCGGCCGCCGACTCCAGGTGGCCGATGACGCTCTTGGCGGTGCCGAGCCCCAGCTCCTGCCCGGGCCCGCGGCCCTCGCCGTAGACGGCGGCCAGCGCCTGCACCTCGATCGGGTCGCCCAGTGAGGTGCCCGTGCCGTGGCATTCGACGTAGTCGACGTCGGTCGGCGCGAGACCGGCCGAGTCCAGGGCGGCGCGGATGACCTTCTGCTGGGAGGTGCCGTTGGGGGCGGTGATGCCGCTGCTGGCGCCGTCGTGGTTGATGGCGGTGGCGCGGATGACGCCGAGAACCGTGCGGTTCTGTGCCCGCGCGTCGGAGAGTCGCATGAGGGCGAGTACGCCGACGCCCTCGCCGCGGCCGTAGCCGTCCGCTTCGGCGGAGAAGGTCTTGCTGCGGCCGTCCGGGGCCAGGGCGTGCGAGCGGCTGAGGGCGATGAAGGCGCCCGGGTCGGCGAGCACCTGCACGCCGCCGGCCAAGGCGAGTTCGCACTCGTCGCTGCGCAGCGCCTCGCAGGCCAGGTGCAGGGCGACGAGGGAGGAGGAGCAGGCGGTGTCGACGGAGAGGGCCGGACCCTGGAGGCCGAGGTGGTAGGAGAGGCGGCCCGCGTTGAAGCTGGGAAGGGTGCCGGTCAGCGTGTAGGTGTCGGGCGACCCGCTCTGCCGGTACTTGCCGTACTCGCCGACGCCCGCGCCGACGAAGACGCCTGTACGGGAGTCCCGCAGCTCGCGGGGCTGGATCCCGGCGTCCTCGAGGGAGGTCCAGGCCGCTTCGAGGAGGAGGCGATGCTGGGGGTCCATCGGTTCGGCCTCGCGCGGGCTGATGCCGAAGAAGGCGGCGTCGAAGTGGGCGACGTCGTCGAGGAAGGAGGCGTGGCGGGCATACGTGCGGCCTTCCGCGTCCGGGTCCGCGTCGTGGAAGGCGTCGATGTCGAAGCGGTCCGCGGGTACGGGGGTGACGGTGTCGCGGCCCTCGGCGAGGACGGACCAGAGGCTGTCGAGGTCGTGTGCTCCGCCGGGCATGCGCAGGCCGACGCCGACGATGGCGAGCGGCTCGTCGGTACGGCCGGCGGGCCGGTCCGCGGGGCGGTCCGGGCGGGTGGGGGCCGCGTCATGGGGGGTGAGTGCGGCGAGCAGCCAGTCGGTGGCGGTGCGCAGGTTCGGGCAGTCGAAGACGAGCGTCTTGGGGGTGGTGACGGCGGTCCGCCTCTGGACGCGTCCGGCGAAGTCGATGGACATCATCGAGTCGAAGCCGAGGTCCTTGAATCCGCGTTCCGGGTCGAGGGATTCGGGGTTCGTGACGCCGAGGACGGCGGCCGCCTCGGCGGCGAGCAGGGCGCGTACGTGGGGCTCGCGCTCCTCGGCGGGCAGCGCCGCGAGGGTGCTCACCAGCGGGTTCTCGTCGGTGGTGGTCGCGGCCGGAGCGCTGCCCGCCAGGGCTGCGCGGGCCTCGGGGATCTCGTCGAGGTAGCGGCGCGGGCGCGTCTGGGCGTAGTGGGGGGCGGCCCGCTGCCAGTCGATGTCGGCGACGACGAGGGAGCGGCCGCCGGCGAGCGCCGCGTCGAGTGCGGTGAGGGCGTGGGAGGCGGCCATGGGGGTGAGCCCGGCGGCGCGCAGCTGGGTTTCGGCGGCTCCGTGGGTCATGCCGCCTTCGGCCCAGGGTCCCCACGCGAGGCTGAGGGCGGGCAGGCCGTCGGCGCGCAGGGTGGCGGCGTAGGCGTCGAGGGCGGCGTTGGCCATGGCGTAGTTGGCCTGGCCCAGGTTGCCGAGGACACCGACGACGGAGGAGTACAGGACGAAGGCGTCGAGTTCGTGTCCGCGGGTGAGTTCGGCGAGCAGGCGGGCCGCGCCGAGTTTGGGGGCCGCCGAGGCGGCGAGGGCCGCGGTGTCGATCCGGTCGAGGAGCCGGTCGTCGAGGATGCCCGCGGTGTGGAAGACGGCGCGCAGGGGCGGCTGTCCGGCGTCGATGTCCGCCAGGAGGCGCCGGGTCTGTTCCCGGTCGGTGAGGTCGCAGGCGGCGAGGGTGACGCGGGCGCCGGCGGCTTGGAGGCGGGCGGTGAGTTCGGCGGCGCCTTCGACGGCGGGGCCGCGGCGGGAGACGAGGACGAGGTGTTCGGCTCCGCGTTCGGCGAGGTGCTGGGCGAGGTGGCCGGCGAGGGCGCCGCTGCCGCCGGTGATCAGGACGGTGCCGCGGGGGGCCCAGGGGGCGGCGATCGGCGCGGTGGCGCGGCGCAGCCTGCGGACGTATCCGCCGCCGGGGCGCAGGGCGAGGTGTTCCTCGGCGGTGGCGGTGGTGACGGCGGCGGCGAGCTGCGCGGCGGTGGCCAACGCTTGGGCGGGGTCGGCGGGCAGGTCGGCGAGGCCGCCCCAGCGGGTGCCGTGCTCCAGGGCGATGACGTGGCCGAGGCCCCAGGCCAGGGCCTGCTCGGGGCTGGGGGCGGGATCGGCCGGCGCGGCGTGGACGGCGCCCTGGGTGACGATCCAGAGCGGGGCGCGGACGGCGGCGTCGCCGAGGGCCTGGACGAGGGCGAGGGTCTGGGCGGCGCCGACGGTGGTGGCCGGGTGGGCGGGGTGTGCGGTGGTGTCCGTCGGGGTGAGGGTGAGGACTCCGCCGAGCGACCGGTCGCCGAGTTCCGCGGCGAGCGCGGTCAGCGCGGACGCGTACGCGGTGCGGTCCTCGTGGGCCGGCAGGTGGTGGGCGGTCGCGCCGGTGGCGGCAAGGGCCGCTCCGACGGCGTCCACGAGGTCCCGGGCGCCGGCGGGGGCGACCAGGAGCCAGTCCCCGCCGGGGACGCCGGGGACGGCAGAGGTGCGTGGGGTGGCAGGGGCGACGGTGAGTGGCTCGGGTGCCGCGGGCCGGGCCCGGGCGACCGTCGGGGCGGGGTGCCAGGTTTCCTCGTAGAGCCGGTCGGCGATGGTGTGCGCGTGGTCCTGGCGTTCGCGCCAGGCGGCCAGGTGGGGCAGCAGGGGGGCGAGAGCGGAACCGTCGGTGAGGCCGAGGACCTCGGCGACACGCTCGGCCTCGCCGGTGCCGACGGCCTGCCACAGGGCCTCGTCGGCCGTGGGCCGGGTGCGCCGGGACGGGTCGGGTGCGTCGATCCAGTACCGCTCACGCTGGAAGGCGTACGGGGGCAGGTCGGTGACGGCGGCGCCGGTCGCGGTGAACACCTCGCACCAGTCGACGGGTTCGCCGCAGACGTGGAGCGTGCCCAGTGCCTGGACGAGGGTGCGGGCCGGGTCGGTGTCCTCGGCGCGCTGGGAGGCGATGAAGGGGGCCTCCTGCCGGACGCAGCCGGCGCCCATCGCCGAGAGCACGGCGGCGGGACCGCATTCGAGGTATCGGGTGATGCCGGCCTGTTCCAGGGTGGCCATGGCGTCGACGAAGCGGACGGCTTCGCGGACCTGGCGGACCCAGTACTCGGCGTCGCGCAAACCCTCGCCGGCGGCGAGGTCGGGGCCCATCCAGGTGCCGGTGACGGTGGAGACGAGGGGGATCAGCGGGGCGTGGAACACACAGTCCTGGGCGATGTCCCGGTAGGCGTCGAGCATCGCGTCCATGTGCGGGCTGTGGAAGGCGTGGGAGACCTCGAGCCGGCGGGTGCGGCGGCCCTGGTCGCGGAAGCGGTCGACGACGGCGGCGACCGCGGCGGCGTCGCCGCTGACCACGGTCTGGCGGGGGCCGTTGAGCCCGGCGACCGAGATCCGGCCCTCCGCGGCGGCCGCGGTGAGGGCCTCCAGCACCTCGGCTTCGGAGGCCTCGACGGACGCCATGGCGCCGCCGCGTTCGCAGGCCTGCATCAGGCGGCCGCGGGCGGCCACGAGACGGGCCGCGTCGGGGAGGCCGATCACTCCGGCCACGTGGGCGGCGGCGACCTCGCCGACGGAGTGTCCGGCCAGGACGCGCGGGGTGACGCCCCAGGCCTGCCACTGCCGGAACAGCGCGACCTCGACGGCGAACAGGGCGGGCTGGGTGAACTCGGTCTCGTGGACGAGAGCCGCGTCGACGCCCTTGGGGTCGGCGAACAGGACGGCGACGAGCGGCATCCGCAGGTGCTGGTCGAGCTCCGCGCACACCTCGTCGAAGGCCTGTCGGAACCCGTCGAAGGCGGAGTAGAGCGCGCGGCCCATGCCGAGCCGCTGGCTGCCCTGGCCGGTGAACAGCATCGCCAGGTCGCCGGGACGGGCGGTGCCCTCGGCCAGGGCCGGGTGGGGGGCGCCCTCGGCCAGGGCCCGCAGGGCCTCGGCGGCGTCGGGGGCGGAGGTGGCGACGGCGACGGCCCGGTGTGCGAGGTGGGGGCGACGACCTGCGGCTGTGTACGCGGCGTCCAGCAGGGTGATGGTGTTCGCGTCGGCCAGCCGGTCCGCGAGGCGGGCGGCGTTCGCGGCGAGGGCCCGGGGGTTCTTGCCCGACACGGTCACGGCGACGGGGGCGGTGGCGGTGGGCGGCCGGCGCCGGCCGGTGACGGCGCCCCAGTCGACGTCGTAGCCCTCGCACCACAGGCGGGCGGCGACGTCCTCGAGGGAGCGCCGGGCAGGGCGGTCGCGGCGGCCGGTGGCCAGTACGTACGAGGGGCCGGCGATCGGGGTGCCCTCGGCGGTGCCCGCGCCGTCACAGGCTTCGGCGAGTGTCGTCAGGGTGCGCTTGAGGGAGTGCCGGGCGACGGGGTGCGGGGCGATCTCGACGATGGCCAGGCCGCGTTCGTCGGCGAGCGCGGTGACGGCTTCGGCGATCAGCATCGGTGCCAGCATGTTGCGGGCCCAGTACCCGGCGTCGAGGTCCGTGCCGTCGACGAAGCCGTTGGTGACGGTCGACCAGAACGGGATGGCGGCGGTGCGGGTGTCCAGGGCGCCCAGGCGGCGTTCCAGTTCGGGAGCGAGCTCGGCGAGCTGCTCGCTGTGGGAGGCGTAGTCGATGTGGACGCGCTGGCAGCGCACGCCCGACTCGGCGAGCTCGCGCTCCACGGCGGACACGGCCTCCAGGGGGCCGGACAGGGCGCACTGCCCGGGGGCGAGGTGGCCTGCGAGGGAGATCGTGCCGCCGTGTCGGGCGACTGTCTCCCGGGCCTGATCCAGCGGGAGTTCGCAGACGAGGAGGGTTCCGTGGCCGCTCGCGCGTTCGGCGATCAGCTGCGACCAGGTGCCGATGAGTCGGGCGCCTTCGCGCAGCGGCAGGGCGCCGGCCACGACTGCGGCGGCGACCTCGCCGATGCTTTGGCCGAAGACGGTGCGGGGTTCCAGGCCCCAGGCTTCCAGGGTGCGGGCGAGGGCGACCTGGACGGCGAACAGGACCGGCTGCACCACGTCGGTGCGCTCCAGCCGGGAGGTGTCGGGCCCGGCGAGCAGTTCCTCGACGACAGACCAGCCGGTGACCTCGTGGATCGCGGTGTCGCAGGCGTCGAGGACGGTACGGAAGGCGGGTTCGGCGAGCAGGTCGCGGCCCATGCCGAGCCATTGGGAGCCGTGGCCGGAGAAGAAGAAGGCGAGCGAGGGGCGGGTGCCGGGGCTGCGCGGGGGGCGGGCATCGAGGGCGTCGAGGCGCTCGCGCAGGGTGTCGGCGAGTTCGTTCGGGTGGGTGACGGCGGCGACGAGGCGCCGGGTGCCGGTGGCGCGGGCGAGGAGTTCGGGGGCGTACCAGCCGTGGCCGTCGGCGGCGCGGGTGGTCAGGGCCTCGGCGGCCTCACGTAGCTCCTCGCCGGTGTCGGCGGCGAGCGGTACGAGCATCCGCCGTCGGTACGGGGCCTCTTCGAGGGCGACGTGGGCGTTGGTGCCGCCGAAGCCGAAGCCGCTGACACCGGCGTAGCGGCGGCCGCCGTGCGGCCAGGGGCTGCGGTCGGCCACGACCGCGAGGCGGGCGGCCTCGAAGTCGATGTGTGGGTTGGGGGTCTCGAAGTGGAGGCTGGCGGGGAGTTCGCCGTGGTGCAGGGCGAGGGCCGTCTTCATCAGGCCGACGACGCCCGCGGCGGGCTCCAGGTGCCCGAAGTTGGTCTTGGCCGAGCCGATCCGCAGGGGTTCCTCGCGGCCCGGGGCGAAGACGGTGCCCAGGGCTTCGGCTTCGATGGGGTCGCCCAGGAGGGTGCCGGTGCCGTGGGCCTCGACGTACGCGACGTGCTGGGGGGAGACGCGGGCGTCCTCCCAGGCGGCGCGCAGCACCTCCACCTGGGCCTCGGGGTTGGGCGCGGTGAGCCCGTTGGAGGCGCCGTCGTTGTTGACGGCGCTGCCGCGGATGACGGCGTAGACGCGGTCGCCCGCGGCAAGCGCGTCGGACAGGCGGCGCAGGACGACGATGCCGCAGCCCTCGCCGCGTACGTAGCCGCCGGCCGCGGCGTCGAAGGCGCGGCACTGGCCGTCGGGGTTCATTCCGCCGAACTTGGTCATGGCCACGGTGGTGTGCGGGCTGAGCATGACGTTGACGCCGCCCGCGAGCGCGAGGTCGGATTCGCCGGAGCGCAGGCTCTGGACGGCGAGGTGGGTGGCGGTCAGCGAGGAGCTGCAGGCGGTGGCGACGGCGAGGGCGGGGCCGTGCAGGCCGAGGGTGTAGGCGACGCGGGCGGGGATGATCGAGTTGTCCCAGCCGGTGGCGGAGTGGGTCGCGATGTTGTCCGGGTCGGCGCCGGTGGCCAGGTGATATTCCTGTGCCATGGTGCCGATGAACACGCCGGTGCGGCTGCCCGCGAGGTCGTCGTGGACGATCCGGGCGTCCTCGATCGCGGCCCAGGCGGTCTCGAGGGTCATCCGCTGCTGCGGGTCCATCTGGCGGGCTTCGGCGGGCGAGATGCGGAACAGTTCGGCGTCGAAGCCCGCGACGTCGTCGAGGAAGCCACCCCAGCGGGTGGTCATCCGGCCGGGTGCGCGGGGATCCGGGTCGAGCCACTCGTCGGCGTTCCAGCGGTCCCGGGGCACTTCGCGTACGGCGTCGACGCCGTCGAGGAGGCTCTGCCACAGCTCTTGGGGGGTCTCGATCCCGCCGGGCAGCCGGCAGCCGAGGCCGACGACGGCGATCGGTTCCTGCGCGTGGCTGCGGGTGCGGGCGGGCGGGACGGCGGCCGCGGGTCGTTCGTCGCCCGCGAGGTGGCCGGCGAGGGCGGCCACGGTGGGGTACTGCCAGACGACCCAGGCGGGGACGGGGCGTCCCAGCCATGCGGCGATCCGGCCGAGGAGGGCCATGGTCCGCACGGAGTCCAGTCCGAGGCTCCTCAGCGGGAGGCTCGTACTGACGGCTTCGACGTGCACTTCGAGCAGGTCGGCGACGGCTTCGCGCAGCACGTGGGCGATGCCGTCGGCGGTCATGGCACCGTTCTCCGGGCCGGAAGCGGAACCGGCCGGGGCGGACCCCTTGTCGCTGCTCACGTTGGCAAAGCTCATCTGCACTTCCTTGAAGCTCGATGCCGGTCCGGGCCGGATCACCCGATGGCGGAAGGGTCGCCCCGCGCCGGGCGGCCCACGCCTCTGAGATCTGTCGGTCGCCGGCGCTGGTGGTCGGCCTCGTTCACGCGTGCCGATCCGTATCCGCGCGCGCTGATCCGGCTCACCAGCCTCACGGCGGGCTCTGGAGGTGGGCTCGAGCCGAAGCTGACCGCACGGCCGGACGGGGTCGCACCACCAGGACTCGAGCCCGCCTGTAGCGGAACTTCCTAGTGTTACTTGCTGCTGTCCAGCGCCCCTCCTGGGCGTCAGGCGCGGGGCGGGGACAGCCGGACACGCACTCTCCCCCAAGGAGTTTCTCTATGACGGCGACCACGACCGAAGCCGTTCCCCCCGAGGCGGCACAGCAAGGCCACCCCCGGCGCTGGCTGATCCTCGCAGTCATCTGCGTCGCCCAGCTCACCGTGTACCTGGACAACACAGTCCTGAATGTGGCGATCCCTTCCCTGTCCTCGGAACTGGACGCGGACATCTCCGACATCCAATGGATGATCAACGCCTATGCCCTCGTGCTGTCGGGCATGCTGCTGACGGCCGGCAGTGCGGCCGACCGGTACGGCCGCAAGAAGATGCTGGCGATCGGCCTGGCGCTCTTCGGCCTCGGCTCTCTGGCGGCCGGCCTCTCCCAGACCGCCTCTCAGCTGATCGCCGCCCGCGCGGGTATGGGCATCGGTGGCGCGCTGTTGCTGACGACGACCCTCGCCGTCGTGGTGCAGGTCTTCGCCGACGCGGAGCGCATGAAGGCCATCTCCATCTGGGGGGCGGTGAGTGCGCTCGGTTTCGCGGTCGGTCCGCTGGTCGGCGGGGCACTGCTCAACCACTTCTGGTGGGGATCGATCTTCCTCATCAACCTTCCCGTCTCGCTCATCGGCATCGTCTTCGTCATCAAGCTGGTGCCCGAGTCGAAGAACCCGCTGGGTGAGCGACCGGACGTGATCGGCGCCGTGCTGTCGATGGCCGGTATGGGCAGCATCGTCTTCGCGATCATCTCCGGTCCGGAGCAGGGCTGGACGTCGGCCCGCACCCTGGTCGCCGCGCTGGTCGGTGTGGTGGCCATGGTCGTCTTCATCGTCTGGGAGCGCCGCGTCCCGTATCCGATGCTCGACATGGGGTTCTTCCGCAACCAGCGGTTCGTCGGCGCCGTGACCGGCGCGCTGCTCCTCGCCTTCGGTATGGGCGGCTCGTTGTTCCTGCTGACGCAGCACCTGCAGTTCGTCATGGGTTACGGTCCGTTGGAGGCCGGTCTCCGCATGGCTCCGCTGGCCCTGATCATCGTCGTGCTCAACCTCTCGGGTGTCGGTCCCAAGCTGCTGGCCAAGCTCGGCTCCGCGGGTGGTGTGATCTGCGGTATGGGGCTGATGGCGGTCGGTCTCACGGGCGTGGCTCTCCTCGGTTCCTCGTACAGCGGTCTCCTGGTCGCGCTGCTCGTGCTGGGTGTGGGCATCGGGCTCTCCCTTCCGAGCATGGCCGTGGCGATCATGGCTGCCATTCCGCCCGAGAAGGCCGGTATGGGTTCGGGCGTCAACAGCACGCTCTCCGAGTTCGGCAACGGTCTGGGTGTGGCGGTGCTCGGCGCCGTCCTCACGTCCCGCCTGAACGTGCTGCTGGCGGGGGTGGGCGTCGCGACGCTGCCCGCCGTGCTGGCCGGCGGAGGTTCCGAGGCGGAGCGGGAACGCGCCCGGGACGCCATCGCCTCCGGTCTGGAGACCAGCCAGCTCGTCGCCGCGGCCGCCGTGCTGCTCGGCGGGGTGGTGGCGTCGGCGCTGCTGCACCGCGCCGAGCGTGCCGCGACAGCGGCTCCGGCAGCGGCGACGGCTCCGGTAGCGGCAACGGCCGGAACCGGAGCTCGGGCCGACGAGACGACCAAGGCAGCCGTCTGACGCCTGTCGGTCCCCGGAGACGCGGGGGGGGGGGGGGGGGGGGGGGGGGGGGGGCGGGCCCCCCCCCCCCCCCCCCCGCCCCCCCGCGGCGGGGGGCCCCCCCCCCCCGCTGCGCCGCCCGCGCGCGGGGGGGGCCCGCCGCGCCCCCGCCCCCCCCCCCCCCCCCCCCCCCCCCCCCCCCGCGTTCCGTCGCACCGGGGATGCGGCACCCCGCGAACGCGGGCCCCGGCTCAGACGGCCTCGACCGCCGGTACACCGGCCGCACGGATGTCCGCGGTGATGGCCTCCACCACGGCACGCGCCTCGTCGAGAAGGTAGAAGTGTCCGCCCCGGAAGGTACGCACACCGAGGAACCTGTCGGCGTGCCGGGCCCAGCCGGCCAGCCGTTCCACCGGGACCGCGTGGTCCGTGGTCCCCCCGTACGCGGACAGCGCGACGGGCAGCGGTGAGATGACCCGCTCCTCCCGCCAGGACTCCACCACCCGCAGGTCGTTGCGGATGATCGGCTCGAACACCTCCCACACCTCGGGGTCGTCGAAGACCCCGGCCGGTGTGCCGCCCAGGCCGGCGAGCCGGCCGCGGAGACCGTCGTCGGTACTGCCGCCGACGGCGATACCACTGCCGGGCGCGAAGACGCCCTGTCCGGGTCGCGGAGCTCCGTTGCCGGACACTCCCAGCCACAGCGGAGGACGGCCCAGCGCGCTGAGCCGCTTGGTGAGTTCGTACGCGACCAGGCTCCCCATGCTGTGGCCGAAGAGCGCGTACGGGCCCTCCGCCGCCCGAGGGCCGACGGTCCGCAGGAACACCTCCACCAGTTCGTCCATGCTCCGTGCGGCAGGCGTCCGCGACGCGAAGCCACGGCCCGGGGCTTCCATGGCCCGCACGTCCCATTCCGGAGGGAACAGTCGCGGCCACTCACGGAACGCGGACGTGGAACCCCCTGCGTGATGGAACACGAACAGGCACACATCAGTTCCGGTTCTCATTACTCCCCCGTCCGGTGAATTAAATTTCCGCCATACATCCAACCCAGGAAGTCTTGATTCCCGCTCGACCGGCGATGCAGCGGCACTGGAGAGCCTTGACTTTCATCTCCAGCTCTAGCAGGCTCACAGCTGGATTCCTGAAATATATACAACAAGTTCACCATCCGCACCCGGGTCACACCTGGCGCGAAACAATTCGGGACGACATTTTTACACCCCGGCGGTCTGACCGGATCGACGCAGACGAATGACCAGACCACACCGACGAACTGGCCACAACAAGCCATCATGTCGGTTGTTTTGCATTCTCACCCAGGAAAGCCCGCAAGAAACCTCACTGTGGAGAACTTCATGAACGCGAACGCGAACGAGGACCGGCTGCGCCGCGCGATGGCCGCTGTGCTGCAACTGCAGCAGCGGAACGCCGAACTCGAGGAACGGCATTTCGAGCCGATCGCGATCGTGTCGATGGCATGCCGATTTCCCGGCGGCATCAGTACTCCCGATGAATTCTGGCAGCTGCTTTCCCAGGGCGGGGACGCCATCGGCGAATTCCCGGAGCGGTGGGCGGATCTCGACCTGTACGATCCGTCCCCGGAAACCCGTGGAAAGAGTTATGCGCATTCCGGCGGATTCCTGAGCGATCTGGAGAGCTTCGACGCGGAGTTCTTCGGCATATCGCCGCGCGAGGCTCAGGCGATGGACCCGCAGCAGCGACTGATGCTGGAGGCTTCCTGGGAGGCGCTGGAGCGGGCGGGCATCCCGGCGGAGAGCGTCAACGGCTCCCGGACCGGCGTGTACGTCGGGGCGATGCGCGCCGACTACTCCGACGAACAGACCGGCTACGACTACCTGGACGGGCACCAGGGCACCGGTATCTCCAGCAGCGTCATCTCGGGCCGCGTCTCGTACGTCCTCGGCCTGCAGGGCCCGTCGATCACCATCGACACGGCCTGCTCCTCGTCGCTCGTGGCCATGCACGCGGCGGCTGCCGCACTGCGCTCCGGCGAGTGCGAACTGGCCCTGGCCGGCGGTGTGACGGTCATGACCCACCCCTCCATGTTCGTCGAGTCGAGCCAGTTCAAGGGCATGGCTCCGGACGGACGCTGCAAGTCGTTCTCGGCGGACGCCGACGGTGCCGGCTGGGCGGAGGGCGCCGGCGTCCTGGTGCTGAAGCTCCTGTCGGCCGCCGAACGCGACGGCGACCGGATCCTCGCCGTCATGCGCGGCTCGGCGGTCAACCAGGACGGCCGCAGCCAGGGCCTGACGGCCCCGAACGGGCCGGCGCAGCAGCGGGTGATCCAGGAGGCGCTGGCGGCCTCGCGGTTGGCGCCCGCCGACATCGACGCGATCGAGGCACACGGTACGGGCACCACACTGGGCGACCCGATCGAGGCGGGCGCGCTGGCCGAGGTCTTCGGCCCGGGCCGGGAGCCCGGCCGTCCGGTCCACCTCGGCTCGTCGAAGTCGAACATCGGGCACGCCCAGGCCGCGGCCGGTGTTGCCGGTGTGATGAAGATGGTTCTGGCGCTCCAGCACGAGACCCTGCCCAAGACGCTGTACGCGGACGCGCCGAGCCCCCACATCCACTGGGACGGCAGCGGTCTCCGGTTGCTCCAGGAAGCCCGTCGGTGGCAGTACGACGAGGCACGTCCGCGTCGGGCCGGTATCTCCTCCTTCGGCATCAGCGGTACGAACGCTCACGTCGTGCTCGAAGAGCCGCCGGTGCGCGCGACCGCTGCGGCGGAGCGGCCGTCGGGGCCGGTTCCGGTAGTGGTTTCGGGGCGTGACGAGGTCGCGTTGCGGGAGCAGGCGGCGAACTGGGCTTCGTGGCTGGAGGACAACCAGGGGGTTCCGCCGGTCGATGTGGCGGTGACGGCGGCTCGTCATCGTTCGCATTTCGAGTCGCGGGCGAGCGTGGTCGCCGAGGACTCCGCGGGGCTGGTCGAGGCGTTGCGTGCGCTGGCGGAGGGCCGGTCGCACGACGCGGTCGTGACCGGGACGGCGCGGGAGCGCGGCAAGGTCGTGTTCGTGTACCCCGGTCAGGGCTCGCAGTGGGTCGGCATGGGCCGGGAACTCCTGGCCCGCAACCCGGTGTTCGCCGAGGCCGTCGATGCGTGTGATGTGGCGTTGCGTCCGTTCACGGGCTGGTCGGTCCGTGAGGTCCTCGCCGGGGAGGACGGTGATCATCCGCCGTTCGATCGGGTGGACGTGGTCCAGCCGGCGTTGTTCGCGATGGGTGTGGGTCTGTCGGCGGTCTGGCGTTCGCTGGGGGTGGAGCCGGCTGCGGTGGTGGGTCACTCACAGGGCGAGGTGGTCGCCGCCGTGGTGAGCGGTGCTCTGTCCTTGGAGCAGGGCGCTCAGATCGTGGCGCAGCGTTCGCAGGCGGTGTTGGCGTGTGCGGGTCAGGGCGGTATGGCTCTGATCGAACGCCCGGTCGCCGAGGTCGAGGGGTTCGTCGCCCCGTACGGTGACGCTCTGTCGATCGCCGCGGTGAACACGGCTGGCTCGACCGTCATCTCCGGCCGGGCGGACGCGATCGCCGCGATCGTCGCGGAGCTTTCCGGGCGGGACGTCTACGCCCGCAGGATCAATGTGGACTACGCGTCCCACAACGCCCAGATGGACCCGCTGCTGCCCGCTCTCGCGGACGGTTTCGAGGGGATCGTTCCGAGGTCTGCGGATCTTGCGTTCTATTCGACGGTGACGGGTCAGGTCGCCGACGGCGCGGAGTTGGACAGCGGTTACTGGTGCCGGAATCTGCGGGAGCCGGTCCGATTCGACCGGGCGCTGAACCAGCTCCTGGAGGACGGTCACACCGTTTTCGTGGAGATCTCCGCCCACCCGGTCCTGTCGATGCCGCTGACCGACGGAAGCGCGGAGCACGGCGGGATCGTCGTCGGCTCCCTCGCCCGCAACCACGGCGAGCCGGCACAACTCCTGCGCAACCTCGGCCTCCTCCACGTCCAGGGCCACACCCTGGACTGGAACCGCGTCCTCGGCACCACCACCACCACCACAACCGGTACCCAGAACCTCGTCCCCCTGCCGACCTACGCCTTCCAGCGCGAGCGCCACTGGCTCGACCCGGTGCGCTCCGCGGGGGATGTCAAGGCTGCCGGTCTCGGCGCCGCCGATCACCCGCTGCTCGGCGCGGTCATCCCGTCGCCGGACTCCGACACACTCACCCTCACCGGCCGCATCGCGCTGCGTACGCACCCGTGGCTCGCCGATCACGCCGTCCACGATTCCGTCCTCCTGCCGGGCACCGCGTACATCGAGCTCCTGACGCAGGCCGGCAACCACACCGGGCACGACACCATCGCGGACCTGACGCTTCAGGCTCCGCTCCCGATCCCCGATGCGTGCGGTGTCCAGCTGCACCTGCTGGTCGAGGCCCCGGACGCCGCGGGCGACCGTACGGCACACGTCTACTCCCGCCCTGAGGACACGCTCCCGGACCACCCGTGGACCCACCACGCCACGGCTCGACTCACCCGGGGCACCGCTGTCCCCGCCTTCGAGTTCGGCACCTGGCCGCCGCGGGACGCGCAGCCGCTCGACCTGGGGCAGTTCTACGACGACGCCGCCGCGAGCGGTGTCGCCTACGGTCCCGCGTTCCACGGGCTGCGTGCCGCCTGGACGGACGCGGACTCCGTCGTCCACGCGGAGGTCCGGATCCCGGAGGAGCGGCTCGCGGAGGCGGGCGCCTTCGGTCTGCACCCCGCGCTGTTGGACGCCGCGCTGCAGGCATCGGTCTTCGCCCTGCCGGCGGGTGAGGAGGGCCGGACCTGGATGCCGTTCTCCTGGTCGGAAGTGACGCTGTTCGCCGTGGGCGCCACCGAGCTGAGGGTGCGCCTGACCCCCTTGGCCGAGGGATCGGTGGCGGTGGAGCTGAGCGACCCGGCCGGCCGGCCCGTCGCACGCATCGGGGCGCTCACGTCCCGTCCGGTCTCCACCGGGCAGATCAACGCGCTCAACTCGGAGCGCGGCGGCGGTCTCTACCGGACGGTGTGGGGGGCCTCCCGATCCACGGGCACGACCTCGCTCGGCACCGTCGCCGCCCTCGGTGCCGACGCCGCCCGCTTCACCACCGACTCCGACCTGCCCAGCCGCACCTACACGGACCTCGCCGACCTGACGGCCGCCCTGGACACCGGCACCCGAACCCCCGACACCCTGATCATCACCACCCCCACACCCACCGACACCGACCTGGCCGGGCCCGACCTGCCCGACACCGTCCGCACCACCACCCGCGACACCCTCACCACCCTCCAGACCTGGCTCACCGACACCCGCTACACCACCACCCACCTCATCGTCCTCACCCACCACGCGATCGCCACCACCCCCGACGAAGACATCACCGACCTGACCGCAGCCACCCTCCGCGGCCTCGTCAAAACCGCCCAGAACGAACACCCCGGCCGCATCACCCTCATCGACACCGACACCACCCCCACCCCCCTCGCCCAAGGCCTGCCCACCGACGAACCCCAACTCGCCCTCCGCAACGGCGCAGTGCTGGTTCCCCGCCTGACGCCTGCGCAAGCGGCGCCGGAGGCCGCGGGTACCGCCTGGTCCTCGGAGGGGACGGTGCTGATCACC